>CAYVXE010000031.1:0-34151 GCA_964455375.1 uncultured Calditrichaceae bacterium
CAGGATGAGCTCAAGCTGGTGATCGTCCGCGATATGTGGCTGACCGGTTTTGATGTGCCTTGTTTACATACGCTTTACATTGACAAACCCATGCAGGGGCATAACCTGATGCAGGCCATTGCCCGCGTCAACCGTGTTTACAAAGACAAACCGGGCGGTTTAATTGTCGACTATCTTGGCATCGCGTCGGATTTAAAAAAGGCATTGTCTTTTTATTCCGAGAGCGGGGGCAAAGGCGACCCGACGATAACGCAGGAAAAAGCGGTTCAATTGATGCTCGAAAAACTGGAAGTGGTTGCAGCCATGTTTTTTGGTTTTAATTACGAAGATTATTTCACGGCAGATACGTCGCAAAAACTGTCTCTGATTTTGGCCGCCGAAGAACATATTCTTGGTTTGGACAATGGCAAGAAAAGATATGTGGATGAAGTGGCTGCTTTATCAAAGGCTTTTGCCATCGCCATCCCGCATGAGCAAGCAATGGATGTAAAGGATGAAGTTGCATTTTTCCAGGCTGTCAAAGCGCGGCTGGTAAAATTTGAGTCGCCTGGCCCGGGCAAAACCGATGAAGAACTGGAAACCGCCATTCGCCAGGTGATAGACAAGGCTTTGGTCACGGATAAGGTTATCGACGTGTTCGACGCCGCCGGAATCAAAAAGCCGGATATTTCCATTTTGTCTGAAGAGTTCCTTTTGGAAGTCAAAGGAATGAAGCACAAGAATATCGCAATAGAAGTGCTTAAAAAACTTCTGAATGACGAAATTAAATCGCGGGCTAAGACCAATCTGGTGCAAAGCAAAGCCTTGCTGGAAATGCTGGAAAAAGCCATCCTCAAATACCACAATAAAATAATCAGTGCCGCCGAATTCATCGAAGAACTGATAAATTTGGGCAAAGATATTCAGCAGATGGATAAAGAGCCGCAGGAAATGGGCATGTCAACATTTGAATATGCCTTTTACACGGCGATTGCCAATAATAAAAGTGCGCGGGAACTGATGCAGAAAGAAAAGCTGCGCGAATTGGCTATTGTGCTTTTTGAAAAAGTCAAACAAAATGCCAGCATTGATTGGACAATTAAAGAAAGCGTAAAGGCCAAACTGAAAGTGATTGTAAAAAGAACCTTACGGCAATATGGTTATCCGCCGGACATGCAAAAACTGGCGACTGAAACCGTTTTAAAACAAGCGGAATTAATTGCTAATGAATTGACGAAAGAAGATTAAATATATATTTTTTTCTCATCGGCAATTTGTTACCCGTGCGTCCGGTTTAGCCGGATGCTCCCCGACACACCGGTGAGTCAGGGACTGTGTTCCCAAAATGAACTCAGGACAAAAATAAATTGCAGACTTTGGGAGGGAACCTGCAACCTTGCGAAGGTTCCAAACCTTCGCAAGGTTTGTTTAGATTACAGAGGAATGTCAAAAGAAATTACCCGTCAAGAATTTGTATCCGCTCGTCTAGCTTAGCCTGTGAATCCCCGACGTACCATCAGCGCCCTGAATGATGTTTTGGCGCCCCAGTACCGAAGGTCGAGTTGTTGCGTGCTTTAATTGGATGGAAATGCAATTCGTTGCTCATTCGTTGCGCAAGGGATTCATTGTAAAGAGACGGGGGGGTAAATTCCTTGCGAGCTTGTTGAATTTACCCCCCGGCGATCGCTTGATCGTGGGAGTGGGGTAGGAGGAGTATTTGGAGATTAGAACCTGGTACACTGAAGCATTGTAATTTCAGTTGACAAAATTGCAATTATTTTCAATATTTATAACAACGATACCCTGAACGAATGATTCGTCAATAGCAAAATGCCAACGCTGGTTCTAAGGACACTCAAAAGTCGTATTGTATTGGTCTATTGTTATTTAGCAACTATTGAGAAAGCGCAATAGAATCTACATAGGGTACTATTTCACAATAATAATATATAAATGGTTTATTCATCAAATCCTGATGCTTTTGCTCAATTTTAGGATGAATGAACATGTGTTAGCTATCTTCTACAACCCGCCTTTACGTAAAAGGTGCTAAAAGGAAGTTATTCTAAAGATGATTTAATCTTTCAGAAAAAATACAATTACCTGAACAACTTCCCCGCTTAGATAAAATAATGGGAAGTTTTTTTGTGGATTAATTATGAAAAGGAAAAAAACTTTAAAGGTTAAAAAGGGATTACTTCTAAAGCCAAAGTTTATGGTCATTATCACACTATCTTTGGCTCTTATATTAGTACTATCCGCAATTATTGAGCTTTCTCAAATAAAGAAAGAAATTTTGCACATCATGTCCGAGGAGGCGATTTCCCTGATCGAATCAATTGCGGTGAGTAGTGATAATGCGACGTTAGCCTACAGCGAACTTGAAAATCAAGTCGCCGAACGACTCATGAATAACGCCAAAATAATCGAAAGATTAGACAGGAAGAGCACACTTTCACAAAAAGAATTAACCGAAATTGCCGAACAAAATAACTTGTATCGAATCAATATTTTTGATAAAAAGGGGAATAAAATTTTCAGTAGTCACGACACAGTTCATGAAGATTTAGAACCACTGCACGATCCACGTCAATTTATTCATCCCCTCTTGGACGGTCGTGAAGATGCGATAGTCATTGGTTTTAAGGAATCACGCTTTGGCTTAGGCAAGCGATATGCTGTGGCTGTTCGGCGCTCCAAAGGTGGTGCTGTGGTTGTCAACATAGATGCTGCAGAGATGCTGCGTCTCCGCAAGGAAATTGGGGTGGGTCGACTCATAAATGATATGGCAGAAAAAGAAGGGATCCTCTACATTGTGATTCAGGATACCGTTGGCATTATCGCCGCATCGAAGAATATTACGAGCATGTCGAAGATAAGCAGCACCCCTTTCTTACTGGAAGCCCAGAAGAAATCTATTCCGACGACCCGGTTGACCGAATTAAATGGCAATCAGATTTTCGAAGCCGTGACCCCTTTTTTAATAGATGGTGTTTCCGTTGGACTCGTTCGCATTGGTTTAAAAACGGATCATATAGCTGAGGCCGACACCAGAACCAAAAGAAGACTGGCGTTGATTTCTCTAATCCTCCTGGTTGGCGGCGTTTTTGTATTCAATTTTATCATTGTAAACCAGAATTATACGCTCCTGGATGAAGCTTATTTAAGAACCAAAACGTATACCGGCAACATCTTAGCCAATATGACCGATGCTGTAGTCGCCATTGATCGCAACGAGAAGATTACGCTTTTTAACCGCGCTGCGGAGGGGCTTTTTAAGATCAAGGAAAGAGACGCATTTGGGAAAAAGTGCACGGACTTGATTGATACCGAGACCGTACTTGAAGAAACGCTACGAACTGGCCAAAGCGTTAGAGATTTTGAAACAGAATACACCATTTTTGATAAGCGAACCATTCTGGCCATCAATACTTTTGCATTAAAGAGCAAAACCGGTGAACTAGATTCAGCGGTAGCCGTGATTAAAGATTTGACTGAACGCCGGGTCATGGAAGAAAATCTCCGTCGCAAGGAAAAATTGACGGCGATGGGAGAGCTGGCTTCTGGTGTTGCCCATGAAGTGCGAAATCCTTTGAACGCCATCAGCATGATTGCTCAGAGGTTGAGTAAAGAGTTCGAACCTAAGACGGATGTGGATGAATATAGGAGTTTATCGAAGACCGTAGTAAGTGAGGTGTCTCGTATCAACGATCTTATCCAACGATTTCTGATATTTGCTCGCCCACCCAAATTAGATCTTCGCAGTTCAGACTTAAATGAGCTAATGGACGAAGTAGTAGAATTAGTCTTACCAGAGGCCGACAGTAAAGGTACCAAAGTGGTAAAAAAATACCAAATCATGGAGAAAATACCTTTGGATCCAAATCAAATGAAACAGGTATTTTTAAATTTGGTCCAAAACAGCTTGCAGGCCATTTCTAAAGATGGCACTATTTCGATTAGGACTGCGGCATTGGGAAATAGTGTCGCCATTGAAATCGAGGACACAGGTTATGGCATCCCCCAAAACAGTTTGGACAAGATTTTTGATTTATATTTCACCACCAAAGAAGATGGCACGGGCATGGGATTGAGTATTGCCAATCAGATTGTTGCAGCGCATCGCGGCCGTATCGAAGTGGAGAGCCAAGTGAATGTTGGAACAATTTTTCGAGTGATTTTGCCGCACGTGAAGGAGTGAATTTAAAGAATTTTCAGATATTTCTATGAATTGATGTTTAAGGAATTTATTTATGTTGGGCTATACAATTTTAGTCATAGACGATGAGAAAGCTCAATTAGAAACCTTAGCTGGGTTTCTCAAGAAAAAAGGATACCAGGTTGAAAAGGCAGATTCCGGAACTGCAGGCCTTGAATTGGTGAAGTCTAAAGCCATTGATTTGATCCTCACCGACTTTAAAATGCCTGACAAAGATGGTGTAACTGTTTTACATGAAGCTAAACAAATTAATCCTGAAATTGATGTTATCGTTATGACGGCTTACGGCAGCATCGAATCGGCCACGGAAGCGATGAAAGCAGGGGCTATCGATTATCTTACTAAACCTATCGATTTGGATCAGCTTGAATTGATTGTCGCAAAGGCACTGGAACGTAAACAATTGGTTTCTGAAAATCGAGAACTGAAAAAGCAACTTGAAGAAAAATTCAAGTTTGCAGAAATCATTTCAAGCAGTCGAGAGATGGAGGAAGTGCTCAACACAGCAGCAAGAGTGGCACCCAGTCAGGCTACTGTCCTCATTCGAGGTGAGAGCGGTACTGGTAAAGAATTGGTCGCTAAAGCGATCCATTATGCCAGTCAGCGCAAAGACCGGTCTTTTATTGCAGTAAACTGCGCTGCCTTGGCAGAAAATATTTTGGAAAGCGAGCTCTTTGGCCATGAGAAAGGCGCCTTCACAGGGGCAGACCGTCAACGCAAAGGTCGATTTGAATTGGCCCATGATGGTACCCTGTTTCTGGATGAAATTGGCGAAATCCCTCTGTCCACACAGGTAAAGCTATTGCGGGTTTTACAGGAAAAATCCTTCGAACGAGTTGGCAGTAGCGAAACGATAAAAGTGGATGTGCGGTTGATCGCAGCGACCAACCGCGATCTGGAGGACATGCTTACAGAAAAAACTTTTCGTGATGATCTTTACTATCGTCTCAATGTGGTCTCGGTTTCGGTTCCCCCACTTCGTGAGCACAAAACCGACATTCATCCCTTGACCAGTCATTTTCTGAGAAAGTTTGCAGATTTAAATAAGAAGCAGGTTAGCGGCATCTCAAGAGAGGCCATGGATTTACTGCTGAAGTATTCTTATCCTGGAAATATTCGGGAACTGGAAAACATCATCGAGCAGGCGGTCGTATTAGCGAGAGGAGAAATCATTACATCACGCGATCTACCCATGAATGTTCAGGGATTAAAAAGCGAAAAAAAAGAATCACTTGATTTGACACCCGGTAGCTTTGAGGAAAGAGTGGCAACCTTCGAAACAAAGTTGATACAGGAAGCATTAGCAGCGACAAACGGCGTTCAAACTAAAGCTGCGGAAATTTTAGGTATGACCGAACGACATTTAAGGTACAAGTTGAAGAAGTATGGAATGAAGTGAATGAGTTTGCAAGAATAGGCTGGAAAAAGTTCATACGATTAAAAGGAGCTAAAACTTTGCAAAGGACGGCTTCAAGATGTGAGGCGGGCTCATTCTGAGTAAGATTTGGCGGCGTCTAAAAGCACACACAGAGCAGGTCATCAAAGAATCTTTAGAAGAGCCCTCCGATACATGACTTCGAAAAAGGGGTACATCGGCGATATGGTTTACGGCGCCATCGATGGTACTGTCACGCCGTTTTGCGGATCGTTTGTCCCTGACTGTTGGCAGCTACATGTGCATCAAGTCGGAAGTTGAATTCAAATCCAGGGAAAGGTACCGAGGGGAGTGGGAAGTCGAAAATCTGCCTGAGAAAGAGAAGGAGGAAATTCGACAGATTTATAATCGAAAAGGATTTACCGGCCAACTTTTAGAAAAAGTAGGAGATTTGATTACCAAGGATAAAAAACAATGGGTGGACACTAAGCTCCTGCAAGAGCTTCATATTATTCCTGAATGAAAATCCCCCATAAAGGCTGGTTTTGTTCCGATTTTGTCCTACCTGTTAGCTAGTATTAGCTCATTCTTTTCCAGCAATTCTTACTAAATCGCAATTGGCCTTACCTTCTTTACAATATTTGCCGTTGGCTCGGTAAGGGTATTTGTCACTGGTAAACGTTGGTGAAAATCGGCATTTGAAATGCTCATGATTGGTGTGCGACTGCAGTAGTAGCCTATTTAATCGGTTATCTCTTAAATGACTCGGCTTAGATTTCCAATTTCCAAACCTATCCTATACCAGGGCTGTTGATCATTTAACCTCTTCGTCCAAACCGTCGATGCTACTTCGCCCAAATCGTCGTTGAGCCGCACTGTCACTTTCCTCTGGTTATTTAACAATGTTAAACAAGTTTATATAAAACAAAAGTATGGATGCGTCTCCAAAGGCATTCACTCGCTTTGGCACGCGGCTTGCAGGATCATGAAGTGGAAACAGCGAGAATAGCTAATATAAGAAAGTGTGCGAGAAAATAAACAAATTGACCAAAGGAGGTTAACGACATGAAGCGACTAACAAAATATTTCGGCTGGATTTTGGCTGTATTATTCATTCTCAGTCTAAACCAGGAAGGTTGGGCTTACCCTCAAGGTGGTAATGGTCGAGGAAAAAGTACCCAACCAAAAGCTAAAGTTACTGCCACAAAATCTACGAGTAAGGCCAAGAAGGGCAACAGCGTGTCTGTCCGAACCAAAGCTGCGACAACCCAGATCGCTCAGACCACCCGAAGGATTACGGTCAACCAAAAGCCACCTGCACTGAGAAAAGAGGTCATTCCGGTGCGGCAAAATCCGAGTGCGGTGTGGATTCCCGGATACTGGAGCTGGAATTATCGCCTCTTTCAGTGGATTTGGGTTGCAGGTTACTGGGACCTTTACCCGATTGGTGTAATTTGGTTTCCTGGCTATTGGCACTACAACGACGGCTTGTGGATTTGGATCGAGGGTCGCTGGGCCTTTTGACAAACTTGCTTAGAAAAAAAGATCAACCGAGCTGCTTTTTCCTCCTCTAAAAGGCTATGGCTGCTATGAACGAAGCCATAGCCTTCCTTCTAACTGAGTAAGGTTTCGTTTGAAACATTTTCAAATTTAATATTCGAAAAAAAGTGTTGACATTAAGGTTTCATTTTTCCTATATTAGTTTGCAATAACTAACTGAACTCATTATGAAGAACTCATTCAATAACCGCAAAGAACAAATCGTTTTTACTGCCCTGCAAATCAGTTCCGAAGAAGGGGTGAAAAACTTAACCATGAAAAACATCGCAGGCAGGATTGGCATTTCGGATGCGGCGCTATACCGGCATTTCAAGAACAAACAAGAGATCATGCTAGGGATGATCGAAACAATAGGGCGGAATTTAACTAGCAATATCAGTAACGCCGTCGCTAATATCGAAAACCCGGTGGATAAGCTAAAAGAAATATTGCACATGCACCTGAGCTATATTGAAAAAAACAAAGGGATTCCACGGTTGATATTTTCCGAAGAAGTGCATCAGAATGATCCCGTTTTGCGTAAGTCGGTTTTGAAGATGGTCAACCATTATCTGGATCTCATTCGCGGCATTCTTTTACGGGCGAAAGATAGCGGGCAGGTAAAATCCGACATCGACATTGAAGCGACAGCCATTGCTTTTTTGGGTTTGGTGCAGGCAACCGCATTTATCTGGTCTTTGAGTGAGTTTGAATTTTCTATCAGTGAACGGGTTCCGGTGTTGTGGCAAGCGTTTGCTGAAAGTATAAGTTAATTTTTTTTGGTGTATTTGTTAGTTAATATTAACAAACTTGTATCCTTTTTTTAGTTTCTGCATCAAACTCCAATAAAGGCAAAGAACAATAAAGGGAAGTCGAAAAGATGACATTTCAAAATAGTAAAATGATACAGTTTCTGAGCGGGGTTTTCTTACTCGCGGCATTCGTTTCAACTCTCCATGCTGATGACGGCCTGCAGGGTATGACGATAACCGAAGCTTTGGAGACGGCTTTAAAGAAAAGTCCAATTATTAAGTCCGTGAGAGCGCAGCGAGATGCGACCGAAGCCAGAATCGGCGTAGCAAAGAGCGACCTTTTCCCACAGATTGTCGTTTCTTCTGGATACACCCATTATAATGAACCAAACATCATCGTTCCGATTCACCAGGCAGGGATATTTCCCCCTTTGGATAACGACATTTATGAAGCCGTCACCCAGGTTAAAATCCCTCTGTTCAGTGGCGGTCGCACATTAGCGGCAACTCGTGCGGCCAGGGCATCGGCCACAGAGTCGGCTGTGCAAGAGAACTTGACGGAAAAGCGTCTCATCGAAGGCATCGCACAAATTTATGTCCAATCCCAGGAATTGCAGGATAGAAAAGCCCTGATTGTCGCACGGTTACAAGTACTGCGACAGCGCTACCGCGAACTTAGCATATTGCTGCAAGAAGGCAGAGTTTCACCGGCTGACCGGGGACTGGTAACCTCATCCATCGAATCTACCCGCTCCGACAGCCTAGAGGTTGAATCCGGATTTTATCAATCAACCATTCGTCTCGGGCTGCTGCTGGGAACGAATACACCAATTCAACCTTTGATGCCAGCCCAAGATGATTTGTTGGAAGGAGTTCTATTCCCGGGTTCACTGACGGCCGTTTCTCAGGTGGTCGGCCCGGAGGTGCGCAAAGCACAGACACAATTGGAACGGGCGCTAGCCTTGCACGCTCAGGCCTCAAGAAGTTTTTGGCCTGAAATCAGCGGATTTGCTTCTTACTTCATGCGTTCCGGCAGTGACTTAGACATGACTGGTGAATGGGCGGTCGGTCTTAGTATCAGTCTGCCTATCTTTGACGGCGGACGGCGAATCGCAAACGTGAGGGCTGCAAAAGCCTCGGTGAAAGCAGCGGAGGAAGGCCGGCAGTCCGCCTTGCAAGCCCAAAATGCAGCGCTGCACATTGCCTTAGAGCAATGGCGAATTTCTAACATTCGCCAAAAACATCTCGCTCAGGCTGTGGATTCCAAGTCACGCTCAGTAATCGCGCAGCGGCAGAGGTATGAAGCAGGCCGTATTTCTCTCAGCGAGTTGCTGACTCAGGAAACCGAACTGCTGCAGTTGCAAATGGACGAAAGAGGGGTGGTATATGCCGGACGGCTGGCAATCATGAACTACCATGCCACATCGGGGACTTTAACCGCTGATCTGGCTGAAACAATCGTAAGGAGTGTGCCATGAAGCATAAAATATCTTCCTTTATTATATCGACGCTTTTAATCATTGTAGTGGGCTTTGCTGTCTCCAGTTGTAGCGATAACCGCGCCGACCAGGTAACCGTACCTCCGGTAGCTGTGCGTGTCACGCAACCCATGCTAATGGACATGCAAAGCCGACTGTCTTATATGGGAACTGTGCATGCCAATCGTGAAGTCAAAGTCATCGCCCAAGTGCAAGGGACGGTGGTTTCCTTGCCGAAACCTGAGGGCGCACCTGTTAACAAAGACGAACAAGTTGTAGAGATCGATGTACCCGATATTCGCGCAACCGTAGAGCGGCTGCAAGCGGACCTGGATTACTGGCATCGCCGATATGAGGCCGATCAAAGATTGGTCGAGGCCGAAGCGCTACCGTCAGAACAGATGGAAACCAGTTTGCGAGCTTACCGCAGCGCCAAAGCCGCATTGGCCGAAGCCGAAGCCAAACTTGATAAGGCTAAAGAGTTTTCCTCGATAAAGGGTCAGGTGCTCTCCTGGCTGGTTGAACCAGGACAGCACGTCATGCCCGGTCAACCCATTTTACTGCTCGCCAACGATGTGATCGAAATTCATGTGGAGGTGGTAGAAGAAGATCTGGGGCGAGGCATCAGAGTTGGCGTTCCTGTTAAAGTGCAGGACTGGCAAGGACACACATTTCAATCCAAGGTTTCGGAGGTTGCTCCGGTCACCAGCGGTCCCGCACGCACGTTTACCATCAAGCTGCCAGTGCCAGCCTTGACAAATCACGTCGAAGATTTGCGCATCGGGAGCTCAATGCAGGTGGATTTCATCCTTAAATCCAGCGGCAACAGTGTAGCGGTTCCGGTGGAAGCGATTTCCAATCAGGGCGGCAATCCGCACATCTTCTTGATTCATGAAAACCGTGCCAAAAAGCAGCCGGTCACCATTGGTATTGAACAGGATGCCTGGGTTGAAGTTGAGTTTCACTGGAATGGAAAAGACCGCGTGGCCATCTCCAATCTAAGCAGCCTGGAAGACGGAGTGCCCGTCTTTCCGGTAGAGATTAAGGAGGTGACCCCATGACGCTTTCCCGATTTGCTCTGTTAAACCGGCACACAGTTTGGGCGCTCGCCATCGCTGCAGTTATCTTCGGAACGTTGGCCTATTTCACGCTGCCGATTCAGCTTTTTCCTGAAACGGCGCCACCGTTGGTCAATATTTTGACCCCATATCCCGGGGCAGCCGCACAGGATGTGGCTGATCTCATCTCTGAGCCCATCGAGGAGGAATGTGCGGCTTTGGAAGGCGTCTATAAAGTGAGTTCGACTTCGCAGGATGGTTTGTCATTGGTATCGGTGGAATTCACTTACGATATGGATGTGGATTTGGCTGCCGTGGATGCACAAAATGCTATTTCTCGAATCCGCTCTCAATTGCCACGGGAAATTGGTGAGCCACAGGTTTTAAAATTTTCCACAAGCGATCGACCCGTGCTCACCGTTGGTCTGAAAGGAGAAGACCTGGTGGCAGTAAGACGTCTGGCGGAAGATGTTTTGGCGCCGGAAATCCAGCGGGTTGAAGGAGTGGCCCTGGTGGATGTTTTCGGTGGCTATAAACCGGAAATTTCCGTGCACGTGGATAGGAATCGTCTGGAAGCGCACAAGCTTCGTTTAGCGGTGGTAGTGGATGCGATCCGAAACCACAACGTCAGTGTACCGGCGGGTCAGATTCGCAGCGCGGGACGCCAGTATACGTTTAGAGTAGATGAACAAAAACGGACCCTGCGTGAAATCGCTCAAATCCCAATTACCACACAGACTGGCAGCAGAATCCTCATTGGTGACATCGCCGAAATCAGCGAAGGTGGTGGCGAGGATCTCTCGCGTTTCAGGGTGAATGGACAGGCGGCCATTGCCATGCAGATTTTTAAACAAGACGATGCCAATACGGTGCAGGTGGTTGAGCTGGTCAGAAGTAAGTTTAAGGATATATCAAGGCGTTACTCTGAAATTAAAATCATAGAAGCCGAAGAGGATGCCTCTTTTACCCAACAGGTTGTCGACAACATGTTGGGAAGCGTCTGGCAGGCCCTTTTGTTAGCATCGATCGTGATATTTTTATTTTTGAGCAGTGTCCGCCGGGGGATTGTGGTGGCCATATCCATGCCCATGTCTTTTGTGTTGACATTTGCAGGAATGAAGCTATTTGGTATCGAGGTAAATCTGGTTACCTTAACTGCCATCATTTTGGCAGTGGGTATGGTTGTGGATGCTTCGGTTGTCGTTTTGGAAAACATTACCCGCCGCTACAATGAAGGTAACCTCTCACCTGATGAGGCAGCGATGGCCGGCGCCTCTGAGATTCAATTTGCGGTCATTGCCGGCAACGCTACGACACTTATCGTTCTGATTCCGCTGCTATATCTTTACGGCTTTGTAGGTAAAGTTTTCGGCCCTCTGTCAGGCACATTAATTATCGCCTTCCTTTCTTCCCTAGTAGTAGCGTTGGGGCTTGTGCCGATTTTAACAGCGATGGTTACCCGGGAAGGCGGTAAGCTGGAAAATTGGGCTGTTAAGATCAGTAGACCCTGGAATTGGGCAATGGATTATTTACGCAATGGCTATCTGTGGTTATTGCAAAAATCTTTAAGAGCCCGCTGGCTGGTGTTTGTCACGGCTGCGGTTCTCTTCGTCACCGGATTAATCCTCTTGCGATTTCAGGGCATGGAGCTGTTGCCAAAACTGGACAGCGGTTCCAGCTTTGTAACGGTTGAAACCCCGCCAGGCTCTTCATTAGATGAAACCGAAAAAGTAATGCAAGATGTTGAAGCGGTAATTCTGTCCGAACCTGAAGTCGTGCTCATTTCGAACCAGATGGGGTTTGAGCCTGGTATGCACTCTTTTGGTGGAGGCGGCGTGCAAGGGCCGACACAGGGATATCTCTCCTTAACCTTCACTCCGAGAACAGAACGGGACAAGACCATCTGGGAGATACAAGACCGCCTCCGTAATAATCTTGCCAAGGTTCCGGGAATTCAAACCCTGGTTGTGCGTGAATCTGGCAGCACAGCCAAAGCAACGACTGCCGCATCCATCGAGGTAAGCATTAAAGGGCCGGACCCACTTGTATTGGACAAACTGGGTGATCAGGCGCTTTCCCGGGTTCGCTCGATAGCTGGGGTAACGAATCCTTATCGCAGTTGGCGATTAGACCAGCGGAACACGATACTATCCATCGATGAGGAACGGGCACGAGAATTGGGACTATCTCCGGCTGTCGCTGCCCGTGAATTGGTGCAGTCTCTGGATGGCACGATTGCCGGAATGTACCGAAGTCAAGTGGGTGAGGATACGCCCATTCGGGTTCGATACGCCAAATCCTTCCGCCAACAGGAAACCGATGCCTTGGCGGTGCGGACAATTTCGATGCAAGACGGCCAGGTGGTGCCATTTAGCGCTTTAGCTGAAAGCCAAGAAATTCGTGTTCAGGGGCTGGTTACCCATGAGAACCTGGAATCCACTCTTAAAATACTGGCTTTGCACCAAGACCGCCCCCTGAGCTTTGTCACAGCGGATGTCAGAAAGGTCATAGCAAACATAAATGTACCAAGGGGATATACGATTTCACTGGAGGGTGAAGACAAAGATTTGGCAGAATCCAGGGGTGAGTTAGTCGGGGCACTCGCCATAGCGTTTGTGGCCATTTATCTCTTATTAGTTGCCCAATTCAGGTCATTTCTACATCCAATCACCGTGCTCATGTCGGTACCTTTGAGCCTGATTGGTGTTTCCATCGCCTTGTGGATTGCTGGAAAGTCTGTCTCCATGCCGGTTATGGTCGGATTGATTCTGCTAGTGGGGATTGTAGTGAATAATGCTATTATTTTGCTCGATTTTATCCGTCAAAAACGTTCGGAAGGTATGGCGCGTCGAGAGGCTATTATCGGTTCAGTCCGCACCCGTTTTCGTCCGATTATGATGACTTCATTTTCCACCATCGTAGGAATGATCCCGCTTGCATTCGAATGGGCACTTGGTGCCGAGCGCTTTTCACCACTGGCGATTGCGGTTATCGGTGGCATGACTGCTTCTACCTTTTTGACAATGATCGTTATCCCGGTGCTGTATGATGCGTTTGATGACTGGGGGCAACTATTGAGACCTTTACCAAAAGGAAAGTCGTGAAGCACTCGGCGACCCAAAACTCAATGAGATCAAAAACCAAAAATCGATTTGCAGGAGTTACAGGACTTCTGGTAGGTTTACTCTCGCTTATTTCCGGTTCCGCAGTGCTTCTTGGACTGACGCAGCCTGACTACACGGTCTTACGTTGGCTTGTAATATACAACACAAGCATGGGAGTGGTTTCAATTGCTGCTGGGGTCGGGATATGGTCGGCGCAGATGTGGGCTGCCAGGATCGCGAGTTATATCACAACCGCTCATGTCGTCGTTCTTCTGGTTCTATTCGTCATGTATGCTTCGACATACACCGTTGCATTACAGAGCATGGGTGCAATGACCTTCAGGTCGTTCATCTGGATTGGTATAACCTTGACGGTTTGGAAGAAGAAGTAGTACATTCTCTCTTGTTTGAATACGCGTTTTATCACTTCTTATTTGTAACGAATCTACGTGACCCTGCAAATGCAGAGCATGGCTTGAATTTTGGCAGGCGTTTAGTAAAAATTTAATTAAAGGAGACACGATGAAAACTCTTGTCACATTTATCTTGATTATTCTTGTGGACGTCTTAACAATCGGATGTTCCAAAGATAATGGCGAGCCACACAAAACATTGGGAACGGCGGTTGCGGTAGACCATGATGAACATGGCGCAGAAGGGAATGAGAATCGACCCAATGAACTGGAACTGCCGCCAAACTTGCTTCACCTCTTGCAACAGGAGATGCAGCAAATCGAATCGGGCATGCATCTGCTGCTGAACCATCTGAGCAAAGGAGAAGCGAATAAGGCGGCGAATATCGCAATGAAAATCCACAACAGCTTTATTCTGAAACAATCGTTGTCGCCACAGGAATTGCAGCAACTGATAAGCCTGCTACCGACCGGATTCGTGCACATGGACAGAGCGTTTCACGGCCAGGCCAAAAAACTTGCACAAGCCGCGGAGCGACACGATTTTGCCGCCGGCATGAAAATCTACGGGAAAATGGCGCAAGCTTGTGTGAGCTGTCATGAGCAATTTGCTCAGGAAAGATTTCCTGGCTTGACAATAAAAAGTGTGAATTAAAAAATTATAAACTTTTTACTTCCTCCAACCAAGGCTATAGGCTCGTTAGTTGAGCCATAGCCTTGTCTATTTTGTTCTGTATATTTTGAAGACATCGAGTATTGCCGAATTTCCTTTCTTTGGTTGTTGTGGAAAAAGGTATCGTCCAAACCGTCGAACCCTCGTCGACTAAATGGTCGAAAAATCCTGTCCATCCCAAATTTAGTTCTAATCAATGTAGTTAATAAGCCTTTAATTATAAATATGTTATAACAAAATTGTTTTCACACTTCAATTTCTGGCACACCTGTTGCCTTAACCTCACCCGAAAGCGAAATAAAATCGCAGGTTAATTACTAACTATCTAAACAAAGGAGTTGAATCATGAAACGAATAATGAATCTTACGGCTGCAGCGGCACTGATGTTTTCCCTGACGCTGCTATTTGTTACTACGTCCGGAGATGCCTACGCCCAGCAAAAAGGCAAAACGACCGAGAAGGGTTTTGTCGATAAAAATGGTGATGGTCTCAACGACAACGCCAAAGACGCTGATGGCGATGGTATCCCGAACGGCCAGGATCCGGACTACCAACGTCTGAATCCCGAAAAGGGATTTGTAGACGCTGATGGCGACGGCATCAATGACAATGCCAAAGACGCTGATGGTGACGGAATCCCGAACGGCCAAGACCCGGACTATGTATCGCCTAAAGACGGCAGCGGCAGCAAAATGGGCGCTGGCAACAAAGGCGGCCAGGGCACGGGAAGTGGGACTAAAGCAAGCGAAATGCAGAATCGAGTCAAAGGTTTTGTAGATGAGAACGGTGATGGCGTTAACGACAACGCCAGAGATAACGATGGTGACGGAATCCCCAACGGTCAAGACCCAGACTACCAGCGCCAGAATCCCATGAATGGCAAAGGCAAAATGGGTTTCATCGACGAAAATGGCGATGGCATCAATGACTTAGCTCTGGACGCCGACGGCGATGGCATTCCCAACGGACAGGACCCGGACTATGTAAGACCCCAAGACGGAACAGGTCGAAAATTTGGTCAAGGTAGAGGCATCGGCACTGGCACTGGAACTGGCGACTGCGATGGCATGGGGCCCAAAGGTAAAACCAATAAAAGAGGCGGTAGAAATTAACTAGCCCTAAACACACTCCCGAAGGTTCCGAACCTTCGGGAGGTTGTTTATAGGAGGTGATGAACCATGAAAAAAATCTTTACCATCTCATTAATCTTAGCTTTCACTCTTGCTTTGGGAACTTGGAAAATTAGCGCACAAAGTAAAAACCTATCTAAAAAGGTAGATTCAATAGGTTTTGAAGATAAAACCAAAGACGACATCAACGATAGATTTCAGGACGCAAATGGCGATGGTGTAAATGATGTCACCCGCAAACCTTATCTCCATAAATTTCAATTTATAGACACAAACCAAGATGGCATAAACGACCTGTGGATTGACCGGGATGGTGATGGTGTGAATGATTTATCACACAAATTAAGCAAGGGGGGGCAAAGCGATATCGATAAGTGCATTTTGGATTTCAATAAAGATGGTATCAACGACATCACTGGATTTAAATATAAAAAAGAAGATTTCATGGGTCACGCATTTGGCTTCATTGATGAAAAAACAGGAAAAATTCAAGGTAAATTTATCGACGAAAATGGTAACGGTTTAGACGACCGTATGGAAATGACACGATGGAGAAATCGTCAACGCAACAGAGATATCTTTATCGACGAGGATGGGGACGGTATTTGCGATGGGCGGAATGACAAGTTACGAAGGCATCGCAGTGCTCGAAAGCACAAGGGAGACAAACACTGATTTTAGACGTGTGAAGTATTTGAGTCAACAACTAACTATGTTGGAGGTCAAGAGTTATGAGGTTAATACAAATTAAATGGTTATTGTTGCTGGGATTGATTCTGTTGGGTGCCAACTCAGCGGGCCTTAGCCAGACGACAAAAAGTGTAACAATCGAGATGGCGTACAATGACAACGCCTTTCGAAATTACCAAAACCTGTCTGATTATGTAACGCAATTGAATATTTACCTGGCCAGAGATTTGACAACAGATTTGTGGGCCGCCCGCTTGTATTATGATGGTTCTCTTAACTTCTTTGCCCAATACACGGACCGCTTTTCGCACTATCATAAGGTTGGATTTGGTGCTTCTCGTGCTATCGGTCAGGCAGGCAGCGCATTGAATTTAGGTGCCAATATTGCACTCAACAAATACCGAACTGTCTACGATTACACAGACTATGTGCAGGGCACTGGCTACGTCAACTACAAGTTTCGACCAGCAAACTCAGTGATTGCACAACTGGGGTACCTGCTCAAATATAGAGATTATCAAAACTTGCCTGAATTCAATCACTTTGAGCACCAACTGTTTAGTCGGGTTAGTTGGTTTTTGCCAACGAACACCTCTTTGATTTTTTATGCCAGGTATGGGCTGAAATACTACGACACCCAGACAACCTCGACGGTGGTCACCGACAGCCTCGGCGCAATTGATGGAAAGGGAAGAGGAAGCAGCCGGGATAGCGGCACCAGTCGTGTGGTTTACTCTGAATACCAAACGCCATCAACCAGTCAGTTTATTGGCAGTATAAAATTAGGACAATCGGTCACATCAACAACTGGGTTGAGCCTGAAATATCTGAGGCGCTTTCGCCTTGGCACCGGTGCTCGTTACTCCTACGATTTTGGCGAACTCTGGACCTACAGCACTGAAGATGAACTTTTTGATGATCCGTACAGTTACGATGGGCAGGAAATCAGTACAGCATTAACCCAGATTCTGCCCTGGCAGACCACACTTAAACTTGGTTTCGACCACTATATCAAGAATTATAGCGTCGAGGCCCTGGATTTGGACGGTTTATCTCTGGCGGAAACGAGAGAGGACACGCGGGAGATTGTTTGGTTTAGCGCCACCAAACGATTTTCTCAAAAGAGCGTTTTTAAAAATTTCCAAATCTCTGCCGATTTTTACTATCTAAATAATGATTCAAACGATCCTTATTTTAGATACGATAATAGCGTTTTCACTTTTGGAACCGGATTTTCTTTTTAGGAGGTGAATAAAATGACAAGGAAGAAATCAAAAAAAATAAATTGGCGGGCATTTACAAGCATGCTCATACTATTTTCATTTTTAGTAATTGGCATAACTGGCATCGTTTTATACTTTGCTCCTCCCGGTCGAATTGCACATTGGTCGAACTGGAAATTCATATCCTTGACTAAAGAAGGGTGGCAAGCTGTTCACACGATATTTTCTTTTACATTTATTGCCACTGCAGTTTTTCATCTTAAATTTAATTGGAAACCGTTGATGGCCTACTTAAAAAAGAAAATACAGGAAGGCAGAAAGGTAAGAAAAGAATTTGCATTTTCAGGAATTTTAAGCATTGCGATTTTGACTTTTACACTTGCTGAAGTTCCACCTTTTAGTACTGTAATGGATTGGGGTGCGGCGTTGTCGAATTCATGGGCAAATGAGCAAACAGAGCCGCCTGTACCGCATGCTGAATCTATGACATTGGAAGAACTATCAAAGGCAACTCAAATTCCGTTACAAGAAGTTCTAAAGCAATTAAAACAGGCAGGCATCGAGCCTGAAAATACCAACTCTATTGAATTACGAGACCTGGCTGCACAGTATGCTTTGACTCCACAACAATTGTATGAAGAAATCCTGGCACATAAGAAAACTGCCTCCGCTTCTGTAACTGTGGGTGGTGGCTATGGTAGAAAAAATATTTCTGAAATATGCGAAGATATAAACACGCCCATCTCTATTTGTTTGGAAAAACTACGGTCTCACGGTATCGACGCTACAGCAGATAGCAATATTCGGGAATTGGCATCTAAGCATAGTAAAAATCCAATTGATATTGTCAGCATGATGCAATCAAATGATTCCAAACTAGCTCAGAGGAAAAGCGATTAGAGTAAAAGTTGAGGTGACCTGATTATTTTTTGACTAATATTTCTGGGATTCTTAACTTAACTTACATAGGAAGTTCGAATAAAGCAAAATTCCGTGAAGGGCGGCTAACAATTGTTTGGAGTGGGTGAAGAACCTCCCCTGAAAAAGTGGACAGTTTTTTCAAACAATAAGAAGGAGGTTTGAAATGGCTCAACCCAAATTTTCAAAGAGAATTGGTAATTATGGCAATGAGTTCAAGGTGAAGGCGGTCCGCTTGACATTTATGGAAAGGACTTAGATTCAAGAGGTAGCCAAGGCGCTCGACATTCACCCATTTATGCTGTCACGTTGGCGCAAAGAATACCGGGAAGGAGAGATTGTTGCCGACCGTAGAGTCAAGCGTGTGGCCACGATTCCCCCAAAAACAGCATGAAAGACCAGAATTAAAAAGTGTAACTCCGCGAGAGATTCATAAACATCTATCTAGTGATTCCACGAAAACGTCAATCACTATCTAATCGTGCAATCGGAAGAATATTGAATCTAATAGAGGATTTATTTGATTAATAGACTTAATAATGGTATATTAAAAAAATGCACACGTTACTTATCTTTCTATCATGGATGGTAGGAACAATGAGTTTATGAAAGAGCTGTGCACTTTGAAAAAAGATAAAAATAAAAACTCATGAGGCGACATAATAGCAGTACAAAAGACCTTACTAAAAATAATAACCTTTACATTTAAAGAATACAGATAAGACATGAACTCATTCACAGATACTGGTTTAGAAAATGGAATACTGGAAGCAGTAAAAAAACTTGGATTTGAAAAGCCAACCCCTATCCAGGCTAAAACAATCCCTCATCTATTGTCATCAGATAGAGACCTGATTGCTTCTGCCCAAACAGGGACGGGAAAAACAGCCGCGTTTGGATTGCCGGCAATACACCTCACAAATGTTGAAGATAAAAGCACGCAAACGTTGGTGCTTTGCCCAACAAGGGAACTTTGTTTGCAAATTGCCAAAGACCTGACCCATTTTTCGAAATACAGCAAAGGGTTTGGCATTGTGCCGGTTTATGGAGGAGCCAGTATTGAACCGCAAATAAGAGCCTTGAGGAAAGAAGCTCAAATAGTCGTGGCAACACCTGGCAGAGCGAGAGATCTGATCAATCGCAGAAAATTAAAGCTTGGGCATGTTGTGCGTCTCGTACTTGATGAAGCCGATGAAATGCTCTCCATGGGCTTTAAAGATGACCTCGATGCGATTTTGGCCGAAACCCCTCAAAAGAAACAAACCTTGCTGTTTTCTGCAACCATGTCCAAAGAAATTTTGGCTATTACAAAAAAATACATGCGAGATCCTATTGAGATCTCCGTTGCACGGATGAACGCAGGAGCTGATAATGTAAAGCATTTGTATTATGTCGTTCATGCCAAAGACCGGTACGAGTTGCTTAAACGCCTTGCGGATATCAACCCAAATATTTATGGGATTGTGTTTTGTCGCACACGTCGGGAGACCAAGGAAATAGCACATAAACTGATTCAGGACGGTTACAATAGCGATGCATTGCATGGCGATTTATCGCAGGCCCAACGGGATGAGGTGATGGGCAGATTCAGGAAGCGTCAGTTGCAGCTATTGGTTGCCACCGATGTCGCGGCAAGAGGATTGGACGTAAACGACCTTACGCATATCATCAACTTTAATTTGCCCGATGATGCTGACGTTTATATTCACAGGAGCGGACGAACCGGAAGGGCAGGGAAAAGTGGGACTTCAATTGCAATCATTCACACGCGAGAAGTCAGGAAAATCAAAGAAATTGAGAGAAAGGGCGGGATAGCGTTTTCTAAGGAGCGCGTACCTGGCGGTAAAGACATCTGCACAAAGCAACTGTATTCGCTCATCGATAAAATAGAAAAAGTGCAGGTTGACGAAAAACAAATCGGTCCTTTTTTGCCAGCCATTTACAACAAACTGGAGTGGTTAAGCCGGGAAGAACTCATTAAGCATTTTGTTTCTGCAGAGTTTAACAGGTTCCTGGCTTACTATAAAGACGCCAGGGACATCAACGTACCGGAAAATCAACGACGAGACAAAACGGAGGAAAAACGGGACAGAAAAAGCCGGCACGATAATAAAAGGTCTTCTTTTTCAAGGTTATATATCAATGTTGGCAGCAAAAACAAATTGACCCCCGGGCGTTTAATAGGTATGATCAATGAGGGGCTGCATTCCGGAGACGCAGAAATCGGGAAAATTGAAATCATGAAAGGGTTCTCTTTCTTTGAGATTGAAGATACGTTGGCGGCGCAACTCATGAAGACGTTAAATGGCCAGATTTTTGAAGGTGAACCTTTGTTGGTAGAAGCTTCACAAGAGAGGCCCATGATTGACTCCTCTCCAAAGAACTGGTCGTCGAAGCAAAAAGGCTTTGCCACAAGGGACAGCAAGAGTCGCGACAGGAAAAGGCATAGTGGCAGCGGGGGACGTCGAAACCGGAAAAAAAGGTAATTGAGCGCTAAGATAGCAAAAGGAAAATAATTTATGACTAAAGAAGAAATAAAAAATCGGGAAAAGAAATTACTGGAATTAACCGGAATTTTCTGTGCTCAAAAACTTGATGACGATTACTGGCAACTTTGTGAAAAACTAATAAAGAAATTGGGACGGTAAAGGGATGTACTATTTCAGAGGGGGAAGATTGAAATTTGGGCGGCGGCAGTTGTGTATGCAATCGGTTCAATAAATTTCTTGTTTGACAAATCATTTGAACCCTACATGACTGCTGAACAGATAAGTGAGTACTTTGGAACAAAAAACTCGACTGTTCCAAATAAAGCACGACAAATAAAAGAAATGTTTAGAATGGGGTACTTTAGCCCGGATTTTTCTACGCAAAAAATGAAAGAAGGCAATCCCCTGAATAACATGGTTATGGTAGATGGATTTATTGTCCCATTAGACTCAATTCCGGAACACTTACAGGAATTTGTGAAGAAAGAAAGAGCAGAAGGAAGAGACGTTGAATTTACAACAGAACCTGAATAGAGAAAATGTGCAAAATAGCGATTGAGAATGAAGTGCAAGATGACACGGTTACAGAGGCCGGCACCGAGTTTTCGGTGTTCATCGGTGACCTTCGGTGTTTCATCAAATGCTCACGCTGGGTAAGGCTGGTTACGCACCGCACTTCAAAGTAGTGTTTTATCATCGCAGGCTAAAGCCCACGCTACATTTTTGTTTAGCTTCTTGTTCCAGAATTTCTATTTTGGAACACAGTTGCCGGAAAGTTTCAACTTTGAATTAACACAGCCATTACGTCTAAGGTTGATTGCCTCACACGTTCACTCATTGACATTTTCGTTGGGGCTGTCCAAAAAGTCACAAAAAATTGTTATTGCGAATCAGGCGGAAGCCTGAGGAGAAATCTGAGCCTGAGACAGTCCGCAACATAAGTAATTGTTTTTATAAATATTATGACGAGTTATTCCCAGATTCCTCTCGGGCAACTGCCGGATCGGAATGACAAATCGGGGCATTTTAGACAACCCCAACGAGTGTGAAAATAACCCATTAATGCTCAGTTTATTTGTTTTCAAGATGCTTTTTAGCGTTTTCAACAATGCTCTCAGGATAGCCGACGTATTCCAGCAGCGCAATTGCATTTCGGGTCGTTGACCGTCCGGGATGCAATTTGTAGTCGAACGTTAGTCCATCATTACAGACGTTTTCCCGGAAATGGAAATTATGATAATCCTTTTTCAGGATTTCAGACAATTGCAGGTCATGGGTTGCCACAAGAATAAAATCCTTTTCATTGGCTAAATATTTCAGAACTTCGATGGAAGCTGCCAGACGTTCCACGGAATTTGTTCCCCGGAAAATCTCATCGACAATGAATAAATGGATGGCCGGCGTCTCGGATGCGGTAAGCAGCCTCAAAATGGACTCCACTTCAGCCAAATAATAGCTTTTTCCAAAAATGAGGTTGTCTGTTCGGCCAATTGACGAAATGACTTTCATGAAAGGTGCTGTGTACCTTTTGGCCATGCATAAGTTCATTGTCTGTGCAAAAATGGCATTTACCCCCATGGTTTTCAAAAAAGTGGTTTTACCCGCCATGTTGGAACCGGTTATGATGATGTTTTTAGCGTCAAATGAAAACGTGTTTTCTACCGGCTCTTCCAATAGAGGATTGTAGATTTCTTCAACCAAAAAATCGGTGGTGTTTTCTGAAAAAAGCGGGTGACAAAATTGTGGATATTCCACACGAAATGATGCGATTGAAATGAGAGCATCCAGATATCCAAGGATTTTATAGGTTTCCCTGAGCTCATTTATACGCTCGGCGATGGCATCGAGTGCGGAATAAAAGCCCGTGACATCGGATAAAAAATAAATTTTCACATATTCCAGTAAACCGGTTTCATCTTTTAACTGCAACGTGTACATTTTCTTTGCAATCAACTCTATGAGTTTCAGATGACTCTTCAGCAGAACCTTGATTTCATTTAGTTCAGTGTCTTTGAATTTAGCAATTCTGTGCGCTACCCCAATAAAGATGCCGAGATAGCGGAAAGAATGAATGAAAGGTTCGATTTTCCTTTTGATAGTCGTATGGATGACAAGATTTACAATGAAGATTGGAACCAAAACAGTGAACGGCACTACCCCAACCAGAGCAGCCGCAAGGGCAACAATAGACAAAAAACTTAAAAAGGGCAGAAATTTTGTATAGGCCGGTTTATCCGGGAGAGGTTTCCAGAGCGAATAAGGCAAATATTGGGCATTTTTTTCTGCCAGATTGCGCATGGAAAGCTGTACATTTTCTCTCAACGCTTGATTTTTTGAAAAATGATCTATGAGATTTTCACGCCGATTCAGTTCATCCTTTGAAAACACCGGATGTTTTAGCAAGTAGAATAAATATTGTGCACCCAGCGGTGTTGTGGCACGATTGAGAAGGAAGAAGATATCGTCCATATCCAGATCGTGCCATGTATTTTCATCGATTAAAGTGCTGTCCGTAATGAGAGGTTTGTCGGCAAGGTCGAACAATATCTTTGCGATGTCAATGTCAAAGGCTGTTTCAGGAATGGCACCCCAATTCTGCTGCAATTTGGTTCGCCTTTTCTGGAGATTGAAGCTGCGTAGGATGTGAATAACGGAGATCATAATTATCGGCTGAGTGGCAAAAACAAGTTGGGTCGTCTAAGTTCAATTATTCCGAAGCGTCACCAGGCGGCTTTTGTCCAGGCGCTGGGTTTCTTCCAAATCCGGATTCCGCTTATTTATTTTAACAAGAATTACTGTCAGGTGATCTCTTGCGCCTTTTTCGTAACAGGTCTGCTTAATGACCTGGCAGGCCTTTGGCAGGTCATTTTGGTTTTTCGTTAAATTGCTCAGAAATTCCGCATCCGAGTGGTAATTGTGTACACCGTCCGTACAAAGAATGAAAATATCGTTATCTTTCAGCATGACTTTTTGTACATCATAGTCCACGGTGGCAGCGATTCCCAACGCATTGGTGATAATGTTTGACTTTACAATATTTTCCACAACGATGTCCGGGTCATTGGCAAATTTGTCACGGTATTTTTGAATTTTTGAATCGTCTTTTGTCAGTTGAATGATAGCGTCGTCGCGCACCACATAAATTCTACTGTCACCGACATGCGCAATGATAGCAGCGTCATCCTCCAAGGCCATCAACGCGATAGTCGACCCCATTTGTTTTGCTTCCTTCCTGCTGATTTTATACACCTCGGAATTCGCTGCTTGAATGAATTCCTGAACCGACTTGATTTTGTCCGGGACAGGCTGGTTAGCGGCTTTCTGTTCGATGGTACGGGTAACCGTTTGACTTGCAACATCGCCGGCATAAGCACCGCCGACGCCATCAGCAACGACAAAAATGCGTTCCTTTTCAAGGATGAGCAAGCTGTCTTCATTGACTGTTTTATGCGGATTTAATCCTTTGTCTGTAATACTCGCGGTGTGAATAACCAGGCTCATCAGGACGTCTCTTTCATGCCGTTGCGATGCGACAAGCCCATGAGAAAGCCCACCAGAATGAGTGAAATCAGGAAAGAAAAGCCGCCGCGGCTGATAAAAGGCAGTGTAATGCCGGTTAACGGAATGAGTTTAATCACGCCGCCGATGTTCACAAAAACCTGAATACCGAGAATCGAGGTAAACCCCACGGCTAATAATTTTTCGAAATCCGTCTCACTTTCACTCACCACCCTGAGTCCAAGAAGTATCAGCATTAAATACAAAAGCACGATGACCCCTGAACCGATAAATCCGATTTCCTCGGCGATGGCGGAATAGACAAAATCGGAAACCACCAGCGGAATGTTCGTCGGGTAGCCAAGTCCGAGACCGGTGCCAGTCCAGGAACCTGCATGCAGCGCAAAAAAAGAATTCATGATTTGGTAGACATTGTCCCACCAGGTTATATCGTGCGGTAGTCTCCAGATGTCCGACCAGATGAGAAAGCGCTGTAATACATGCGCCGGGGCAATGCCTTCCAATAGCAAAATTGCCCGGGAGGTGATAGCGGTTATGGCGATACCACCAAGCAGGTAAATATATTTGCGTGTCGTCACAAATAACATGATCACGACCAAACCACCATAAATAATGACCTGTCCGAAATCTTTAAGCAGAACAAACAAAAGCTGCGGAATGAACCAGATCAGGATGAAAGGGCCCCACGGCACGAGTAATTGCTGCAGCCGTTTTCCTTTAATCCGCGGCGTTTTTTTGACAAAAGCCTCTTTGTATTTGGCAAAAAAACCGGCTAAAAATATGATAATGGTAACCTTGAACGCTTCCCACGGCGTCATCTGGTAAACGAAACGGCCGCGGGTTTTAACTTCGCTTAAGGCGACAAAAACCATGAGCATAAAAATCGTGACCGCAATCCAGAAAAAAGGCCGTGAAAGTTCATCCATAAATGAATTTTTAGCACACTTCTTTACAAGATAAACAAGCGTTAACAGAGCGAAAATATAGGAAACGATCAGTCTCGACCATCCGGGAGCGCTATCGATTAATTCTCTGACCATCTGACCGAATTTGAATTTGTCGAGTCTGAGCAGTTGCTTTCCCTCTTCCTGAATTGCTTGCAAACTGCGTTCCCGTGATGCCGCAACAGAAAGACTGTCTTTAGCACCCGATTCGGTCTGTAAACTGTCGGCTTCAATCTTTTTAGCAGCCGCCGCTGAATACTGTTTGACCAGCGTTTTTTGAAAATCGACATTGATGGCTGAACTGATGCGATACTGAATCGTGAAACCCACACTTGTCAATAATGCCACAACCACCAGAATTGAAAAATCGCCGCGATAGTTTTTTTTGAGCAAGGCATAAATGACGAAGAAAAATGCCATGAGAAAGAGGTTGCGAACGAGAATCGTCAGGCTCGGGTCGTAGCCTCTGGCATTCCCCGCAAGGTACACGGAAACCATGCCCACCAAGCTGATGAACAGTGCAGTAACGAGTCCTAAAACGGGATTAAGGCTTGTCTTTGGAAGTTTTGCCATCGGTATTAAAATATCCTAATTCAAGTGCTTTCTTGTACACTTCTTTTGCGATGGGTGCAGCGGCCGACCCGCCGTAACCCGCCTCTTCTGCGATAATTGCGATTGCGATCTTCGGATTCTCCACGGGTGCAAAAGATATGAATACAGCATTATTTACAATCGTTCTTTCACGAGTGCCGTCTTTATGAGTAATGATTTTTGTTAGTTCAGCCGTGCCGGTTTTACCGCCGGCTTCCAGTTCCTTCATACGCATTCTCCATGCCGTTCCACCGCGTGCCCAGACAACCTCGCGCATCATCTTACGGACTTTTTTTGCGGTTTCCGGAGAAATGACATGGTGCCAGATTTCAGGTTTTTGATCGAGTTCTAATTTCGGCCGCATCAAAACGCCGTCGTTGGCGATTGCAGCCGCGGTCATGGCTAATTCGATGGGAGTGGCCAGAACTTCTTGTTGTCCGATGCAAGACCATGCTAACTCATGCGCATTTTTAGTTGGTGGAAAACTGCTGCGGAATACCACGAGTTCTTTCTGAAGCGCAGGGTGCGAGGTGTTCCAATGAAACGGTTGGTTGTAGCCGAAATTGTAGGCGATGGCGTGCATAATGGAATCCCCCGCGGTGACGCCGAGTTTCGCGAAATAAGCATTGCTGGATTTAACCAATGCTCTGGTCATGTCGATGGTACCCTGACCGTGCCAGATTCGCCCACGCTTTCTGTAGGCTGCCCGCTCATGATCGTACACGCGCTTTCTATGCACACCGGGCGGTAAATATCCTTTCGCGCCTATGGTGTAGATGGGGTCGATGCCGTTATCCAGCGCAGCAGATGCGACAATAGGTTTAAACGTGGAACCCGGAGGATAGCGTCCTTTTAAGGAGCGGTTATATAACCGTTTGCCCTCACTGTCTTTAATGATTCGTACCCAGGCAGCATCTACAGAGACGGAATCCGGATGGTAACTGGGAGCGCTAACCATCACCAGCACATCACCGGTAGAGGGCTCAATGGCGACAACAGCGCCTCGCTTGTCTCCGAACGCGTCATACGCTGTTTTTTGTAGATCATAATCAATGGTGAGCGTAATGTCGTTACCCACCGGTTTTATTCTAAAAAATTTATTGTTAGTATAATTTTCTTTTTCTTCCGGGGTGTTCTGTGTCCTCCCCATGAGCTCATTGAAAAATAGTTTCTCCAGGCCTGCCTTACCGCGCTCAACATCTGAATAACCGATGATATGTGACGCCGCTTCACCGAGAGGGTAGTATCTTCTGGGTTGTTCATTGGCCGCCTTTTGAGTGTATCCGGCTAAAAACGTCGAATCATCATGATGACGATCATAAATGGTTCCTTTTTGCGTTGTGGCTTCAACAATCCATGGTCGGGGGTCATGAAGTTTTAATGTTTCAGTAAAGTAGTCATTGTGGATAAACAACTGCCAGTAGGCCTGATAACCCAAAAGTGCACCAAAAGCGATGATAAAAACCCAACTGACGACAGAAATTTCTTTGCGGCGGGCAAAGGACAAAATACCTGATAAGTTTCGGCTTGAAATCTGCAAAATTCGAATAACATAAAGACCAAGAATGGCCACGATAAAGAATTTTGTGATTATCAGAACGAGGAGCATGGCGGCATTATTTCTCAGATAGGGTTAACACAATGGGGTTCAGTTTGCAAAACCGGATTTTTCCCCCGAGCTTAATTTCCCGGCTTCCTTTGATGGGGGTCGTTTCATCATTTAGAAAAGTCCCGTTCGCACTTTCTTCATCAACAATGGTGATGTTATTTTCATTAACAAAATAAAGCGTCGCCTGATTTTTAGATATATTGTCATAAGGCAAGCAGATATCTGCAGAAGAGATACGGCCGATTTTGTAGGTGTTGCCGGGCGCCAATCCCCAGGTTGTGCCTTTGCCTTCACCGTCGATTATTTTTAACTGGTAGTTTTGGCGGGAATTGCCAGGTTCTGAATCATTTTCATGCATGGAAAACGAGCAACGAATATCGGAGGTATGTTTTGAAATCGTTGCGGATGAAATGATCTGCAATTTTATTTTGGGCTCCGGAATTTCGTAATCTCTTTCGGCGATGTGTTTTTGCAATCGATCCTGAAGAACGGTTTCCAGTTTTTTAATGGTATGCGCATGTTTTATGAAGACGGTATTATTTACACTGACATCATAATGATCCGGAGCCATCAACTGTTCCGGGTTGCTGGCATCGAGGTTGCGATCCATGGCGTCTGTTAGTTCACCAAATAGCCTTTCTTGTTCAAGGGGATCGATAAACCACCAAAATAGGGAAAATATTAACTTTCTGATACCGTGGTCGATGCTTCGAATAAGTCCCATATAACGATACTCTGGTTTGAGAATAATTTAGTGATTGACATAAACATGATATTTTTCACAAACGCTGTCATTCCAACCCGGCAGCCACTGAAGACGAATCTGAATCTTGGCATGCTATCTATAGATTCTCTCATAGAAACGATTGCCGTGCGTGATCATTGCTCATCAGATTTCTCGTCCGGTCACCGCCTGACTCGAAATGACATATCGCCTTTTTATTTTTTTTACAACGCTTACGTTATTTAAAAAAAGTGAGAAATGTTAGTCACGAATTAGTTTTAATTTGTAATTCATAATTTGAATTTCATCACCCGGTTCGATTTTGACTTCTTCCTTCAGTACTAATTCTTTTCCATTTACGGAAGTCCCGTTAATACCGGATGGCGTCAGGAAGTACGCACCATTTCTCACTTCTAAAATAACATGCGAGCGTGAGATTGAAAAATCGGGACTTTCGAGTAGAACATCGTCCTTACTGCTGCGGCCAATTGAAATCAAATCCTTATTAAGGATAACTTCTTTTGAATCTTCACCGGAATCAATGGCAAATTTGAACATAACAGAACTCTCAGGCCGCTGGATGATGGTCGCCTGGTCGTCCTCCGAAATCAGAGGGGACGCTTCAATGATTGTTGGTTTAAAGTCGTTTTCCTCATCCAAAACCGCTTTTGGTGCTTGTGCGGGGTTATGTTGTGGCACCGGTTCTCCATGACTCTCATCGTCAATTTTTTTGATATGGAATTCAGTCCGAAATTCACCTTTGGAAAGAGATGAGTCTGTCTTCACGTCGATAAGCAAGTCACGTTTGTTCTGTTCAGGATTGATTTTACGCATTTCATGATACAATTCCTCTTTTAGCTCAGCAGTGAGGACATCTTCAACTTCCAGGCGCATATTACGGTCAGTCTCATTAAAGTAGATGATATAATAGCTGGGAATAATGATTTTCCTGCCGACGACATCGACATTTTCTTTCATCAGCGTTTTGAGTTTCTTGGATATTTCTTTGAATGGAATTCGGTTCGCTTCCCTGGCTTGCTGTTTAGCAGCTTCACTGTCATCCTCCAGATCAGATACACGTTTCCAGGCTTTTTTGAAACTATCTTTGAAGCCCATGGCATTACCTTGTTTTAAATTGAAATAAATTAGATGAGATTGCGGAAATAATATGAAAATTAATTACAAATTTGTCAAGCAAAAAAATTTGCCGTTGCGATGATGATGACAAAAACACAATTCAAAAAAAAGACAGGTGTGCTACGAATCCGTAAGAGTTTGACTTATTTATAATGCTTTGTAGTTCGAAGTTGGCATACATCAGGAAATACAAATGGAATCATAAACCCGAATTTCAAATGGGTGTGTCATTCAGGTCTGACATTTTGAGTTTGTAAATTAAAGCATAGATGAATTCCTGGAAGATTAAAAACAAAACCTTCCAGGAATCGAGGAGAGAGGGAGGAAAATGTGGTTATTTTTTGTTATGGCTGAATTGCAATTCTCTTAGGTTCTATGACTTGCAATACGAATCGTAATGTTTCCTTTATTTCACCAAGGTTTGCCGGTTCCAATTTAATTTTGTAGACATTGGCATCTGTTGTCGTATTGAATGTGGTATCACTATTGTTTTGATTTTTCAAGTCGGTTAAAACCGAATTTAGATTGCGGATATCAGACATATCTACATCATTTACGATCACGTCAATATGATCCACCAACCTGTGCTCCTTTCCGTTTACTCTTATCGTCTTATAGTCGCCAGCACAGGGTGATTTTCCGAAGGTATGATTCAGGCAATCCATTTATCTTTCGGGATTACAAGATTCATGCCAGCAGAAAACGAGGCTAATGTTGTCGTTTATTTGCAACACTGTTGAATCCATTCTACAAGAAATACTATATTGTGATAGGTTGTAAGTTATTGATTATTAAATAGAATCGGCTAATTAGAAAAGAGTGGCACACCATTTGAATATTTAGAGCGATAAAAGTAACATGATTACAAATTTGTGCATAGATGTTAACTGAAATACTGAAACGTAATTTCAAATAGAAAGAGAGGAAAAAATGAATATCTTTGCAAAGAAAATGATTTTTGGTCTTGTCCCTTTATTTAGTTTGCTTTTATGCATGACTGTGTATGCCCAGAAAAAACCGGAACGCTTTTCTCCAAAAGGAGTAAAGGCATCCATAAGCACAGGTAGCTTCAATGCGCTCTCGGAAAGAAATTTAAATGCAGGCGATGGCGGTGTCCTTAGCCTCGGATATGGTTTTACGAAACGATTTTCCCTGTGGTTAACCTTGTTTGGTTCGGAACATCAAAGAACAAGCGCGCCGGATTTGCTCATGGAATTCAGCGGTGTCGAAATAAATATGCAGCAGAAATTTAATACGTCTTCCCGGCTGCAACCGTATGGAAAATTAGGGGCTGGAGTCTACGGCCTTAAAGAAAAAAACGCAGCGGATACGCTAGTTGGTGCGGGGATAAACGTGGGACTCGGTGTAGATTATTTCTTTGCCAAACATTTCGCAGTCGGTGCTGAGTTCATGATCAAAAAACTCGATTATTATAAGCAGGAACACAAATCCACAGACGGGGATGTGTATACCGACCTGACCCCTAATCTCAATGGCGACACAACAGCCTTTGTGTTGACTTTTACGGTGCAGTAAGAACGTTCGCATTCCTACCTTTCCAGCCTGGCCCCTTTGTTTTATAAAGGGGCCTTTTCTTCACAAATATTTTACAAAATCTATAGAATAAACTCTTGCCAAAATTGTATTAATTGTATAAGTTAGTTTTATCTTTATACATTATTTACAGATAACTGATGAAAAGCACATCCTTTTCTAAGTCAATCATTTCCGGTTTTTTAATAGTCTTTTGTTGCAGTAATTTGACCATAAGTAAGGCCTATTCGCAAACAAGGGAGCAGTTGTCTACAAAATTTATTTCAAAAGCAGATAGTTTAAGCCGTGCGGGTAAAGTCGACAATGCCGAACTGGCCTACAAACAGGCATTGATTTTTAATAAAAAGTCTGTGGAAGCATTGGTCGCCTTAGGTAAAATTGCGCATCTGAAACATGATTCAGAAAATGAGCAGCGCTGGTTTAAACGAGCTTTGGAAATTCAACCGCATAATCGTGAGATTTTGGCATATCTGGATAACCCCAAGCTTCGGGCAGAAGTGCAGGCGGCGGACAGTTTATTGTCGCTCACACAGTTAAAAGCAGCAGAAAGAATTTATAAAGGCGTGCTAAAGAAAAACAGCGATTATGTCCCGGCAATCATGGGTATGGGAAAGGTTGCTTTTGAAAAGAAGAAATGGAAAAATGCGAAAAATTGGTTTTCAAAAGTTTTAAAGCATGATCCGCAGAACGAAACAGCCCGGCAATACCTGCTGAAAAATCCCAATGCGAAATCTGCGGAGCTAATTACCCGTGCAGATAAATTTCGGCAGGATGAAAATTACAAAAAAGCGATAAAAATGTACAAAAATGCTCTCAAGCTTTATCCTAATGCACAACGAGCGTTTAGCGGATTAGCAAAAATTGCTTTTGAGGAAAAGAACTATGGAGATGTGAAAAAGTGGTATGGCAAAATAGTTAAAATAGAACCCGATGATCTGGAATCAATTTACAGTTTGGGCATTGCATATCGCGAAACCGGGAAAACCAAAAATTTACTCATTAAAAAGATTCAATTCGGGAAATCAAAAAAATACCTGAATATGGTTATCGAAAAGGATTCAACCTATAGGGACATTTTCTATCAGCGTGCTTTGTTGGAACGTTGGAAACAAAACTGGATTAAAGCGGTTGAGTACGGTAAAAAACAAATCATGTTAAAACCGGGAGATTATAAATCTTATGTGGGCTTATTTGAATTATATCAACTCTTTTTACGACATAAAAGCAAAAATCAAATTTCGGCCTATTTGAATAAACACCCGGACGATTGGACAAATCTTATTTTTGCCGATTATTATCGTCAGAAAAAAAATACCTCGAAGGCAAACTATTATTATAAAAAACTGCTGGTTGACTCAAAATCTGTTAATAAAACAGTCATTTCCTTGTCCCTAATCAGGTTTTATGTGCAACAGCAAAACCTTGCAGCGGCAAGTAATTTATTCAACGAAGCATTGAACCGGATCGACTCCGACCTTGACGCTCAATTTATGTATGAGGATGATAAGTATATTTTTACTGATGTTGAATTACAGATTTTCGACAACCTCATTGATATTTCCTTAAAAAAACAATTCTTCCATAAATTTTGGACAGAAAGAAACCCCACGCCATCGTCTCCGCGGAACATGCGTGCATTGGAGCATTATCGCCGCCTGGTGTTTGCGGAGAATAACTTCTGGTTTGATGGCGTTAAGTTCTGGGGCAACAGTCCGGACAAAATGGGTTATTTGAAATTTCCAAGGGCCTACTCTTTAAATGATAAATTTAATGACAAGGGACTCATCTATATCCGCCAGGGACCGCCCAACGATTATGCTGTGACACCCAGCGCGTCCGAAAGCAATGAATCCTGGCACTATTACCAGAGAGGGGACAGACCGGAACTAATTTTTCATTTTCTTGTGGATGAAAAAATGGGTACGGGAAATAATTGGCGATTGGCGCCTTACATTACCAATTCGCGCATGTTAGAAGATCGTACGGGATGGGACCCAAAGTTGGATCGTTTGCGCATGGCCAGCGATCCTCTTGAAACAAACAGCGTACTCGCACAAATTGCCGATGAAAGCAAAGAAGTTGTTTTCACTGCGATGTCCACGGATTATCATACGTGGGATAAAAATGTCAAGGAACTCCCCATGCCATTTTTTACTGCTAATTTTCGGGGCAAAGATCAAAAGACGCAGTTTGAAGTTTATTTCGGCCTGCCAATCGCACAATTGCAAAATAATGAAGGGCAGCAAATATTTGAATACAGTTCCGGTGTTTTCGATGAAAATTGGAAAGAATTAGGCATAGACTCAGACAATGTTGATTTAAATCAAAGCCAGGTATCTGAGGCAAGTAATATTTTCATTCACAAAAGTGAATTTGAATTGAATGCCGGTTCCTATCATTTATCCTTATATGCAAAAGTAAAAAATATTCCCAAAATCGGTGGTTGGAAAGTCGATGCGGACGTTCAACAGTTTCCCGATAATTCACTGAGTCTGAGTGACATCCTCCTTGCTTACGATATCCATCCTTCTACAGCAGAAAGCAGTATCTTTGACCGCAACGATGATTTAACCGTCGTGCCAAATCCTACGAAGATTTATGATTTAACAAAACCTGTGTTTCTCTATTTTGAAATTTACTGCTTAACGATGATTGACGGGAAAACCAACTATGAAGTTGAGAATACATTAACCCTTTTGAAAAAAAAGAAGAAGGGGTTGTTAAAAATATTTGGCTTTGGCGGCAAGAAAAAAAGTATCTCAATTCGAAATAAGAGGGAGGGGGCAAATAACAGTTCAGATGAATTTTCCTCTTTCGATGTAAGTAAGTTAGACGAAGGGGACTACCGCATGACTGTTCTTGTGACAGACCTGAATTCTCAGAAAAAAGTTGAAAAAAGTATTGATCTGAAATTAATGCGCAATTGACGGAAAATGCCTCTTCTCAGTTTCTATTACGAACTACGACGTAGGGGAGGATCCGGCAAGTTAAGATGGCTTACTTGTCAGCTATTTGCAACGATTTTTCAGGAT
>CAYVXE010000031.1:34251-37093 GCA_964455375.1 uncultured Calditrichaceae bacterium
ATCCGGCAAGTTAAGATGGCTTACTTGTCAGCTATTTGCAACGATTTTTCAGGATTTTTTATTTTATCACGAACGGATGTTTTAACGATTAACACACCGGATAAAATTATCACTGTGGATAAAGCCACGCGCCAGTCCAAACGCTCGCCTAAAATGAACCAGCCCAAAAACACCGCGATAATGGGATTTATAAATGCATACGTTGACACCATAGACGCCGGCAGCTTGTCCAGAGCGTAAATATAGGATCCATAACCAAAAATGGAACCAAAGAAAATGAGATAGACAATTGCTCCTATTCCCTGCAGGGTGAAATGAATTTGTTGAAATTCGCCTTTTATGCCGCCGAAGGCAACTAAAATCATTCCAGCAATAAGCATTTGCCAGGTAGAGGCCATTAACGGCGTGGTGCTGATTTTCTTATATTTTGAGTAAATAGAGCCGGCGCTCCAGGCAATTGGTGGAATGAACATTGCCAGAATGCCTTTGACATAGTCGGGATGAAGGTCGTTCTTTAATTCGGGCCACAGCAGAAAGAACAGTCCGAAAAATCCGATTGTAATTCCGAAGACTTTTTTGAACGTCAGCTTGTCACCTTTTGGCAAAAGTGATTCGATTCCCACCATCCAGAAAGGGAGGGTGGCGACAATCAAAGCGGCGAGGCTGCTTGGTACCCACTGTTCTGCCCATACAACTGTTCCATTGGCTATGGTAAGCAGTGCGATTCCAACGATAGCAATGTGAATGAAATCCGATTTCGGAGGAAACTTTTGACCGCGCACAAGCAAATAGACGACTAAGATTAATCCCGCCATGACGAAACGAATGCCGGCAAACAGTGCCGGTGGCACGACTTCAACACCAATTCTGATCGCAAGGTAAGTTGTTCCCCAGAACAGACAGACCGCGCCCCATGCAGTATAAGCTTTTAGGGTTTCATGTTTGCGCATACTCGTTTCCTTTAATGACCGTTCAAAGGCCAGTAATGTAAGTAAATTTAATATAACATTCCACCCGATTGTTGCGGTTTATAAAATAATCCCGCTTGATTTTTCAGCGTAAGCCTCAACTGATATGTGTAGAATATTGTACAAAGGTGACTCGAATATATGTAGAATATTCTACAGTTATCTGGGAAAATATTTCCAGGAAAAAACGGTTGATATCAAAATTGATTCGATTTAAGGCTAAAGTAGAAAATAATACGGGAAAAAGGCCTGTTTAAACCGAGTGGTATGATTTTTGGAATACAGCAAAAAATTAAATAACAAAGCAAAATTTTGCACGGCTGAGATGTCAATAAATTTACGACTAGGTATTTCTGAATAGTGGAGAAAAAATAATGAAGCATTTTTTAAACTGGATAGTGATTCTTCTCATTTTGCTGGTTTCCCAGAATTCTGTTTATGCTCAAAATAAAAGCGGATCGCTTTCATTGCATAAGTTAATTGAGGAAGCCCTGGACAGAAACCCAGAGATCAAATCAGCGGAGCGTCGTTGGCTTGCCAAAGAACAGAAACCAGCACAAGTTTCAACCCTGCCTGACCCTGCGTTTAGTTATACCTACTTCGGTAAGAGTGTGGAAACACGGGTCGGTCCGCAGGAGAATGTTTTTACGCTTTCACAAAAGCTCCCGTTCCCTGGCAAGTTAAGATTAAAGGGTAAAATGGCAACGCAGGATGCAGTTGCTGCCAAACAACAATTCGATGCTACAGAAAGAGACGTTCTTTTCAAGGTTAAAAAGGCTTATTACGATTTGTATTGGATTGATCAATCCATTGCAATATTGAGTAAATACCTGTCATTGCTGCAGAATTTCAGCACGGTTGCTGAGCAGCAATATGCAACCGGTAAAGGAATTCAAGCAAATGTTTTAAAGTCACAGGTAGAGATTTCAAGTACTATGGAAAGAAGGTTGGGTTTTGAGAAAATGAGAGAGGGTGTTGTTGCGAGGATAAATGCTTTATTGGACCGGCCACAAGGTACGAGATTAGGAATCGCGTCGGCCATCGATACAAATCGGGTACGTCTAAAAAAGGACCTTCTCATAAATGTTGCCATGTCGCAAAGAGAGGAACTCCAGGCTGTGCAAGCTATGGTGCAGAAAAGTGAGTTTATGAAACGTCTAGCCAAAAGGGAGTTTTGGCCGGATTTTACGGTACGTGCAAACTATATTGATGTAGCTAAAGGCGTTAGTGTTGCTCCCGATGCAGGAAAGAATGCCTGGTCAGTGATGGCCGGAATAAATTTACCTATCTGGCTGGGTAAACGAAAAGCGGCAGTACGCGAGGCCGAGGAAACTATTTCATCAAATAAACTGACATACGATAATGTAGAAAATCAGGTTAAGGCAGAAATCAACGACCTGTATTATCAATTGGAATTGACCGAAAAGACCCTGGATTTATATGAACAGGGTCTTATTGCTCAGGCGGAAAGTAGTTTAGAATCTGCAACGTCAAGCTATCGTACCGGTAAATTGGATTTTTTGAATTTGTTGGATGCCGAGAGGATGTTGCTTAATTTGAATTTAGGCTATCGAAAGGAGCAAGCGAATTATCAACTAGAATTAGCGGGATTGGAAAGGGCGGTCGGAGGAAAACTTCCTCAATAATGTTTAAAAATAAATATCTTTAAAGGGAGATTATACAGATGTTCAGAATAAAATCTTTTAAGAAAAATGTAAAGGAAGTACGATGGTTGCTGGTTGTTTCATTATTATTCGCGTTGCCTGTCTTTTTTATCGCTTGCGGTGGAAGCGATAAAAGTGAACCTGTTGCACAAAATGCAGAGAGCGGCGGGCAAGGCAACAAGACTGAAAGGAAAATTCTCTATTGGCGTG
>CAYVXE010000031.1:37193-39323 GCA_964455375.1 uncultured Calditrichaceae bacterium
GGACATGTGGATTACAACGAACAGACATTATACAATATTAATACAAAATTCCCTGGATGGATTGAAAAGCTATTTGTAGATCGAACCGGTGACCTCGTACGAAAAGGGCAGCCACTTTTTACTATCTATTCTCCGGAATTAGTATCGACTCAGCAAGAGTACCTTCTGGCGTTTAAGAATCAACAGAGATTGCAAAACAGTGCATATAAAGAGGTCAGTTCGGGGGCAGAAAGCCTTCTCGCCGCAACCCGCCAGCGGCTGAAATTGTGGGACATCTCCGACAAGCAAATTGAAACGTTAGAGCAAACAGGAAAGATTCAAAAAGATTTAATCATTCATTCACCGGTAAACGGATTTGTTATTCATAAAAATGCTGTTGCAGGCAATTACACCATGGCGGGAATGGACTTATTTAAAATCGCTGATCTTTCAGTGGTTTGGGTTTATGCACACATTTTTGAATATGAACTACCCTGGATAAAAGTCGGTCAAAAAGTCATTATGGATTTACCATATATTCCCGGCCAACAGTTTGAAGGGAGAGTCGATTATATTTATCCTTATCTGAATGCAAAAACACGGGACGTAAAAGTACGTTTGGTTTTCAAAAATCCAACCCTGGAACTGAAACCTCAAATGTACGCCAACATCGTCATCGAATCAAATCCGGGCGAGCATGTTTTAGCCATTCCGAGTGAAGCGATCATCCGTACAGGGAAAAGAAATATTGTCTTCATTGCCCTTGGAGAAGGGAAATTCAGACCACAGGATGTCATCGTCGGCCCGGAAGGCGAGGACTCCCTGGTTAAGGTTATCGCCGGTTTGAAAGAAGGGCAACGAATTGTCATCAGCGCTCAGTTTCTCATCGATTCTGAAAGTCGCTTGCAGGAAGCTATTCAGAAAATGCTTGAACTTAAGAAAGCGGCGGTTGCTAAATAGCGTTAACCTGAAATGCATCATTTGTTATCATTGGGCTTTGTGAAATTTGAAGGACTTTCAAGCTGCAAAATCAGTTAAATAAATTTACTCATGCAAAGATAAAGAGAAAACGATGTTAGAAAAAATAATTGAATGGTCTGTGAACAATCGATTTATGGTCATTTTAGCGACGCTGTTCGTCATTCTCATTGGGGTCGTAACTATGTTGAGAATACCTGTTGACGCCATTCCGGATTTATCGGATGTTCAGGTGATCGTGTTTACGGAATTTCCCGGTCAGGCGCCACAAGTGATTGAAGACCAGGTGACCTATCCATTAACTACTTCCATGCTAGCCGTACCTTTTGCCAAGATTGTTCGCGGGTACTCCTTTTTTGGATTTTCCATGGTGTATATTATTTTCGAAGATGGCACAGACCTGTACTGGGCGCGCAGCCGGGTTCTGGAATATCTGAATTATGTATCCAATAAATTACCTCAAGGTGTAACCCCTAGTCTCGGTCCAGATGCCACCGGCGTGGGTTGGGTTTATGAGTACGCGTTGAAAAGTAAAAACCACGATCTGGCACAGTTGCGAACTATTCAGGATTGGTATCTGCGCTATGAGTTGACTGCCGTTCCCGGTGTTGCCGAGGTTGCAAGTGTCGGCGGCTTCGTAAAACAGTATCAGGTGGAAGTCGACCCGAACAAACTTCTCATTTATGATATCCCGCTAAAAAAAGTTAAAAATGCAATCAAAGATGCAAATAACGATGTGGGTGGCCGTCTTCTGGAAATGGGTGAAACCGAGTTTATGGTGCGTGGATTGGGATACATTAAATCCATTGCAGATTTGGAAAAGGTCACGTTAGGCGTCGATAATCGTGGCGTTCCCATTACCCTGAAGCAAGTTGCAAACGTGCATCTCGGGCCTGAATTACGCCGGGGACTCACAGAACTGAATGGTGAGGGCGAGGTTGTGGGAGGCGTCATTATTATGCGGTATGGCGAGAATGCACTCAAAACCATCGAGGGTGTTAAGATCCGGCTCGAGGAATTAAAACGGAGTTTACCCGAAGGCGTAGAAATTATTCCGGTTTATGATCGTTCCGGGTTGATCGAAAGTGCCATTGAGAATTTGAAAGGCAAACTCCTCGAAGAGAGCATCGTCGTTGCACTGGTTTGCATCATTTTTCTCATGCATTTTCGCAG
>CAYVXE010000031.1:39423-41886 GCA_964455375.1 uncultured Calditrichaceae bacterium
TACCGGTTTTTTCGTTGGAAGCGCAGGAGGGACGTTTATTCAAACCGTTAGCCTTTACCAAAACCTATTCTATGGCTGCGGCAGCATTACTCTCGATCACCATTGTCCCCGTCCTCATGGGGTATCTCATTCGTGGTAAAATAATGAAGGAGTCGAAAAACCCGGTAAACCGTTTCCTGGTTTGGATATATCATCCGGTCATAGACTGGGTTCTGCGCTTTAAGAAGCTAACCATGGGGATTGCTGCGGTTGTCCTGATTGCTACACTATGGCCATTGTCGCAACTTGGCTCGGAGTTCATGCCACCTCTCTATGAAGGCGACCTGCTTTACATGCCTACAACCGACCCGGGCATCAGCATTACCAAAGCGCGGGAACTCTTACAACAGACCGACAAGATCATCAAACAATTCCCCGAAGTGCACCATGTCTTTGGCAAGGTGGGTCGCGTTGAATCCGCTACCGACCCGGCGCCTCTTTCCATGATGGAGACCACAATTATGCTCAAACCGGAGGATGAATGGCGCCCCGGAATGACGCCGGAAAAATTGGTAAATGAACTCAATGCCGCGATTCATTTTCCCGGGTTAACCAACGCCTGGACCATGCCCATTAAAACCCGCAACGACATGCTTGCAACCGGTATTAAGACGCCGGTCGGTATCAAGATCATGGGAGACGATTTACAGGTATTAGCAGATTTAGCCCAGAAAGTAGCTAATGTCATTCAAAAAGTTCCGGGTACCTTGAGTGTGTTTCCTGAAAAAACCGTCGGTGGCAATTATCTCGACTTTAATATTAAGCGGGATGAAGTGATGCGTTACGGTCTGAATGTCGGTGATGTCCAGGACATCATCAAAAGCGCTATCGGCGGTATGAATGTCACTCAGACCGTAGAAGGTCTGGAACGCTATCCGGTGAATGTGCGTTACAGCAGAGAATTGCGTGACAATCCGGAAGTTCTGAAACGTGTGCTCATTTCCACACCAACCGGCGCCCAAATCCCCATCAGCCAGGTGGCAGACATCGTGATCAAAAAGGGACCTCCAGGAATCAAAAGTGAAAATGCAAAGCGAACCGCATGGATCTATGTCGATTTAAAAAACATAGATGTTGGCACCTATGTGCAGAACGCACAGGAGGTAGTTAATGAACAGATAAAATTGCCAACAGGGTACACAATGATTTGGAGCGGGCAGTATGAATACATGCAGCGTGCTAAAGAGAAAATGAAACTGGTGATTCCCGTGACTCTGGTCATCATCTTTGTTTTGCTTTATTTGAATTTCAGGAATATAACTGAAAGCGTTATTGTGATGTTATCCCTGCCGTTTGCTTTGATCGGTGGAATTTGGTTGATGTATATTTTAAATTATGATTTTAGTGTAGCTGTTGATGTTGGGTTCATCGCTCTTGCCGGGGTGACGGCAGAAATTGGTGTCATTATGTTGACCTATCTGGATCAAGCTTATGAAGCACGATTGATCAGTGGTAAAATGCGCAACAAAGCGGATTTAGCTCAATCTGTGTTTGAAGGTACCAGTATGAGATTACGACCTATTTTTATGACTGCTACTGCCATCACTGCAGGTCTGCTACCTATCATGTGGGGACACGGAACCGGTTCGGATGTCATGAAGCGCATCGCAGCGCCGATGGTAGGCGGGATGGTTTCCTCGACGCTCCTGACTCTGATTGTCATACCGGCCGTCTATTTTATCTATAAAAGCTGGAGCAATCGCAAGGAATGGCAAGACGAGAAGACAGAAAAAGTGACGGGTTAATTTGTATCTGAACGAAAACCGTCGGAGGTTGTTCCGAAAGCCCCATATCAATGCATGTTCTTTATACTGAGCGAAGCAGAAACGTTTTGATTTTACGGCACTTATGTCACCTTTCGACTTCGCTCAAGGTGAAGGAAAGCGTTTTGGGAATAGTCCCGCATTATCATGCAATTGAGTTTATAGTCAAAGACTAATTTGTTTCCTGCACAAGGTAAATTTTATGTATCCATTGAATCTGTGTACTTTCTCATTACACGAGTAGCCGGGTTGAGAGCAAATTAAAACTGTTGAATATTCTACATTAATTTGTTAAATTAACGTATGTTAAATCGGAGAAATAAAAAACCTTTAATCGTTCTCGTGAGCTTAATCGTCATCATCAGCATTTTGCACTACAGCACGGACACCCGCACCGATTATTCTCACGAAGTTTATAAGCTGCTGTATTACATTCCAATCGTTTTAGCTGCGTTTTACTTTGGCATTAAAGGCGGATTAATTACTGCGGTTTGTATCAGCATTATTTATTTGCCGCATGTGATATTTCAGTGGCATGGCACGGAGTTTGAATTTGTCCACCGGTTATTGGAAATCATCGTCTATAATACGATTGCGTACATAGTTGGGCGTTTGGCAGAAAGCGAACGAAATCAAAAAAAACAATATGAGAAAGTCGCTT
>CAYVXE010000032.1:0-41537 GCA_964455375.1 uncultured Calditrichaceae bacterium
TTAGCAGCTTACGAAAGAAAACAGAAAAGAAAACGTCTGCAGAGAAAGATACAACGGTCACCGCAGCAGCGGTAAGTCCAACGGATTCCGTGCAAACGAAGAGTACCGCAAAAGCCGACCCCGTAGCCAATATTTTGCACGGCCTGGGCGGTCTGTTCGGGAAGAAAAAGAAGAAAAAACAGTGATTCCCGCAAGGGCGACGTCACGGGGTTGTCTAAAAAGTCAAAAAAAAATGTCATTTCGAATCAGGCGGAAGCCTGATGAGAAATCTGAGCCTGAGACAGTTCACTACATAAGCAATTGTTTTTATAATATTTTACGACAATTTTATAGCCAGATTCCTCTCCGGCAACTGCCGGATCGGAATGACAAACCGGGGCTTTTTAGACAGCCCCGTGTGTGGTCAATCAGTCATCGTTCTGTTTTCATCTCTATTGTGGCCATAACCAGCCAAAAACCCCTCCCGTGAGTAATCCAAAAATGAGAGCGTCCAGAAGCTGTTTCAAGACCGTCTTCCAGGGACGGCCAAACCAGATGGCTTCCTGAATGGTTGCCCCTCCATAAGCCAGCCAGGCAATAGTGCCGGCCACCCGGAAGACTTGTAAGTAAGGTGTTGCCGTCTCCAGGGTTCGGCTGGTGAGATAAGCGACGACCAGTCCCACCGCCAGATAAAAGATGAATGAAAGTCCGAGGTTTTTGCCCAGAGGCGGCATTCCTTTTGGTAAAATTGTGAGAAAACCTGTGGGACCTTCATGGAACTTTTTGATGATGCCCGGTTTTCGCAACGCATCTTTCGTTTTTAGATGCGGAATGCTGTATTGACCGGGCGTGAGCTTCTGCGAACGTAAGGCTTTCATCGCTGCCTCTTCATTGGGTAATCCTTTGAAGTCAGATTTGTGGTGCGGTAAAACCGACCAGACGATGAAACTGGCGATCCAGACGAAGATTGCTGACATTAAAATGGCCAGCCAGAGCGATGTTATCGTAACCAAAATGCACCTCCTGTCTTACAAAATATTTTTGCTCAAAACAAAAAAACAATAAAAATCCAAAAAAGCAAAAGAAAGATGAGTCCCTGTCCTCTGTTCTGATGCGTAAATAATGAGTGATTGACCGAAAATATGCAATTTGTTTGTGTGTTCCAACATAGAGATTTTGGAAAAAAAGCAAAAACATGAACCACCGATAAATAAAGATGAACACCGATAGGCGCTGAAAATTCTATTTGACAATGAAATTGCCAACAACTTACTTGACTTTTACAATTCAGACCCGGCACTTGCCCTTGTACGTCAACTTAAGTAGGCTTCACTTTTATCTTGTCACCTTGAGCGTAGCATCGCGGAGTCGAAAGGTCTGACATAAGCATAGACCGGATTTCTCGTCAGGCCACCGCCGGTTCGAAATGACAACATTTTTTGACTTTTGGGATCGCCTCAGAGAAGTTGTCAGAATGCGGGGGAGATACTCTCAGTCAAGCACAAATTAGATTCAATTTATTTGTCGCAGGCAAAATAGGGCGTGACATTTAAAACCTTTTTTATTATTTTAATTGGTTGCAATAAGTACGTGTGTTTCCCAAAAGGAATCTTGGAACAATAAGCAAAAGCAGTAACCACCGATAAATAAAGATAAACACCGATGGGCGTTAAAAAAGGTCGAGGCCACATGATGCGTTTGAATAGACCGAGGGTGTTTTTTTTGTTCGCAATAGTATCTGTTTTGGTTGTGATGTTTTCCTGCCGGGACAATCCTGTGACTGAAGACCCTGGAATGGTGGACTTTACTAAAGGCGCATCGTGGTTGTACCAGTTGCAGCATGCAGACATAACCGCGGTAAAGAACTCCGGATTTGTTTTCGTGGTGATGGACTATTCTTTTGATGGTAAGTTATCCGGGGAGTACGCATCGTCTGATATTCAGTCTTTACTGGCGGCGGGTCTGACGCCGGTTGCCTATATTTCCATTGGTGAAGCAGAGAATTACCGCTTCTACTGGGGTAGCAACTGGGTGCAGACTGAAGACGGTAATGATTTCACTGCTGCGGCGCCGGTCTGGCTGGGGCATACGAATCCCGATTGGCCGGGAAACTACAAAGTCCGTTACTGGAATTCTGACTGGCGCGATCATTATGTGAAACCGTACCTGGATAAGATCATCGCCGAGGGTTTTTCAGGCGTGTATCTGGACATTGTCGATGGTTTCGAATATTGGGGCGACGGGCAAAATTACGGCGCCGGCAAGGAAACGGCTGTTTCGGTCGATCCCGTCGCTGATGAAGCTGAAGCGGCTTCCCGGATGATCGAACTGGTAAAATGGATTGCGGAATACTGCAAAACGCAAAGCTCCTTTGGCGACAATTTTCTGATTATTCCGCAAAACGGCGTACGAATTTTGAATTATGATGTTGATGGATCGTATTTAAACACCGTGTCCGGCGTTGGCGCCGAAGATATCTGGTACGATGAAACCAGCAAGAAATCATCCGCTGAAATCGATGAGAGAGTGCGTTTGCTGCGGCGTTTCATCGCGGCAAATAAGCCGGTTCTTGCCGTTGACTACGTGGATGATGGCAGCGGGTTCAGCGGCAACAATAAAGAGAGGATGCTGGATTTCGCTTCCAAATGTCAGGCAGAGAATTTTCGATACTACGTGGCTGACTCAGACCGGGAATTAAACCGGGTGAATGTCATTGCTGCTGTTCAACCTTGAGCGGCCGTCTTTAATTGTGTTCCAAAATAGAAATTTTGGAACAAGAAGTGAAAATAGATGCATAACTCGGGTAAACACTGAAATTCACCAAAGACAGCGAAAAAGCTTCAAGGATTTAATAACTTTATGAAAGACTATGTGAATTGAATGTATGTTAATTAAAATCATCACCGTAGGCAAAACCAGAAAAAAGCCGTGGCAGAGCGCGGAAGAGGACTTCATAAAACGCATCCGCCATTATTCCAAGTTTAAAGAAGAAGCGGTGAAAGATGCGTCTTTTAACTCGTTGCGGAATGTGGGTCTGGTGCTGAAACGCGAGGCTGAAAATATTTTGGCAATGGTCTCGTCACGTGACTTTTTAATTGTATTAGATAAAAGCGGCGACCAACGAAGTTCGCTGCAGTTTGCTGATTTTATACAAAAGAAAATGGACAGCGGAGTAAAAAATCTGACATTTGTCATCGGTGGTCCGTTCGGTCTTTCTGAAGATGTGCTGAACAAAGCGAATGTTGTGCTGTCCTTGTCTAAAATGACGTTTTTGCACGAAATGGCAAAGGTCATTTTGCTGGAACAAATTTACCGCGCATTCACGATCCTCAATGGAGAGAAATATCATAAGTAGTGTTTGCGTGAAAATACCGACGTTTGCAATTTTCGACCCGGCAGTTGTTCTGTGCCTCAAATCATGCATAGACTTGTCTTTTCGAGGCAGGCGAATGCCTGACGAGAAATCTGTTTTATGTTCGTGCCAGACCTTCCGGCTTCGCTCAAGGTGACAAGATAAAAGTGAATTCTTCGTAAGTCGACGCACAAGGGCAGCCGTCGGATTTGGAATCCGGCAACGGTCGGATAAAATTGGTGCTTTCGAGCAAACACTAAGTTGCCACGTCACCTTTTAGTATCTCGTTCTCCCTTGACATTCGTCCGCAAAATCCTATATTTGTAACTATGAATCGATATTTTGAACATACTACGGAAGGTATAAAAAAGAAGGATTCCATGGAAAAGGTAGCTATACAGCATTCCGATCAGTTTTACCAGCGCGGACTCGGTCTGAAAAAGGAAGTGCAGGGTATCTTAAAAAAAGATTACTACAGCAATGTGGTTGAATTCCTGCGCGAAAACGACTTTGCAATTGCAGCCGGTGATTTATCTCTCTATCTCGCGCAGGAATTTGGGTTTTGCTATGGTGTGGACCGGGCAGTGGATTATGCATACCAAACACGTGAACGGTTTCCGGAACGCCGGATTTTTCTCACCGGTGAAATCATTCACAATCCGCATGTGAACAACCGGCTCATCGAAATGGGGGTACAATTCCTCAGCGGACAGTACAGCGATGGTACAACCATCGACGCCCTGCTGCCGGAGGATGTGGTTATTCTGCCGGCGTTTGGTGTTTCCATCAATCAATTTCAAGATCTCAAAAAGAAAAAGTGCGTTCTCGTCGATACGACGTGCGGCTCGGTATTGAATGTCTGGAAACGGGTTGCTTTTTATGCCCAAAACAACTATACGTCGATCATTCACGGGAAATACTACCACGAAGAAACCATCGCTACCAGCTCGCAGGCATTAAAATATCCGGGTGGCAAGTACCTGGTTGTACGAAACATGGAAGAAGCGGACAAAGTCTGCCGCTACATTTTGCACGGCGTCGACAAGCGGCAATTTTTTTCAGATTTCTCAAAGTCCATTTCACCAAATTTTGATCCGGATACTGATTTGGTGAAAATCGGTGTGGCTAACCAGACCACCATGCTCAGCAGCGAGTCTCTTGAAATTGCGGAAAAATTTAAACAGGCAATTCAAAAAAAGTTTGGTACAGACCGGCTTGATGAATATTTTCAAACATTTGATACCATCTGTAGCGCCACGCAGGATCGGCAGGATGCAGTTATAAAATTGGTGCAGAGAGAGCCACTTGACCTGATGCTAGTGATTGGCGGTTTCAACAGCAGCAACACAAATCATTTGGCCGATTTAACGTCTAAATACACAAAAACCTACCACATTGACGATCCGGAATGTCTGTTAAATGCAGGTGAAATCAGACACAAAAAAATCCGTAGTGAGGAGACTGTGGTGACGAAAAACTGGCTGCCCGCCGGATCGGTAAAAATAGGCCTCACTGCCGGAGCTTCAACCCCGAACAATAAAATCGGTCAGGTCGTTGGTAAAGTATTTGCATTTCGAGGAAAAGATGTGGAAACGATCATCAATCGATAAACCGGGACATACAAATTTACAATTTATTTCATTTCATCTGGCAAGCCGCATGGTAGCTTGCCTTTTTTTATTTGGCGGATAAAATGGAAGAACTTATTCAGGAACTCAAAAAACAAATGACCGGTGAAGTCCGGTTTGATAAACAGTCACGGATTCTGTACAGCACGGATGCCAGTATTTTTGAAATCGAACCGTTAGGCGTCGTGATTCCAAAATCCGCTGATGATTTGCAGGCGATCGTCGAAATCGCTTATCGTTATGGTGTGCCGATTATTCCCAGAGGCGGAGGTACGAGTATTGTGGGTAATTCAATCGGCGCCGGCATCGTCATCGATTGTTCGAAATATTTAAACAACATTCTCGAGGTCAACCGTGAGGAAAATTGGGCAAGAATTCAACCTGGCGTCGTTCTTGATCAACTGAACACTCATCTTCGTCAATTTGATTTGTTATTTGGCCCCGATGTGGCAACCAGTAGCCGGGCAAATATCGGTGGCATGATAGGCAACAATTCTTCAGGAGCACATTCTATTTTATATGGGAAGACCCTGAACCATGTGTTGGAACTGGATGTTTTTCTCTCCAATGGTGATAAAACGCATCTGCGCTCGCTTTCCCCACAGGAGTGGCTGCAGCAGCTCGGCAAGGACGATTTACTGGGGTCCATTTATCGCCGCGTGGATGAACTCGTCCGTGAAAACCGTGAAGAGATCGACAAACGTTTCCCCAAAATACTGCGCCGTGTGGCCGGTTACAATTTAGATGAATTTGTGCGGGAAACCCACAACAATCTGGCGAAGATCATTGTCGGATCAGAAGGGACTTTGTCTGTCATTTCAGAAGCGAAAATCAATTTGGTACCGCTTAAAAAGTACCGCACTTTGGCAGTGGTGCATTTCGAAGATATGTTTCAGGCGCTGGATGCTGTAAGCCCTATTCTTGAATTTCATCCGGCAGCCGTGGAACTTTTAGATAACAATATTATCGATTTAACCAGGAAGACCATGGAATATGCCCGACGGCTGACATTTATTGAAGGCTTTCCCGCTGCGGTATTGTTGGTTGAATTTGAAGGCGGTTCTGAGAAAGAAGCGGTTTCCAAACTGGAAAAATTAGCCGGATTTCTGGCCAAAAAGAAAATTGGTTACGTTTGTCACAAAGCCATCGATGCCGCGGCCCAGGAGGATGTCTGGTACATCCGTAAAGCCGGTCTGGGCCTGCTTCTCGGCACGAAAGCCGACCGCAAGCCCATCGGCTTTATTGAGGATTCCGCCGTAGCGCCGGAAAAAATGCCGCAATACATCAAACGTTTCGATGAAATTGTCCGCTCTTGTGGCACCGATGCGTCGTACTATGCCCACGCCAGCGTGGGATGTTTGCACGTTCGACCGAAGCTCAATTTAAAGGAGCCGAGAGATGTGGAGATTATGGCGGAGATGGCCGATGCCATCAGCAGTTTGGCTCTGGAGTTCGGTGGTACCATCAGTGGCGAACACGGGGACGGTCTGGCGCACAGTTGCTGGAATGAAAAAATGTTCGGCAGCCAATTGTACAATGCGTTTCGCGAAGTTAAGAAGGCGTTTGATCCGAAAAATATCATGAATCCCGGAAAAATCGTCGATGCACAATTTCTTACTGAGAATTTTCGTCATGTCCCGCAACCGGAAATGAAGCCGGTAAAGCCATTTTTCAACTACTCCGAAGAGGGCGGTTTTCAAAAGGCCATTGAAATGTGCAACGGCAACGGCTTCTGCCGCAAAAAAGACGGCGGCACCATGTGTCCCTCGTATATGGTGACCCTGGAGGAAGAGCATTCTACCCGTGGTCGGGCCAATGCTCTGCGCGCTATTCTCACCGGCAAGGTTGACAAAAGTGCGTACACCAGTGGAGAGCTTTACCGGACGCTGGAATTATGCGTTTCCTGCAAGGGGTGTAAAGGGGAGTGCCCCACCAACGTGGATATGGCGAAGCTCAAAGAGGAATTTCTGTATCATTACCACCGGGCACATGGGTTGCCAATTCGGGATCGACTGTTTGGCAACATTGCGCTACTGAGTAAAATTGGCAGCGTCACCGCTCCGGTTTCAAATTGGATGCTGAATCTCCCGTCAACCCGTTGGTTGCTGCAGGCGTTTTTAGGCATTCATCATAAACGAAAACTCCCGCCGTTTCGACACAAAACGTTGGAGGCATGGTTCCGGAAGCATCATAACGGTACATGGGAAGAAAATCCGAAAACGGTGGTCTTTTTTCATGACACCTTCGTGAACTACAATTATCCGCATATTGGGCAGGCTGCAGTAAAACTTCTCGAAGCAGCCGGATACGATGTTATTCTACCGGAAAAAAAATGTTGCGGACGGCCTTTTATCTCCAAAGGTATGTTGGATGAAGCAAAGGCAAATGCGCTCTACAATCTTGAGAAACTCTATCCGTATGTGGAAAAAGGCTATCCCATCGTCGGATTGGAGCCGAGCTGCATGGTCACGTTTCGCGAAGAATACCCGGCCATGCTGGATGATCCCCGTGTATCTGCTCTGGCAGAAAATACATTTTTGTTTGAAGAGTTCTTTATGAGACTTTTGCGCGAGGAGAAGGTTGAATTGAAATTCCGCCCTGCAGATAAAAAATATCTACTGCACGGGCATTGCCATCAGAAAGCTGTCGTCGGGTTGACAGACACCGAACAAATGCTTGCTTTAATTCCGAATGCCACCGTTGAAACGGTGGATTCCGGGTGCTGTGGCATGGCCGGTTCTTTTGGATTTGAAAAAGAGCACTATGATATTTCCATAAAAATGGGCGAACGAAAACTGTTTGCATCTGTCCGGAAAGCTGATGCAGACTGGCAGGTGGTTGCGCCGGGAACCTCGTGCAGGCAACAAATTGAACACGGTACGGGAAGAAAAGCCAAACACCCGGTGGAAATTTTGGCAGAGCATTTGGCGGGCTGAATTGAAAGAGAATGATGGGATAAAGATATCAGATTCATGACAGTATTTTTTAGACGATTAGCGATCTTCATCGTGTTGATCATCTCAGTTTCAGGTTACGCTAAAATGCGGAAACCGGCGTCGCATGTAAATGCACTGTTTATCTACGCTCAGGATGCCGACGACCACTATCCAATGCCATCGGATTCTTTGCGACAAATAGTCTATTCCCGGTTTTCCGATTTTTACAAAACAATGTCTTATGGCAAGCATTTGATTTCTGTGCGGGAAGTTACAAATCACGGGGGATTTTACCGGTCGAAATTTTCGGTGCCATATTATAAAAAACATTATGATCGTTCCCGCCACGTTCGCGGTTTCGGCATGTTTAACGAGGAAATTTTAAAACAGGTGGTGAAAGATAAAGGTGAAAAGATCTTTCGCAATGTGGATGTCATCATTGTGATCGGCACGGACGGTGGTCCGGATTGGTATATTCCGAGGGTGAATGCCACCGGCTTTGGCATGTTGGGTGTTGATTTTTCTGCAGGCCACAAGACGTTCGGTAGACGGCAGCGACAGGGAGGCATCACTGTGGAAATCGGTTCGGATGCGGGCACGGCGGCCCCGGAGGATGATATTTTATATTCACTGCAGGAAATTTTATGGACACTGGCTCATGAATACGGCCATTGGTTAGGGCTCGGTCATCGTCGCGAAAGAGAAGGTGTTTATGCTCTGATGGCGCCCAAATTATATGACAACGCGCGCATGCCGCAATTCGGGCCCCCGCCTCTGGACATTTTTCATATCATCCAACTTGGATGGCTGGATGAAAAAAATCCTGAAAGAGTCGTTGTCATTAAGAAAAAGTCCCTTGCACAAACGATCACTTTGAAAGAAATTCGCAGCAAAACCGGCCCTGTGTTGGCCAGAATAGATATCACGGGATCAAAGGAAAAATTCTACGTTACCTATCACCGTCAAAATAGTAATTTGTTCGATGGTGCCTACATGGGCGAAGGTGTTCTCATCTGGCACCGCCGAGGCGGTCGCATCGATGTGGAGTGTGCTGTGGCGTCCGGTCGCAGTGGCCGTGACCATTTGGATGACGGTATAGATTTGGGTGGCCGTGCGACGGATTTCTTCAATGAAAAGACACAGAAAAATTTTACACCCTTGACGATACCCAATTCCAATATTGGCATTCGTGTTCACTCACGACATAGGAGAACCGGCATTTCAATCGAAAATATTCATGAATCGGCAAGCAGCGTTTCCTTCTCTGTGCATTTTTGATAGTGTCTGAATGGAAACTGATATGGAACTACTCCAAGGGTCCCATATCGATTCATACTCTTCATGCTGAGCGAAGTCGAAGCGTCTGATTTTACAACACTTATGTCACCTTTCGACTCCGCTCAAGGTGAAAGCGAGCGCTTTTGGGAAAGTCCCGTATTATCGTCAAATTGAGTTTCGGTCAAGTACTAAATAAGATGTGGATCTTGAGTGCGAGGTTTCATCGTTGTCAAAAAATCCTTCGGACGCGTTGGCGTGAGTCACATAAATGCATATCGCTGCAAAATAGTTTTTTGGTGACCGCAATCACCGCAAAAACGTCTGCCGGAAGCCTGAGTTTAAGGACATCATAAACGTCTGAATTTTCCCTTGGAAATAAGTTTTTCTCTGATTACATATTATAATTTTGAACTCAAGATAGTGGAGTGCTGACGATCGTTTGACTATTGATAAGTAGCCGAGCTGAAAAAAAGTTACATTTTCCTAACAAACTGCCGATATGTCATTTTATAGTTACTCCAAAAATTCAATATAAAAACATATCAGTGAGGTAGTGTTATGGAAATTTCAGGTGTCAACGCAACCGCCTCTCAGGCTCTTCAGAGTTTATCTCAATTCGCCGCTGGTTCGGCGCAGGAGAAAAACGAGGTTCATGAAAATGACCAGGATGCTGACGATGCGGTTAAGAGTAATACGCAGGAAATAAAAAACCGGAGTGGAAATGATAAAAAAGTGTCGGGTAATGAACATGAGCATAAACTAAGTCGTGCAGATCATGTTCAACAAAATAAATCGGTTAAGGAAAATGTAAAGGCCTCTCAATTCTTTAACCAATCAGGTCAGATTGAACAAGGCCGTCCGGATGCAAAAGAACTGGATGTTTTTGCTTAATATTGTAGGTCGTTGCATCGATGAAAAATTAAAAAAGGAAATGTTGGTTAAACAATATTTCCTTTTTTACTATCATTCCTTTCTCAATGGAACGAATACATTTCTCTTAAGAAAATCTGCCCTGTTTAAAATCATTCCTTGCATTTGTCTCTTCATTTATTAAATTTATGCAATACCGTACCTCCTGTAATTACATTTCTTACTTAATACACTTTACATTGTGGTTATGAAAGCAAAATTTATCTCAATTGGTGGCGTCCTATTTTGTTTAATTCTGAGAATGAGCGTGTTCGGCCAGACAGCGCGTTTTAACTTTGAGCATTTGTCTGTACAGGATGGACTCTCGCAAGGTACAGTGAACGCTATTTTTCAGGACAGCAGGGGATTCATGTGGTTTGGTACAGAAGATGGTCTCAATCGCTACGATGGTTATGATTTTAAAGTGTTTAAATATGATGAAACGGATTCAACCAGTTTGAGTCAAAATCTTATCTGGGCAATATGTGAGGACAAAAAGGGTTATCTGTGGATCGGTACGGATGGAGGCGGTCTATGCCGGTATGATCCGAAGACCGAAACATTTACCCGTTATGTTCATAGTGATGAGGATTCAACCAGTCTCAGCAGTAATATTGTACAGACTGTTTTTGTGGACAGTCGCGGTATTCTGTGGATTGGTACCTGGGGTGGCGGGTTGAATCGCCTCAGTGCAGAAACCGGACGTTTCGAGCATTTTAAATTTCAGCAGGATAATGAAAATTCTCTGAGCCGTGACCAGATCTGGGTTATTTATGAAGACAGCCGGAACAACCTCTGGATAGGTACGGATGGCGGCGGTGTGAACAAACTGAGATTTAGGGAAGATGAGCAGACCGGTCAACCGGTTCGTTTTGATCATTATTTAAATAAGGTAAAGCCTGCTGAGAATGCATCCGGGAAATCCGTGGTTACCATTTGTGAAGATCGTTTTGGTAAAATCTGGTTTGGAACGTACTACAGCGGTGTATTCCAATTTGACCCGCAAAACGAGACCTTTACCCGGTATCAGCACAAAGATGAAAATAGTGACTCTTTAGGTGAGGAAGCCATCTGGAAGATTATGGAAGATCGTCAGGGGGTGTTGTGGTTTGGTGCATTTTCTACAGGCCTCGATTATTTCGACAGGGAACATGATCAGTTTGTTCATGTTCGCAACAATCACTCAAACCCGCAAAGTCTGAGTGCAAATGATATACGCAGTTTGTATGAAGGCCGGGATGGAGTCATGTGGGTTGGCACCATGGTAGGTGGGTTGAATAAAATCGACCGGAAGCCACCTAAATTTTTCCACCTACAAAATATTCCGGATGATCCTAACAGTCTTGCCAACGATTTCATATTTTCAGTTTGTGAGGATAGCAATGGTGAGGTCTGGATTGGTACTTACGGCGGCGGTCTCGATCGTTATAATCCGAAAACAGGTTCATTTAAACATTACCGGCATGATCCCAGGCGAAAGACGAGTCTGAGCAGCGACCAGGTGCGCATTCTTTTTGAAGATTCACATAAGACGCTGTGGATTGGCACTTATTTTGGTGGTCTCAATCGCTATGTGCCCGAATCGGATTCATTTGTACGCTATATGTTCAACAATGGCGCCGATAGCGGACCCAGTAATGAAAATATCCGTGCGATCTTTGAGGATCGTAACGGCGTTCTGTGGATCGGCACCAACGGTGGGGGAATAAATCGCTTCGACAGGCAGCATAACCGGTTTATTGCTTATCACCCGGATAATGTCAACGGCGAGTATGTATTGACCATCAATCAGGACCCGTACGGTCATTTGTGGGTTGGCAGCTACGGCGGTGGTTTGCTTAAGTTTGATCTGCGTACTCAAAAATTCACATCCTATAAACATGATATAGAAAATGCCCTTTCCATCAGTAACGATGTCGTTACGGAAATTTTCTTTGACAGTAAAAACCGCATGTGGGTAGGAACCTTTGGCGGGGGACTCAATCTCTTTAACCGTGTGGATGCAACATCTGTGCATTATTCGGAGAAAAATGGATTGCGGGGCAATTTAATCTGTGGCATTCTTGAAGATACCCAGGGCTTTCTTTGGATAGCTACAAACCGTGGTATTTCACGCTTTGACACAAATTCGGAGACGTTTCGGAATTATGACGCAACAGATGGTTTGAACCAGAATGAGATGAACCCCGGTGCATCTTGCAAGGGACGATCAGGCATGTTTTATTTCGGTGGTGTTAATGGTCTGAATTTTTTCAAGCCTGAACAGGTAAAAGACAATTCATTTGTTCCGCCGGTGGTTTTGACTTCATTTGAGATTTATGAACATCCGGTCAAGCTGCAACAGTCACTGTCTTACTTGGACAAGATCAAACTTTCTTATAAAGATCGGTTTTTTTCTTTTGAATTTGCTGCACTCGATTTTACAAATCCCCAGAAAAATCATTATGCGTACAAACTGGACGGTTTCAATGAAACCTGGATCGTTCCGGGTGAAAGACGATATGCAAGCTTTACCCACCTCGACCCCGGTGATTATGTATTTCGTGTGAAAGGGACAAACAATGACGGCATCTGGAATGAAAACGGTGCGTCAATCAAAATTGAAATTATACCGCCTTTCTGGCAGACGTGGTGGTTTCGGGCTCTGTTCTCTGGTAGTATCCTCGGCATGCTTGCCTGGGTGTACCACCGCAGGGTGAGTTCTTTAAAACAGGCAAAGCTGGCGCAGGAAGTATTTTCGCAGCAACTCATTGAAACTCAGGAAAGCGAGCGCAAACGCATCGCCTCGGAACTGCACGACAGTATCGGACAGGACCTGTTGATCCTCAGTAACGGATTACAACAATGCCTTGGTCAGGTGTCCGGTGATAGCGAATCTACAGCAGATATTAAGGCGCTTGCAGACGTGGCCAGGCAGTCTATTCATGAAGTGCGGGAAATTGCATCAAACCTGCACCCGCATCAGCTCGATCGCTTAGGGTTGACCAAAGCTATCGAGTCAATGGTTAACCGTGTCCGGAAATCTACAGAACTTCAGATCGATACGAAGATTGCATCCGTTGATGCACTCCTTGTCAAAAAACATGAAATTGATTTTTACCGAATTATTCAGGAAGTGCTGAATAACATTATTAAACATGCCCATGCCACACATGTGGAAGTCAATGTTTCGAAAACGTCGGCAAAGGAGATTGTTCTCAAGATAGAGGACGATGGCTGTGGTTTTCAAATGGCCGCAACTCTGAACAGTGTACAGACATCTGGCTTTGGCCTCAAGAACATCGCTGAACGTGTAAAGATTTTGCAGGGTGACTTAGCCATTGAATCGCATCCCGGTCATGGTACTTTGATTAACATCCGCATTCCGGTTCTGAAAGGGGGCACCGGGGAATGAACGTTTTAATCGCTGACGATCATCCAATTATGCGCCAGGGGCTGAAAAACCTTATTGCAGCGGAGTCCGCCTTCGACGTCATTGCTGAGACGGGAAATGGTGATGAAGCCATGGAGTTGCTGGAGCAACTGCGGCCGGATCTGGCAGTGGTGGATATCTCCATGCCCGGGAAAAGCGGTCTCGATCTGGTACGTGAAAGCAAAAAACTTGGCCTTGAAACACAATTCGTCATTTTAACTATGTTTCGTGAGGAAGAATATTTTGATGCCGCTATGGATTGCGGCGTAAAAGGTTATTTGTTGAAAGAGAATGCTGCCGCTGATCTTCGCAAGTGTCTAAAGGCCGTTGCCGCAGGAAAACGTTATGTGAGTTCTGATGTTTCGGATTATTTGTTTGACAGGCAGGAGCGCAAAAAACAATTGCAAGCTGAAATACCGGGATTAAAGGACTTAACCCAAATGGAAAAGCAGATTCTCAAACTAATTGCGGAAAATAAGACCAGCCGGGACATCGCCTCTGAACTGTTTATAAGTCACCGAACCGTACAAAACCACCGCAACAATATTTGCCAGAAACTCGGTTTCAAGGGGTACAACAAACTGTTGAGGTTTGCCCTGGAAAACAAATCAAGTTTAACGACCCAATAGGCATATCGCGTTTCATCGCGACATTTCACTCCTCCATTTTCATTTTTTGATGAAAATCCATTCTAAAATTCCATTCCACTGAGTACAAATACTCAGTCGGATTTGAGTACTCCTCTCTATTGGAAACACCGTTGTTTGTTCGTTCCTTTTATCATTAGTGATTGAACGAAAACGCTAACCGACTCCTGTGGCTGCGCATCGGCGTCAACTTATGCTCAGAATTGTCTTTTCGAGTCAACCGAATGCGTCTGGTCTATGCTTGTATCAGACCTTTCGGCTCCGCTCTGCTATGCTCAGGGCGGCAAGATAAAAGTGAATCCTCCTTAAGTTGATGCGCAAAGGCTGCTGCCGGGTCGAAATGATAGAATCGTGAGTTTTCGGTAAATCACTATTTATGAATCAAACCTAACTGAATGCGGATATGATGAAGATTCTAATTGTGGAAGATAATCCCAAAGCAAGAGCCATGATAAAACGTTTGCTGATTCGCGAATTTGAACAACTGGAAAAGGTCGTTGAATGTGAAAATGGTCAGGCTGCCATCGACATTTATCCTGAATTCCAACCGGACTGGGTGCTGATGGATATTAATTTACCGGTACTCGATGGCCTGCAGGCTGCCGAGAAAATTTGCCGGACTTATCAGGACGCCAGAATTATCATGGTTACCAATTACGACGATGTCGAGTATCGCGATGCTGCTTCTAAAGCCGGCGCCTGCGCTTACGTTCTGAAAGAGGACCTGGAACAGCTAACTGGAATAATTCAATAGAGACAACACTTTGCATGATAATTCAGATGTTATTTCGCAAACGTTGAAAAAGCATTCCTCTGTAAAACCGGATAGAAGAAAGTGCCTTTTGTGTAAATATCATTGCATATATCGGCTTAAAATCAGGAGATCGTTATGAAAAAAGGATTAGGTTTCTGGTTAGTTAATTCGTTGCTGTCAATAGGCATTTTGTACGCCCAGACCGTAACACAAGATCCGTTTCACGGGTCTTTCTCCGGCTCCGGTTTAACGATGACCCTCACCGGGCAGAACGGTCGCTACTCCGGCACCGCTGTTTTTGAAGGCCAGACACTGCCGGTTTCCGCGCAAAAAAGCGCCCCGGGGTTGATTTCGGGGGTCTATGTCATGCAGGGCGAATCCCGGCCGTTTCAAGCGCGGCTGCAAGGAAACACGTTGACTCTGACGGCCGGAGGGGAAGCGTATTCACTGGTACGACAGACCGGCAGCCGGTCGTCTGGGAGCAGCCTGGAGACCGCGCAGTCCGACGGAGTTAATAATGACGAATGGGGAATGCGTTTTACCATACCCTCGGGCTGGAGCGGCCGGATCACTGAGTCCGGCTATGTGCTCGGTTCAAAAACGGTGAGAGGTGTCCTGTTGCTGTTGCCCAATGAAGCGACCTCATTAGAAGAAATACGCAGTAGCGCGCAGGAAGGGATCACCGAGGCCGGCGGCACGCAACTGAGTCTCGCTGGTGAAATCAAACCATTTGGCAAAAACGGCCTGTCGGCATATTACGAGGGTAGGCTGCGGGGGGAAAAAGCGAAGTCCTACGCCATCGGCTTGCTGTCGCCGCACGGCGTCGGGGCGATTGTCATTGTTGTGGTCGAACCGCAAAGTTATGCGCCGGAGCACACAAAAGCCGCCGAAGCGCTGGCGCGCAGCATCCGTTTTTACAAACCGCCGATCTCTCCGATTGCTAACGAATGGAAGCAAAAGTTGAACAGCTGCCGCCTGAGTTATTTCAGCCGCTACAGCAGCGGTTCTTCCGGCGGCTACACCAGCGAAGCCACCATCGATCTCTGTTCGCAAGGGTTTTTCAGATATGGTCTGAATGACGAAACGGTTTGGAACGCCGGGTCCCGTACGGTGACAGGCGGATATGCCATGAAGTATGGCAAAGGCTCAGGTACCTGGCAGGTTATTGCCCAAAACGGCGAGCCTATTCTGCAACTCAACTATTACGATGGCAAAGTCGCATCTTACAAACTCAGCAGCGATGCAAAGGGCAGGACCTATCTCGACGGCGATCGCTATCTCAGAACCTGCGATCCCAATGACCAGGTGGTGGAGGCCAGGCCGCAGTGCTGGTAATCGTGTGGAAAATAAATATATCACTCATAATCATTAAATTCCGGAGGCTCCGTAATGAAAAGAATTTCGATACTGATCATATTAAGCAGTCTGCTCACGCCACTTGTTGCCAGCAGTCCTGTATTTGCAAAAGCCCGCTTGCAGTCAATCACTGTCACACCAAAGAAAGTTATCGGCGGTCAGCCCGTTCTTGTAACAATAACATTTAATGGCAGAGGCCTTGCTATTCCTGTCGTCGAAACCAATGCTCCAAATATCGTCCCATGGAGTGGAGCCATACCAAACAACGACAGATCGGTAATTACAACAACAGTACAGACTAACGAAGTTAATGGCATATCCAGGGCGGGACTATTTGCAAGCTGGGACGGCCGGCGGGTTCATGTTGTGCTTGAACTCTATCCAAAACCGGTGAACCAGGCACCTATTTTGAGCAGCCCAGACAACTATGCTGTCGTGTACTCACCACACGAAAGATTGTCCTGGTCCTCGGTAGACCGGGTTCACACCTATGAAATTTGTATTCTCCCTGACGGTAGCACAACGTGTAGCAGCAATGTTACTACCTCTGCAACAAATTTATATGCAAATCTGGAGAATTTTCGGGGGAAGTTGGTCTACTGGAAAATACGCGGTCGCAATTATGGGCCCAACGGTCTTGCCATGGGGCCCTGGAGTAGCCGCCGAAGCCTCAGAGTTACATTGCCGGCGGCAAGATTGGCATGGCCGGCGAATAACGCCTGGGTCAATACCCTGCGTCCGCAATTCAGATGGCAGCCTGTCGACGGTGCAGATACGTACCAGATTGAACTCACTGGTCCCAATAACCATAAACAGACGTACACGGTCTACAAAGGCAGCACTGCTTTTAGACAGAGACGGTTCACCCCACCGGCAAATAAGCAACTGCCAGTCGCGGGGAAATGGACCTGGAGTGTAAATGCAACCAACTCCAGCGTCACAGCCTTTGGGCAACCTAGCCTTCAGCCGTTGTTTGATCAGGTTCGAAGTATGACCATCCGGCTAAGCCCTGTAAAAAGGAAATAGACACCCGAAAGAGCTTAAACGGATGGATATTGTTGCGCTGTGGATTCAGGATAATTCAAACTCTAAAAACTGATACCATCGCTAATTGAGCTAACTATGATGACCTGAAAATAGCGATGGTATCTGGAGACATGCACAAATACAAAGGAATATCAAAATGAACCGATTTGTCTTAGCTACTATCTTTCTCATTCTACTTTCAAGTGCGATTTACGCGCAAGTTGATATGTCCAAGTTGACACCAAAGCAGCAAAGCCGCGTCAAACAAATCCTTGCTGAGAGAAAGTGCACCTGTGGGTGTGATATGACCATCGCCAAATGCCTGGTTGATGACCCCGAATGCGAAACGTCACAAAAGCTCGCCAGGAAGGTCGTTGATGAAGTCATCAAAAAAACACCAAAAATTGATTTGAAACGGATTGATATTTCTCATCTTTCTAATGAGCAACAGGTGGACGTCTACAAAGTTCTATCCGGCAACAATTGCACCTGCGGGTGCGGGTTGACCATCGCTAAGTGCCTGGTAGATGACCCCACATGCGAGGTTTCGCCAAAACTGGCCATGGCGGTGATTGAAAACATAGCGCCCGGAAAGTCGGTTTCTTTGCCGGTTTCTAGTGGCGTAAAGGGATTGAAGTCCGACCAGGGGAAGTGGTACAAGGAGGTCGTCGGCAGGCAATTGGTGTATATTTACGTGGGGAACGGCTATCGGGAAAAGGAACAAATCTGTCTGTGCAGTAATGGTACCTTCCAGAGCAGCGGTCAGGGAGGTAGCATTTCCAGTCTCGGCAGCGCCGCTTTTTCTGATGGCGGACGTCAAGGCAACTGGGCCGTCAATGGCGATATTCTGACGTTGGCCTTCAGCAACGGGAGCGCGGCAAAATACAAGTTATCCTTCTACGATGGGTTTCTGTATCTGGATAATACAAGATACTTCCGCACGGAAAATGATATGTGCAAGTGAGATAGCCGCTTTTGTAAACATCTTAATGCTGTGTACCACAGAAGAGTTACCGAGTGGAGATTCCAAACATGGCACGCATTTCAAAAATGCGTGCCATGTTCCATTTACCAAAACACTGTTTTTTAAAAAATCAGGTAAGCCCATGCAATCTATTCCTGTCGCCATCTCTGGTGTCGGTCCAATCAGCGCTGTAGGGTGCGGAAAAGAAAAGTTCTGGCGGGCGCTGCTGGCCGGCGAACACGGTTTCGGCCCGATTACGTTGTGTGACGTGTCGGCATCGCCATCAAAGATTGGTGCTGAGGTCAGGGCCTTCCGGCTGGAAGATTATCTCCCGAATGGTAAAATTCTGGCACGGCGACTGCCGAGGACCGTGCAATTCGCTCTGGCCGCAGCCACGTTGGCGCTGCAGGATTCTCAGATCGATCTGGAATCGTTTTCTCGAGAGCGCATCGGTGTTTGTGTGGGAACCAGTCTGGGCAACCTTCAAGATGCATTTCAGGTACGGGACCGCTGGCAGCGCTCCTCTGTAGTGGCGCCGCAGATGGCTTTTCAGATGTTCAATCATTCCGCCGCCTGCACCATTTCTGCGTTTTTTGACTTACGTGGACCGAGCCACACCGTATCCACCGGCTGCAATTCCGGGCTGGATGCAGTGGGATATGCCATGCGGCAAATTCAACAGGGTCTGGCGGATGCCATGTTGGTGGTGGGAACCGACTGTGAGCTGGTTCAGGAAATCATGGCCGCGCTCAACGCCTCGAAATCTCTGTCCACCCGGTTTAATGACGATCCCGGAAAAGCATCGCGACCCTTCGATTGCGCACGGGACGGTAACGTCATCGGTGAAGGCGCCGCTGCACTTTTGCTGGAGTCCCTAATGCATGCGCAAGCGCGTAAGGCCGAACCCTACGTACGGATTGCAGGCTATGCAAATTGTTCTGCCGGAAAACAACGGCGTTATAGTCACGACAATCCTGATCTGGAAACGGAACCGTGTGTGCGAACATTTCACCTGGCCATGAAGGAGGCGCAGTGGTCCACAGGAGATGTGGACCTGGTCAATGCCAACGGGTCGTCGTCGATTTTGTACGACCGCCTGGAAGCGCTGGCACTTGCAAAAGTATTCGGAAACGGTTTTCCTTCTTTGCGGGTGCATTCCATCAAGTCCATGTTGGGTCAGCACGGCGCCGGGTCATCGGCGCTTCAGATGGTTGCCGCTTGTCTGGCTTTGAAAACAGCGATGGTGCCCCCGACCATCAATTGTACCGAACCGGACCCACTGTGCGGGCCAATTCGGGTGGTCACTCAAACTGAATCATGTGCCTTGCGGAATGTGTTGGTGCACGCCATTGGGTTCGGGGGTTTTTACTATTCATGTGCGGCTTTTACGCAGGTCAATTAGAGTTTCGTTCGGTCTGCACTTTGGCTTTACGGTTTGAGGTTTAGTCTGTGTTGTCAATTTTTGTCAGGAAGTCCGGCGGACATTCCTGGCCTACATTTATCATTCATATAAAAGGAGGTACCCATGTTCCTAACAAGAAAAGTCTTTTCGGTGAAAAGCGCCGCGCTGTTAATCGTGGCTGCACTTTTCATCATGTTTGGTATCGTTTTCGCTAAAACGGTGACCCGCCCTATGCATGTCACGGTACGCACGCACATCAAAATTTGTCAGAAAAACAATAAAGGCGTATGGCAAAAAATTGATGAAGTCGGTCCGGCCACGCTCAATTTTAAAGCCAATTTGTTGGATCTGGCGAAAGGGAAACGCGTGAGCAGCGATTATCTGTTCAAAACGCGCAGCAAAAAAGGCAAACCGTACAGCGTTCGATTACTGAAACCGGCGGATATTTTTTACAACCCGGTTTCCGGACTGTTTACCGGTGATCTGGTGTATGAAATTTCTTATGGAAAGAAGAAAGCCACGGTCCCGTCCAAAATAACCACGGAATCGATGCGTGGTCCTTTAGGTCTGCAGAAAGGCATGCGGGCGAAAGGCATTCTTGCACAGAAACCCATGTCTGTTACCCTGGTGAGTGCCAATAATTTTAACCCGCAGGGTGGGGCGCCTTTGATGTTTGTGTGTAAAGAAGAATACAAGCTGTCGCCCGCTGTGAAAAAACGAGTTAAAAATAACCAGGATTAAGTACTTATGCCTAAGATTTAAGTACTTGTACTCAGCGCAAAATGAGTATGAGCGCGGATTGTGACTGCGTCCCTTGTTTTGTAGATTATTCACGAACAAAATACTTATTAATCATCCTTTAAGGAGGTTCATCATGAAACAATTGTCTTTGGTAACATCGCTAATTCTGCTGTGGATAGGCATGGCACTGTCCCCCGTTTTGGCACAGGACAATCCCATTCCGCTGAACTGGCGCAACCTGACGGTTCAGGTCATCGAGACCTACGGCAACAACAACACCAAACCGTTGCAGGGTGCGAAGGTTAAGGTAGAGTTGAAATATCCTGAGAAGGCAGATGCACTAAAAAAGAGATATCCCACCCTGCATTTACCGGCGACGAAAACCGCTCAAACACGGGGCGCACTTTTTGGCAAGCTTCCCCCGAGTCGCGTGGTTGGACCTTATATCGTAACCGTCATTCCCAAACCCAATGACATAAACAACGAGTACGTCTGTGAAGAGAAAACGAAAAGGGATAGCAGGGAAGTCCGCATGGGTGGCGGCAGCGACCAAAGGCAGACCTTCAACTTCACATGCAAGAAGGCGGATGCTGTCAATGAGTTCAACCGTCGTGCAAAGGGCGGTTACGACCTCACTGTCAAGATTGAGGAGAATAGAGGTACCAGAGGTAATGGTCTTTGGGTACACGTGTATGATAAAAATGGCAACCGCATCAAAAAGGTCCGTACCGGTGGTACAGCCACAGCCGTATTCCGTGCTATCGATCCCGCTTATGGTCCATACAAGGTTGAAGTCTACAAGATCAACAAGCTGGTGCATACGAGCGAATATGGCATGCCGAACCAGAATGCTACCTATACAGTCGATCTGAATGGGAATGGTGGGGGTAGTGCCACCAGTGCCGCACGTAAATATGACCTCACGGTCAAACTCGACCTTTGGGTCTACTTGTATGACAAGAATGGCAAGCAGGTCAAGAAGACCCGCCTCGGCAATACCGGTAAAGCGGTGTTTTCGAAGATCGATCCGAAGTACGGTCCCTACAAGATAGAGGTGTACAGCTCCAAGAAACTTCTTTATACGGGCACTTATGAGATGCCGAACAAGCACGCCACTTACGTCGTTTCCAAGTAGCGTTGCGAAGCATCCTATCGGATGCCTTTTTGCGCAGTCTGGAACATCTCAGCGCAAGAGGGCGCAAATCCGGTGCCATGATGCGACCCGTATGCAGGTGGTTACACCACCTGGTTAAACCACGAAGATCCCGCAGGCTGTATGATTATCGGTACAAGCCTGCGGATCATCAAAACAGGAGCTGACCATGAACCGTTTCATCCCCGGGCGAGACCCGGGCAGGCGCACCAACCAAAATCAAAGATGGAGAGCATACAAATGAAATTGAAATTCCTACCGGTATTGGCGGCTCTTTTTGCCGCGACTCTTTCTGTCTATGCGCAGGATTTACAAGTACAGGCAAATTTTACGGGTGATCGGTGGATTGCACGGGATGCCACGATTGCGCTCCGCTTCAGCCGTTCCCTACAACCCTCGGACGGTAAACTGGCGATCTTTGTCGGGCACACCGATATGACTGACCTGTTTGTGTCGGTTGGAAAAATTTTGCGTTATACGCCAACCATCATGCTTTTGCCTGCGGGTGAGTCAGAGCTGATTGTGAGTCTGGTTACCGGCAACAACGTCTGGCAGGAAATTGCCAGATTCCCTTTACGGGTTAAAACCGGACTCGGATTTGAACGTGCCAGGGTGGATCCGCGCATGAGCATAAACAACAATGGTCAGGTCGCAGAGGGCCATTCCCCGGACGAAAATGATCCCGAACGCCGCACCTACCAGGATTTTACCGGTCAATTTAATGTAAGCACCGAACATATTCGCAGCGCTCTAAAGGTGAATAGTCAGTGGGATTTTGTCGGGGCCAGTGAACAAAATCAGGCCTTGCAATTTGGGGGGCTGGGTAACGCTGCCGACCAAATCGATCTCTCCAGCTACTTGGTTGAGATGCAAGTGGGACGAACCGGATTCTACGCCGGACATATCAATCACGGGCGGCAGAAGCATCTCATAAACAGCTTCAGCAGCCGGGGTGTCCAACTTGCGACGGCCTTGGGGCAACACTTGGATCTTTCGTTCGCTGCCATGAATGCCAATGAGATTGTGGGCTGGCAAAATTTTCTCGGGTTGAAAAGAAAGCAGAATCGCATTTTCAGCGGTACCGTGGGTCTGGATGTACTGAGCCGGTTTCCTGGTACGGTTCGGTTTGAAGGCTCCTATATGGATGGTCGCCGTCTGGCTGTTAGCAATTTTAATCAGGAAAATATAAACGATGCGGAAAAGAGCCACGGTTTTGGTTTTCAGATAAAAGCAGGCACGGGAGACCAACGGTTGCAATTCGAAGGCGGTTTTGCGCGCAGCTCGTTTACTAATCCGGTGGATCCCTTTCTTTCGCAAGGAGATGAACTGGTGCCGGTGCAGGAAACCACTCGCAATGCGCAGTTTGCAAACCTCTCTGTTGCTGTTTTGCAAAATGTTTCGCTCAGCCCGACCTGGCAGGCCAATCTCAACGTCAATCTGCGTCACGAGCGGGTTGACCCATTGTATCGCAGCCTGGCAGCATTTACGCAGGCAGACAATATGGAAAATGCCGTGGATGTGTTCAGTAATATCGGTTCAATTTCGGCGCAATATTCCCACAGCCGCTCGGAAGATAACCTCGATGACATCCCCTCGATTTTAAAAACCAAAACGCGCATTAATTCTGTCAATCTCGCCATTCCATTTTCGGTCATTTTTGCCAACCGCCAGGGAGCGCCCTGGCTGCTTCCCATGTTCAGTTACAGTTATACACGGGTACACCAGTTCGGTGCCGGACTGCCAGTCAACGGCGGATTTAATGAGAGTCATGTGCCGGACCAGATGAGCCACAGCCACAACGTCGGTTTTGACTGGAGCAAAAGCCTTTGGCGGTTTAGTTACCGTCTAGGGTACTCATTGCAGGATAACCGTCAGCCGGGTCGCCAAAACGCAGACTTCAAAAATGTGAATCACAATTTCAACTTCGGTTTGACACCGTTTGACCGGTTGGATGTGGGCCTCGATTTAGCCATAGAACAGGCTGAGAATCAGGCAGCCGACGAGACGAACACTACCCGCAACATTGGCTTTAATGTCACCTTTAAGACCACAGATTATTCGGTGCTCACTGCCAACATTGCGCAAACCCATTCTGAAAACGACGTTAAAACGAGCGAATTAAACAATCTGTTTGCCAATGCGCAATGGTCATTGAATTTTCACCTCAACAGAAACCGGAACCGTCGACTGTTGTCCGGTCAGGTGTTTATTCGCTATAGCCGCAATGAGTCGGACTCCAGGGACGACTTGTTTGGATTCCAGACAGATACCAGTCGCTGGACCGTCAACACAGGCCTAAATTTGAGTTTATTTTAACGGAGTAAACGATGAATAAAGTTTTGTTTTTCCTAACCGTTTTACTGTTTATTTTTTGTCAAAAACCTTTGTCGGGGCAAATCAAAGTGAATCCGACCGGTGTGAATGTCAACACCAATGGCTCCACAACGGTTTTTTTGACCTTCGGGCGTCTGACCAACCAGGTGCCTGTGGAAGCGTTCTGGTGCGGCGAGCTTATCGATGCCTCCCCGGATATTGGTTTTAAATGTGCACCGGGGTCCCTGTTTGGTAAACTCCCCATTCGGTACGATCTCTCAAAAGTCAACGCCGATGGTACGTACACGGATATTATGTCCATCCCGCCGTCGGTGGCGCGCCGGGCGTATCAGGCCGCAAAGCAGGGGTCGGCATCCCAATTTTTTTATGTGCGCCGGTTTGTAAGCACAAACGGCGGCCCGGATGAGTATGTCACCGTAACCTGCCGTCTGGCCGGTGGCGGGGCCCGGGTACCGTTTTCCATCACCGACGTCACCATCACCGCTGATACTGAAAAGCCGGTGGTGTTTGTCAAAAAAGGTCAACAACCTCCGCAACTGGTCGCTGAGATGTACTACAACGGGACAGGGCAGTTGAAGGGCCGATGGGAAGTCGTCATGCCGGGAGAAGAACCCCCCACAGCCCAGGATTTGCTGCCGGAGGCGTCATTACCGGTGGAGAAACGTGGTTTACAACGGCGCTACACAGAGCTTGGCCGCTTCAATGTTTTTCTACCACCCACGGGAAAATATATTTTGCCCGGCCCGGATGTGGAGAAAATGCCTACCGATCTGGATGGTCTGTACATGGTTTTGCTGCGAGTTGAAGCCTCGGATGACAAGGAAGGGGATTCCAACGTTGCAGCCGTGGGCGCTACCGGCGGCGTTGTGCACAGCGGTGCAGTGGCGGGTTTTCCCCTGCCGCCTTTTCGTTATTATGTTGGCAATGTCGAAAGCGACATTTTAACGGTGAAATCCGACAAACTGCAGCTTTTGCTGCCTGCGGAAAACAGTGACCTGCAAAGGGATAAACCCGTGGATTTCAGTTGGGTGGAAACCCGCCAGGCCGCGTTGTATAAATTGCAGGTCAAGAATAGTCAGGGGGATGAGGTTTTGTCGGCTATTTTGCAAAAAGGGGTGGGCAGCTATCGAGCGCCTTCCTGGTTAAAAGACCGCTCTGCCGACGGTAAGTTTCTCTGGCAGGTAAGCGCATTGAATTTTTCAGGCAAAGTCATTCAGGAGAGCAACTGGAGGGTATTTCAACTCTTGGGAGGACTCTTAAAGAAATAAGCAACCTGTTTTGTGTGCGGCCTCTCCTGGCTTTGGATGGTGCTGTTTGACTTTTCTATGCGAGAGATGAACTGTTCATCTTCATTTTTACGTATGTTTAATTAGCGGGTTAATCGGCAAGGAGAAAAGGATGGGATGTCCGGCTAAAAAATTATGTCTATATGTCGTTAGTTGTTTTGTGATTGCCAATTTGTTTTCCGCCTGTCAAAATAAATCCACGGAAAGAACGATGAGGACAACTGCGGTGACGCCTTTTAAAATGACCGTTTCCACCGGCGGTGGCTTCACCGGTCTTACCTCTGGATATTCATTATCTTCCGATGGGATGGTTGAACAGTGGCAGCATTTTCGTGCCGGCAAGGATTCCGTCTTATGGTCTGAAAAGACAGACGTGTCCAGAATTCTGTTTTTTAAAAAGCAGTTGGAGGATACACGTGTATCGAAAAAAAACATTCAAAAAAGTGGTAATATGACGACTACTGTAACCCTGGCGATGCCGGATACGACTTACACCTGGTATTGGAGCGCATCGGGAAAGAGTGAATTGAGTCGCTGGGTTAAAGATGTCCAGCGATTTTGTGAAACCATGGCACCGTAAGGTTATTCGTACGGCTAACGACACTGTCGAAAAATTCGAATTTAAATAAATTTTCATACTGAGCGTTGTCGAACTTTCAGTTCTAAAAAACACATCATTAAATCAACCAAAGGAGGCACCCATGATTCATGTTACCAAAAGAGTTGCTTTATTTCTAATTCTCGTATTGTCATGCTTGTTTTTAATGAATACTGCAAGTCAGTTTAAAAAATCTGCTAATGCAAATGGCGAAAAGCCATTTAAACAAAAATGGCAGCGACACCAAAAGAAAACAGGTGCATCGGAAGAAAGGACGGCCTTTCAAACAGATATAAAAAAGCTGTCCAGGAATGTTGCCAATTTGAAAGCTCAGGCGCAGACCGGTTCTTCCGGACGCAGCTTGTCTCCACGTGATCGGGCGATGCAGCGTCTCGAACAAATCAGCCGGGGTTCGTTGTCGATTCATTGGGATGACGTAAACTCAGTGCCAATTTTTATACGTGGTGATAAATTACAGGAGACCTCTTCCAAGAAAGGCAGCCAATTGACATTGAACAGCGCCACCGAAGTGGCCATGAGTTTTCTGCAGGAAAATAGTGCGCTTTTACAAATTTTTGACCCGGTCACAGAATTCCAGCTTATTGACAGTGAACAGGATAAGTACGGCCTAATGCATTTTCGTTATCAACAAATGTATCAGGGGCTGGAAGTCTGGGCCCGGGATGTTCGGGTGCATGTAAATAAGGATGGTGTGGTCAATGCGTTTAACGGTCGTTTCCTGCCCACTATGAAATTACGCGGGATTCCACAAAATGGAATTTCCCAACAATCGGCAATGCAATTGGCCCGGCAGCGTCTTCAACGGCAGTTTGGTGAGGTCAAGGCACGCAAGCTGATTTACATCGATGATGATGAAACAGCGCATCTCACGTGGCTGATTCAGGGTAGTCGGGGATTAGCTGAAAACTGGTACACGTTTGTAGATGCAGAATCAGGTGAGATTTTGAAACAGTACAATCACATTATGGCAGAGGGTCCGGTGACCGGCAGCGGGTTTGATTTGTCCAATCAAACGCGAACGTTAAATGTTTACCAGATCGGAAGTGACTTTTTGATGCTCAATGCCTCTAAACCAATGTTTAACGCCGGTGCCTCCACCATTCCGCAAGATGGAAAAGGGGTTATTTACACCCTGGATGCACGTAATGCAGACAGTACCTTGTTTTTTGTGACATCGAACGACGTCAATAGCTGGAATAATAAACCGGCTGTTTCTGCATCTGCAAATGGTGCACTCGTTTATGATTTTTACAAACAGGTATTTAACCGCAATGCTATCGATGGTCAGGGTTCCACCATGAACCTGGTGGTGAACTTCAAGCAAAATTTTAACAATGCCTTCTGGAATGGTCAGTTAATGGTGTTTGGCAATGGCGATGGCGTCATGTTCAGCGATTTGGCTGAATCCTTGGATGTAACGGCGCATGAAATGACTCACGGGGTTATTGAACGCACGGCAAATTTGGTGTATGAAAACCAAGCAGGTGCCCTGAATGAATCCTTTGCAGATGTGTTCGGGGTGCTGTTCGAGTTCTGGGTGAAGGGAGAAAATAGCAATTGGTTTTTGGGGGAAGATGTGACGACGCCCAATATTCCCGGAGATGTTTTGCGGAACATGGAAGATCCCGGCGCCGCAAATGTGGCGTTAAACGGACAGCAGCCAACACGAATGAGCGAGTTTCAAAATCTTCCCAATACACCGCAAGGTGATAATGGGGGTGTGCACATAAACAGCGGTATCCCAAACCGGGCATTTTTTCTTTTCGCCACAAATCCTGCGGTCGGTCGTGATCAAGCCGGGCAGGTGTACTATCAGGCTTTGACGAAATACATCACCAGGAATTCACAATTCATCGACTGCCGACTGGCCGTTCTGAAAGCGGTTGATGACGTGTTTGGCGCCGGAACATCCGGGGCCGGGGCCGCTGCAACCGCTGCAGCGCAGGCTTTCGATACGGTGGAAATTTTTGATGGTGGCGGCACACCGCCTCCTGCAGATTTGCCTCCGGTTGTGGGGGACGAGTTTGTTGCATTCATCGACGCCGGTTCAGGTGCGCTTGTGCGTTACCAACCGTCTACACAGGGATTTGTACAGATTTCAGCAAATAGCCTTTTTAGTCGCCCGTCTGTGACCGACGACGGCGATTTTATTTTTTATGTTGATAATACAAATAACGTGCACGTTATGCGCTCTGATGGCAGTAACGACCAGCAACTTACGACATCCGGTGGCTTTTCGAACATTTCCATTTCACCCAACGGACAATTTCTTGCGGCAACCACTACATTTTCGGAACCTGTCATGTATGTTTTTGACTTAAACGATGCGAGTGGTGCAAGCGACAAGATGATTCAGTTATATACACCAACGACTGCGGAAGGAATCACAACCGGCAATGTTCTTTTTCCTGACCGTATCGATTGGGCATCGGAAAATGATATATTAATGTATGATGCATTTAATATTATCGTAAATGCCACCGGTGATACCACAGGCTACTGGGATATCAACCTTTTGCGTACAAGTGATGGCGCTATCGACAGGCTTTTCCCTCCTCAACCTCCCGGAATCAATATCGGCAACCCGGTTTTTTCGTCAAATAATGATAATATTATCGCCCTGGATTTCATCGATGAAAATGGAGATGTGACGGTGCTCGGCGTTAATTTAAATACCGGTGCAACGGGTGACATTACGTTTAATTTTACGTCTCCGGGTAGTCCGTCATTTTCAAATGATGATAGTAAGATCTACTATCACTTTACGGATCAAACCGGCAGCACAATCTGGGTCGTTGATTTACAGCAAGATGGAATCACCGGCACCGGCAATGATCAGGGCCTCATCACGGGTGGCGTCTTTCCGGTTGCATATACCGTGGGGGCGCGTCCCACCAGTGTTGAAGATCGCTCAACAGGTGTTCCAACGGAATTTACGTTGTTGCAGAATTACCCCAATCCGTTTAATCCGTCAACGACGATTCGCTATGCTTTGCCGGAAGACATGCAGGTGGAGCTGAGCGTTTTTAATCTTCTGGGCCAACAAGTGCAGACGCTGGTGAATGGTGTGAGAACTGCCGGTGAGCACGTTGTTAAATTTGATGCTGCAGGATTGCCCAGTGGAATGTATTTTTATCGGTTAAAAACGAGTCGTGGTGCAACCATTGCTCAAAAAATGCTGCTAACAAAATAATTTTACACCCTCCTTTCTGGTGAGCAGGGAACCACAACTGGTTCCCTGCTTTTTTATATCCATTTTTTGATATGCCGAAACCGGATACAAGCCTTTGTTTTAATCAAAGAATTCCCCAGGATCTTCATTTTGTGAAAATTGGCAATATTGTCTTTTTGTTTTACGAATATTTTCGTATAATTAAAAATCTTCATTCTGTTTAGGTCACTTCATTGTGAAAATTAAGATTGAATCTAAGTGGCTTAATACATAAAGTTGGGTAGATTCTATCCGTCTATACAGAAATCTCCGCATAAATCCGGTCTTCTTTTTAATCGAAGTTTTCTGTTGCAAATGAATTAATGTTAAATAATAATCCAGACTAACTTTTCGTACACATTTATGTTTTTGAAAACAGCAAAAATAATTGTTCTGGTTATTTGCTTTGTATTTTGTCAAAGTACAATTCATGCCCAGCCTGATTTACAAAAAGGCAATGTTCAAGTGAGTCTTACTAGTTTAGAAAATGGTGTTGTCTCTGTTGAAGCTAAACTTTTTATCCCCTGTCAGCCCGAAGACATCTGGATTGTTCTGACCGATTATAATCATCTATACAAATTCATTCCGAAAATGCTGCACAGCGAACTTTTGAAAAATGAGGGAGATGCTAAAATTATTAAACAAGTAGCCCGAACAGGAATTTCTATCTTTCAAATTACTGCAAGAGTGCAGTTACGAGTGCAGGAAAAGTATTTACAGCGGATTGACTTCGAAAAGATGAAAGGTGATTTCAAAGTGTTTCGAGGGAGTTGGCTGCTGCAAGGTGCCGACGATTCTACAGGTACAGTTCTAACCTACCAGGCTGAAATAAAGCCGCTCTTTCCTACGCCTATTATTCTGATTAAACAGGTGCAAAAAAACGATCTTCCGGAAATTCTGAATGCCATCAAGCAGAGAACACAAAAAGTCAAAATTGCCAAAAAGAATAAGTGCCATGTATGGATCATAATCTCGATGTAAGGGTCTTAAAATCGGATAGCCTGCTTTTCTTAGCAGCGGCGATCTGGGGATTTGCATTTGTTGCTCAACGTGCAGGAATGCAACACGTTGGACCGCTCGTGTTTAACGGAATTCGTTTTGCTCTGGGTAGTTTGTCTCTGCTTCCTCTGATTTTAATTAATAAAAGGAAACGACAGACACCGTCTTTGCCGCTTTCAAAGGGTGTGTTTGTTGGAAGTTTTTTGGCAGGAGGCGTTTTGTTTGGCGCATCCTCTCTGCAACAGATCGGCATCGTGTATACGACGGCAGGGAAAGCGGGATTCATCACCGGGCTCTATGTTATTATCGTACCCATCTTGGGTCTGCTCTGGAAGCAAAAAGTATTGCCTGGTACCTGGTTTGGAGCAATATTGGCCACTTTGGGATTGTATCTCCTTTCCACGCATGAAGCGGCCGCGATTAATCTTGGAGACTTTTTAGTGTTTGTTGGCGCTTTCTTTTGGGCCGGGCATGTGCATGTTTTAGGTTGGCTTTCACCGCAAATGGATTCATATAAATTGTCCGCAATTCAATATGCGGTGTGTGCCGTTCTCAGTTTGCTCACTGCGTTGTTTCTGGAGCACTTTTCTTTGGAAGAAATTTGGGCGGCTGCCGTCCCGATATTGTATGGGGGTGTTTTTTCGGTCGGCATTGCCTTTACTTTACAAGTTGTAGCTCAAAGAAAAGTACCACCGGCACACGTGGTCATTATTCTCAGCCTCGAAGGTGTGTTTGCTGCGTTGGGTGGCTGGTTACTGTTAGATGAAATCCTGTCTTTGCAAGCAGTAACCGGTTGTATTTTTATTTTTGCGGGAATGATTGTTTCGCAGATTGCGGTGACTCGTTATCGACGTTTCCAAAATGGATAAACAATCCGCCCCGGTACTCCTTCCGGATACGTTTCCATTCCCTGAAAGCCCAGCTTTTGTGGCTCTTCCTGATCTTTCGGCCAGTACACGGTGCCAAACAGCCAATCCCAGACACTCAAAACGATTCCGAAATTCTGGCCGCCCTTGCCGTGCAGTTCCACATCATGGTGCCATACGTGCATTTTTGCCGAATTGAAAACATATCTCAGCGGCCCCCAATTGATAGGCAAATTAGAATGATTGAGATCCTGCATCAGTGTTCCGATGATTGCAATGATAAGGATGACCTTACCGTCAATTCCTAAGATCACCAGCGGCAAATAAGATAGCGTCTTATAGACGATCACTTCACCCCAATGAAAACGGAAGTTTCCAATCCAGTCCAGTTCTTCAATACTGTGGTGGAGTTTATGAAATTCCCATAACCATGGTACAATATGTAACATTCTATGAATATTCCACTCAATAAAATCTTTAAGAATAAAAAATACTATAAATTGCACCCAGAGCGGTGTCCCGCTCATGATGGCGAGAGATTCGGGAACCGGTAAGCCTAATTGATACAAAAAACTGTTGAAATGCTGAATGGCATATCCGCTAAGCACGGCGAGAATGAGTCCCAGATAATGTCCGTTAAAGGCCAGCCAGAAAACATCCTGCCAGATGCCTTTGCGCAGCACTTTCTGTTGTGGGCGCCATGGTGAAAGTCGTTCGAGAATAAAACAAAAAATTGAGACTGAAATGAGCCAAAAGTAATATTGTAGATAAATTGGCATAATGCGACTTCCTTATGGGTTAAATCCTGCTAATTCTATAGTGGTCAAACCGTAAAAGCTTAGCATACAGACTTAAAAGATGTAAAGGATTCTCACAGATTTATTCTTTAGAAAAAATAAAAATATTTATGATACGTGCAAGTTAAAACCGGTGTAATTTGTTTAATCCGTTTGTATCTGTGTAATCAGTAGTCCAGTATTTTGGTATTTTTGCCAGTCGGTTTTTGCTTCTTGTTTCAAAATTTCTATTTTGGAACATACTTGTTGGAAAGTTTCAACTTCGAATGAACATAGCGACTGAGCATAGAGGGTAATTGCTTGAGGCCTTCAGTCACTGACTTAGCAACGATTGTAAATTCTCTGCGCTCTTCGCGCTCTTTGCGAGAGTTGAACTATCTGTCACCAACTTTTTGGTGTCCCCCGGTGTTTGATGAAATGCTCACGCAGGGTAGTGGCATCGATGCTCTGTACCTCCTCAAACCAGTTTTTTATCATCGCGGGCTGAAGTCCACGCTACAGAGTCACTTTTCTTTTGTCTCCTTGAGCGGAACGAAGTGGAGTCGAAAGGTCTGGACACTGAAATTGATTTCAGCACAAGGAATAACGAATGTCGATTTTTGATTAAAGGAAACACCAACACTATTACAGATTCCTCTATCTTTTAATGAATATTTTTACGTAAGCTGTGTATCAGTAAGCAAGGAGAAAAAAGGTTTTTATCTCTTCTGTTTTACGAATATAATTCTCTTGACTTTTGCGATTTAAACAAATAAATTCGATGTCTTTATTCAAAGAAATTGAGGTTTTTTTTGACGGAAATAACCCCCAAAATATTATTAGATGTTGTTGATAAATTAGACGCCGCTTATCCCGATGCCCGCCAGGAATTGAACTTTGAAACGCCATTCCAATTACTCATTGCCACAATCCTTGCCGCCCAATCAACCGATGAGCGGGTCAACCGTGTGACGGAGGGGTTGTTTAAAAAATATCCCACACCGCAAGCATTTGTAGAAGCGGATATTTCTCAGTTGGAAGATGGCATTCGCTCGACGGGATTTTACCGGAATAAGGCAAAGAATGTCAAAGCTTGCTGTGCAATGCTGCTGGAAAAACACAACGGGGCAATTCCACCAAGCGTCGAAGAACTTGTAACTCTGCCGGGTGTAGGCCGGAAGACGGCTAATATCGTTTTATCGAACGCCATGGGAATTCCTGCCATTGGTGTCGATACTCATACGCTGCGCGTTTCAAACCGCATAGGTGTGGTTTCCGATGTTAAGAATCCGGACAAAATTGAACAAAAGCTTTGTGAACTATTACCTGAAGAGAAGTGGCATCGTGCGAATATTCTCATTCAGTGGCACGGTCGGTACACCTGTAAAGCCAAGAGACCGGATTGCACAAATTGTGTAGTTTATCATTTATGTAACTGGGAGGATAAGTCCAATTATTAGTGAGTTTAAAAAACAGGATTAGCTTTATAAATGCATAAAGACATCGATGATAACCAACGAAACTATAATGAAAACAATGATGCTTCAGACCGGATTGCTGATTTAATTTCAAAAGAAGCGCTTGTGAATCTATTGGTTAGAAAAGGTATTTGCAGTATAAATGAACTGTACGAAGAAGAGCAAAAGCTAAAGGACAGCATAAGCGAGAATGAGCCGTTGCCTTTGGTACAGATTCCTTCTTTTAAAGAAACCGGTCTAAGGGTTCATCACCATAAAAAGACGAATTGGCTTAAACGAAAAATGGTAAAGCGTCATTGGACCAGAAGATTGGGAACAGCCCTTTTTGGATGGGAATGGAAAAAAGTTCGTGTAAAGGCAGAGGAGCCTCAAAATTGAAACGACAAAAAATTGTTTTTTTAATATTTTTTTTATTTTCTTTTACTTTAATCTTAGGTGGATTCGTTTTTGCTCAAACGCAGTTCCCGAAGCCGGTGGGTTTTGTAAATGATTTTGCCGGCGTTATTGCACCTGAGATTGAGCGTAAAATTGATACTGTTTGCCGTGAGGTGAAAAGAAAGACGGGATCAGAAATAGCCGTCGCAACCATTGAAACCACCGGAGATGAAGATTATAATGAGTATGCCAACAAATTGTTTGAAGCCTGGAAGATCGGTTCGCAGGGGAAAGACAATGGCGTGCTCTTGTTGCAAGTAACAAAAGATCGAAAATTCAGAATTGAAGTCGGTTATGGACTTGAAGGAATTATCCCGGATGGACTTGCGGGAGAGATTCGCGACCGCTATGTTTTTCCGTTTTTTAAAAAAGGTCAGTATGGTGAAGGATTGTTGGCAGGTACCCTTGCTGTGGCCGGTATTATCGCGAAAGATGCCGGTGTTCAAATAACCGGAGTGGAACGGGTTCCGGCAGTCGGCCAGCGTACATCCCGCAGGAGCAGTAGTAGCGGCCTCATAAAACTTCTCTTATTTGCCTTGATTTTTTTATTTTTCCGTGGTGGTCGTGGCGGTCGCGGCCGCGGCGGTATTTTACCATGGTTGTTTTTGGGTAGCATGATGGGTGGGGGCGGCAACCGCGGTGGCGGGTTCGGTGGAGGCGGCGGCTTCGGAGGTGGTTTTGGTGGATTTGGTGGCGGTATGAGCGGTGGTGGCGGTGCCGGCGGTGGCTATTGACATTTCAATGAGTTGCCTTTGGCCACGGAGTGGACACAGATTTTTGGCCATTGAAGGTTGAATTTGTTTTAATTTTAGAGGATGTATTTTTAGATCAATCGAATTTATATTCGGCCATTATAAATCTTTGGCATTGTGTTTTTTAGTCTTGTTATTTCTGAATTATAAGGGAGACCCAAGTGTCTAAAATACCAGATTCACCTGAACAGATTTTTACAGAATTTGTGAATGATTGCCAATCTGCCTATCCGGCTGAGCTGCAGGCCGTGGTTTTGTACGGGAGTGGAGCAAGAGGGGAGTACGTTGCCCGAAAATCCGATATTAATTTTTTGGTCATCTTAACCCAAAATGGAATTGATGCATTGGATAAGGCCCTGCCGCTTGTTCCCAAATGGCGTAAACAAAATGTCGCGCTGCCCCTGTTTTTGACAAAGGAATATATTCTGTCTTCTCTCGATACATTTCCTCTGGAGTTTCTCGATATGAAACTGTTTCATAAAACCGTGTTTGGGGAAGACTTCTTAAATGATATTCAAATTGAAAAGAAAGACTTAAGACTTCAGTTAGAAAGAGAATTGCGGGGCAAACTCATTTACTTACGCAACGGTTTTTTACAGGCAGGCAATGACCGGGAGCAATTGAGACAGTTGCTGGCAACATCGGTTGCTACATTTGTGTCGATTTTCCAGGGATTGCTGCACTTGAAAGATGTCAATATCCCAAAAGAAAAGGCACTGATTTTTGATGCTGCAAGTAAAGAATTCGGGTTGAAAAAAGATATTTTCACGCATGTTTTAAACGTAAAACATGGAACCTGGCACGGCTCTAAACGTCAGCTTCAAGAGATAACCATGGATTATATTCATGAAATTAAGAATTTAGTTGAAATGGTTGACAGATTGTAAATGGCAAATTATCGTAAAAATGCAGGAGGTGTTCGATGAGTAAAGGTATGAAAATTTTTCTTGGCATCATTGCTGTGCTGTTTATTTTAGGCTTTATGATTTATTCATCATTAACCAGAACCTATAACAATATTGTTAAACAAGACATCAATATTAACAAATCCTGGGCACAGGTACAGAACCAATATCAGAGAAGAGCCGATTTAATTCCAAATCTTGTTGCCACCGTGAAAGGCTACGCCTCGCATGAAAAAGGTACGCTGGAAGCGGTTGTACAGGCGCGGGCAAGTGCCACCCGTCCGCAAATCAATATCGATCCGGGCAAGTTACTACAAAATCCTCAACTTTTTCAGCAGTTTCAAAACGCACAAAATCAACTGAGCGGTGCGTTGGGCCGTTTGTTGGTGACCATTGAAAAATATCCGGATTTGAAGGCAAATGCAAATTTCATCCGTTTGCAGGATCAATTAGAAGGCACCGAAAATCGCATTGCAGTTGAGCGCCGTCGTTTTAATCAAGCAGTGGCGCAATACAATGAGAGTATTCGCACATTCCCCACGGTCTTGTTCGCCGGCATGTTCGGTTTTCAGAAGCGGCCATATTTTCAAGCGGCGGAAGGGGCGGAGAAAGCACCTAAAGTTGATTTTTCAACCGGTGGCAGATAGCCTTCCGATTTTTTGCTTATTTTCTGTTTTTTTGCTGGGAAGAAAAGGTGAAGCGAGGATGTTTATCTCATAAGAACACAAGATGAAGGTTTATGATTGAGTCGTCTTGACGAGCCGTTTGATTGAAAATAAGAATATGAGCTCTTTTTTTCTTAAAAATAAGAAAAAATATAATTATCTTGACCAAAATAAAATGTTTGTTTTGGTTAGACGTAATAAAATCAGTATGTTATTTGGTTCCTTGAAAAAGTTAGCCAATCAGATTGTTTTGGTATAGAATTTGATAAGGAAATCGCACGTGAAATTTATTAAACGTTTAACAACATGGAGGAGTTATGTCCGATTATTCTCAAGAATTAATGGCTCATGTAAAAGCAAAAAATCCAAGTGAGCCGGAATTCCATCAGGCTGTTGAAGAAGTTGTGGAATCATTGGTTTTGGTTTTAGAACGACATCCGGAATACCGTTCTGCTAAAATACTGGAACGCATGATTGAACCGGAGCGAGTGCTCATGTTTCGTGTACCCTGGGTGGACGATCAGGGCATAGTTCAGGTCAACCGCGGATTTAGAATAGAGATGAACAGTGCCATCGGGCCTTACAAAGGTGGGTTGCGGTTTCACCCGTCCGTAAATCTGGGCATCCTAAAATTTCTGGCGTTTGAACAAGTCTTTAAAAATAGTTTGACGACGTTACCGATGGGCGGTGGAAAAGGCGGATCCGATTTTGATCCGAAAGGCAAAAGTGACAATGAAGTCATGCGTTTTTGTCAGAGTTTTATGACTGAACTGTTCCGCCACATTGGGGCGGACACCGATGTCCCGGCCGGTGATATCGGCGTCGGTGGCAGGGAAATTGGCTATCTTTTTGGTCAATACAAAAGATTGCGCAATGAATTTACCGGTGTTCTTACAGGGAAAGGCCTGAACTGGGGTGGCTCTCTCATCCGGCCTGAAGCCACCGGCTACGGCTCTGTTTATTTTGCCTCTGAAATGCTGAACACGCGTCATGAAACTCTGGAAGGTAAAACCTGCCTGGTCTCCGGTAGTGGAAATGTGGCTCAATTTACGGTGGAAAAAATCAATCAGTTGGGCGGTAAAGTGGTCACCATGTCGGACTCAAGTGGTTATATTTACGATGCGGCCGGTATCAATGAAGAGAAAGTTGAATTTGTGAAGGAACTCAAGAATATTCGTCGCGGCAGAATTAAGGAATATGCTGAAAAATATTCTAACGTTGTTTTTACTCCAGCGGATCCTTCTGCGGATCATAATGAAATTTGGAACCACAAAGCGGACTGCGCTTTCCCCAGTGCAACGCAGAATGAAATCGATGCCATCGATGCACAAAATCTTTTGAACAATGGCGTTTACGTTGTGAGCGAAGGAGCAAATATGCCGACAGCGCTGGACGGGGTGAAACTATTTCTGGATGCTGGTATTCTTTTCGGACCGGCCAAAGCTGCAAATGCAGGTGGCGTCGCAGTTTCAGGGTTGGAGATGACGCAAAATAGTATGCGTTTACCCTGGAGCAGAGAGGAAGTCGACAAGAAATTGCACCAGATTATGAAGAGTATTCATAAAACGTGCATGGAGATGTCCGAACGATTTGGTACGCCGGGCAATTACGTTAATGGCGCCAATATCGGTGGTTTCCTGAAAGTCGCTGATGCTATGATGGATCAGGGTATCGTGTAAAATCTGTTTCATTCAACGATGTTTCAAATCAAATCGGAGTGATCGCAGATCGCTCCGATTTCTCTATTTTATTCTCTACCCTCAAAGGTTGTTCCTACATGCAAAAAGATGAAAAAAACGCGGTTTTTAACCCGTACTGGTTAGAACAAGGATATTCTTCCCGTTTTCAGGTTTTTCAGAATCTGATGCGGTTTCGAATACGGAATATTCTTTTAGTGTCAAGTTTGTACGATCTCTTTTTGTTGGAAGAGGACGGCCGCCTCTATGAACTGATCCGTGAAGAATATCAGGAGCTGCACTTATCGCATTCACCTGAATTGACCAGAGCGTCCAGTGCGAAAGAAGCGATGGAACTGGCAAAGGAGGAAAAGCGCTTTGATTTAATCATTAGCACATTACATATTGAAGATATGCAATGTTATGAATTTGCAAAAATGGTCAAGGAATCCGACCTTGGAATCCCAATCGTTTTGCTGGCTTACGATCATCGTGAGCTTTCAGAGATGCTGCTTTATAAAAACGCCGCTGTTTTCGATGAAGTGTTCGTGTGGCAAGGGGACTTCCGGCTCCTCATCGCTATCATTAAAATACTCGAAGACCGGATGAATGTTGATCATGACACCCGCATGGTCGGTGTGCAGTCCATGATTATCATTGAAGACCGCGTGCAATATTATTCCTCTTTTTTGCCGATGCTCTACATGGAATTGTTTAATCACCAGCGCAGATTAATTGGAGAAGGCGTTAATTTGTCGCACAAATTCCTGCGCATGCGTGCCAGACCGAAGATTCTATTATTTACCAATTACGATGATGCGTGGCAATTCTTTACGAAATACAATGACTATATCTTAGGCGTCATTTCCGATATTGACTTTAAGCGTCATGGGGTAGATGATCCGAAAGCAGGGTTAAAGTTTGCCAAAAATGTAAAGAAACAACATCAGGATGTTCCGATATTGCTGCAATCAGATTCCAGAGAATTTGAAAAAAAGGCGTATGAAATCGGTGCATCATTTGCGCTGAAAGGGTCGCCGACTTTGTTGCATCAATTAAGTGATTTTATGCTGGAGCATTTCGGTTTTGGGGATTTTGTTTTCAGGTTGCCCAGCGGTGCTGAAGTAGGCCGGGCCACGAATCTAAAGTCACTTGAAAAACAATTGTATATCGTCCCCGAAGAAAGTATCCGCTACCATAGTGAAAGAAACCATTTTTCCAATTGGTTGAAGGCTCGAACGGAGTTTGGTTTGGCGCATAAACTGCGACCGGTAAAAGTCTCTGATTTCGATTCGGTAAAAGCATTGCGGGAAAAGTTGATTTCATCGGTTAATGAGTACCGGCGAAACCGGCAGAGAGGGATTATTACCGATTTCAAAAAGGAAGCGTTTTATCCGCAAACCAGCCTTGCACGCATTGGGGGTGGATCATTAGGCGGTAAAGCCCGGGGCTTGAGTTTCCTGAACAAGCTTCTCTACAATTTTAAAATCAATAACCGCTTCGACGGCGTTAAGATATTCACACCACCGGCGTTGGTCATCGCTACGGATGTTTTTGACCGATTTCTTGACGATAATGATTTACGGGATTTCGCGCTTAATGCAACCAACGATGAAGAAATAAGATATCGTTTCGTCGAGGCAGAACATTTTTCCGCGGATATTGTTGACGGATTGCGGGATTTCCTGCAACTGGTGCAAATACCGTTAGCCGTGCGTTCCTCCAGCTTGCTGGAAGATTCTCAATATTTCCCGTTTGCCGGTGTTTACAGCACTCTGATGATTCCCAATAACGACCGGAATCTTTCCATTCGTTTGAACCAACTGCTCACAACCATAAAAATGGTCTATGCATCGACATTTTATCAGAATGCCAAGAGCTATTTTGAAGTTACATCGTACCGGCTCGAAGAGGAAAAGATGGCCATTGTCATTCAAAAATTGGTTGGTTCAAGGCATCATGATCTTTTCTATCCCGATATTTCGGGGGCAGGCAAATCTTACAATTTCTATCCTGTCGACCCGCAAACATCCAAAGATGGCATTGTGTCGGTGGCACTCGGCTTAGGCAAAACGGTTTTTGATGGCGGTGAAACCGTTAAATTCAGTCCCAAATATCCCAACATTTTACCTCAGTTTAACACCGTGGAAGAATCCCTGAGACATAATCAGCAGTCTTTCTATGCCCTAAACTTGAGTGCATTTTCGGAAGAAAGCCTGGTCTGCTGTGATGGCATGTTGCAGAAATGCAACCTGGAGGTTGCTGAAAAGGATGGCACCCTTAAATTTGTCGGGTCCACGTATTCACACGAAAATTACGCCATTTATGATGGTATTTCCAGAATCGGTTATCGAATCGTTACCATGGCGCCCATATTAAAGCACAAACTTTTTCAACTTCCCGAAATTCTTGAAATATTACTGGATATTGGGACCTGGGCCATGGGGATGCCGGTTGAGATTGAATTTGCCGCCAACCTGTCCGTACCGAAGGGAAGCCCCGCCGAGTTCGGTCTGCTGCAGATGCGGCCGCTGGTGTTGAAGCATGAGGTTGATTCTCTCGATGTGACGGTTTCCGATCCCGAAAAAGTTCTTTGCCAGAGCGACAACGTATTGGGCAATGGCTCGGTAGACGATATTTGCGACATTGTGTTTGTGGATATCAATAAATTTAATCGCCTGAAAAGCAGAGAAGTGGCTAATGAAGTACACAGGTTTAATCTTAAATTGTTAAATGAAAGTCGTCCGTATCTGTTGATCGGCGTGGGTAGATGGGGGACTTTGGATCCGTTCCTGGGCATTCCAGTGAAATGGGAACAGATATCCGGTGCAAAAGTGATCGTCGAAGCGGGCTTTGAAGATTTTGTAGTTTCACCCTCACAGGGTTCACATTTCTTTCACAATCTGACGTCATTCAGAATTGGTTATTTTACCATTGGCCAAAATTCCAAAAATAAAATTGACTGGGATTGGCTTTCTACCATTAGACCGTTTGAAGAAATGACGTACACCAAACGTCTGCGTTTTGAAAATCCGATTACGGTTAAAATGAACGGGCACAGCAGCGAGGGACTTATTTTGAAGCCCGAGTAGGTAGAACGTTTTTTTCATGCAGTATTGTCTTACTGCTCAACTATCTTTGCCTTTATGTCTCACCTGATACAACGTACCCACACTCGACAACGTCGACACCATGTACGGATTGAGTTATGACTGTTTCTTCTGCCTTGCCACTTAGACCCGGCAACAATCGGGGAGAAATCCGGAAAGATGGGATTGCTTGTCTGTAAGAATTTCTTTTTTAACTTCGATTATTCATGAATTTTCTTTAAAAGGTAATTATTCAGGTTGCCGGATAAGTTTGTAGTTCACACTTCAGTGGTTTCTCGCGTAAACGCCAGCCTGTGCCGGACCGCCTGAAGGCGGAACGATAAGCCCTGTACTTTGAAAGATGCTTAATACTAAAACAAACATATACTTGGGCCTGTTATCACGGTAATACTGAGTTATTATGACGAAATTTTTTAAATCATTCTCACAAAGGACACCAAGCTCTCAAAGTGTCTTCTAAATTAATCTATTTCAGCTTATTCCCTTCGTGGGCTTTGTGAGTTTATTAAGCAAAAATTATAATGTTTTAGAATCGTTTGAATAATTCAGGTTTAAAGAAACGTCTATACATGCACGACACACATATTATGTTTTCGTGCAAGTATTAGCAAGATAACTAATTCTGCTTATTTTAATTGATTTAATTCGGCTGATTTACTATATATATAGCTCAATACACAAAAATTTATTAACTTACCTTTCTCGTAAAGTTCAAACATATAAATAAGGCAGATATAAACTTCGGAGAAACAAACGTTACTTTAGTCGTCACTGAAAAAACATATAAGGTATTGTTAATTAAAGTGTTGATTATTATTTTATAAATGTTTAATTTGCCAAAAAGTGACCAATTAACCCAAAAACCTGGTGATTTATGCGTCCAAAGAA
>CAYVXE010000033.1:0-25757 GCA_964455375.1 uncultured Calditrichaceae bacterium
CTTAGTTATCGTTTTTTTGATAACTGCCTATTTTCTCATATCCGGCAGTAAAGAGTATTTTTACACCGTCCACCAGTTGCACAAATTCACGAAAGTGAACAACCTCAATGGTTCTGCTGATATTTGACTGGGGAACAGAAAGAATCTCCGAAATCTGCTTTACCGCTTTTCCCTGTTCAAGCAAATGGACGATTTCCCTTTGATTCTCAGACCAACTATCTTTCAACACAGACAGCGCTAGGAGCAACGCGTTCATAACCGCATCAAACTCATGATTGCCGGAGTTGATTTTAACCTCCCGCAAGATTGATTTACCGTACGCTTTACGCTCCTCTTTAGCCTCAGTGAGAGCTTGTCGTGCCCGGTGCAAAGCAGGGCCATCTGAGCCAATGGCATACTCCCCGAGTTCAGTCATAATTTCACCATACCCGAGTCCGAAAACAATTTGCGTTGGCGCCAAAGCCAACTGAATTTTTCGCAACATGTCATAACAATGATCCGGGCGAAACAAAATTCCCTGCATTTCATCGCCGGCGGTTATGAGAAACAAAGAGGCAATATCCTCCCTAAATTCCTCGTTCACCTTTTTCAAAACCGCATGAAATTGCTTTTGCACCTCGTTTCGCAAGTCCGGTTCCATTTGACGTGAGGCAACCAAATCGCCGATGACGGCAAAATATTTTTGATTCTTTTCAGGCATTTTTCCAGGTGTATTTCTTTTTTCCGGTTAAACGATCGATTTCATCGCGCAGTTCAGCCGCGCGTTCAAATTCCAACTTTCTCGCCGCGTCCAGCATCTCCCTTTCGACGCGATCGAGGATTTCTTCTTTTTCCAGCGGCGTCATTTTCTTCCATTGCCTTCCTTCAACCGTGCGGCCTTTTTCTTTACCCCACTTTTCAGTTTTCACATCTGCAACGCGGGTGGAGTTCAAAACCTGTTCATAAGACTTGTAAATTGATTTTGGCTCAATACCATGCTTTAGATTATAATCCCTCTGGACTTTCCTTCTGCGGTTCGTTTCTTCAATTGTTTTGTGCATGGAATCTGTTATTTTGTCCGCATAGAAAATGACCTTTCCGGAAACATGGCGTGCGGCCCTTCCGGCTATTTGCATTAATGAACGTTCGGAGCGTAAAAACCCTTCCTTATCTGCATCGAGTACGGCCACGAGGGAAACTTCCGGCAAATCCAGACCTTCCCGCAATAAATTTACACCGACCAGTACATCGAATTCTGCAAGGCGCAAATCCCGTAAAATTTCAACCCGCTTCAATGCATCGATTTCCGAATGCAGATACCTCACCCGAATGTCCATCCCAGCCAGATAATCCGTCAAATCTTCTGCCATGCGTTTGGTGAGGGTCGTCACCAGAACACGCTCTTCGCGGCTCACGCATATCCGGATTTCAGCTATGAGATCGTCTATTTGCCGTTTGACCGGTTTTACTGTTATTTCAGGGTCCATTAAGCCGGTGGGACGAATGATCTGTTCCACATACACCCCCTTGCTATGCTCCAATTCATAGTTTGCCGGTGTTGCGGAAACAAAAATCATCTTGTTCGTCATGTTTTCAAATTCTTTGAATGTAAGCGGCCGGTTATCCAGTGCCGAAGGCAACCTGAAACCATGCTCAACCAGCGTTTCTTTCCGGGAACGGTCACCGTGATACATCCCGTTAATCTGCGGAATCGTAGCATGCGACTCATCGACAATCGTAAGATAATCTTTCGGAAAATAATCTAAAAGCGTGTACGGCTTTTCTCCCGCTCTTCTGCCGGAAAGATGACGGGAATAATTTTCCACACCTGTACAGTAACCCAATTCCTCCAGCATTTCCAGATCATATTTGGTACGCATTTCAATTCGTTGCGCTTCAAGCAGCTTCCCGCTTTTGCGAAAAAAATCAAGCCGGTCCTCCAGTTCAAGGCGAATCGCCTTAATGGCACGCTTTAGTTTGTTTTCAGGTGTTAAAAAATGTTTTGCCGGAAAGATAGCAGCGGATTCCTGGGAAGAAAGAATTTCACCGGTTAACGTGTTGATGACATGTATCTGTTCAATTTCGTCACCGAAAAACTCCACCCGGAAAGCTACTTCTTCGTAAGCAGGGAAAATCTCTACCACATCGCCGCGCACTCTAAAGGTACCGCGAACAAACTCGAAATCATTACGCGTGTAATGACTGTCCACCAATTTTGTCAACAGTCTGTCCCGATCAATTCTGTCCCCCCGGTTAATGACAACCAACTCATGCTGATAATCCTCAGGATTTCCTAACCCGTAAATACAAGATACCGATGCAACGATAATCACATCCTTACGAGACAAAATGGAGCTGGTTGCTTTTAAACGCAACCGGTCTATTTCTTCATTTATGGAGCTGTCTTTTGCAATGTATGTATCTGACGTAGGAACGTACGCTTCCGGTTGATAGTAGTCATAGTAGCTGATGAAATATTCGACGGCATTTTGTGGAAAGAATCCTTTAAACTCACCATAGAGCTGAGCCGCCAGTGTTTTATTATGTGAAATAATCAGCGCCGGTTTGCCAATATTGGCGATGACATTTGCGATTGTAAATGTCTTACCACTGCCGGTGACCCCCAAAAGGGTCTGATATTTTTCCCCACGTTGAAGACCTTCAGTTAACTCCTGGATGGCGGCAGGTTGATCGCCCGTCGGTTTGAAATCTGCGGCGAGTTTAAATTCGGCCATAAATCAATGTCTTATCATTCAGATGAAATACTTATGAATTTCATTCAATGAAATATAGCGACAGTGTGTCAAAATGTCAAGATTAATTCATAAAAAGACCTTGCATCTTAGGGTTTTTGCAATTATATTTTGGATTCTAAATTTGTAAAGATATTTTTGTTCAAAGGAGAAGTTAACGTTATGGGTATCATGAATAACATGCGTGACTACACTAAGACCATTTTAATTATTTTGGTTTTAGCTTTTGTGGGCACCATTATTTTTGACTGGGGTATGCAGTTTACCGGTCTGAAAAAAAAGCAAGGGGTCATCGGCAAAGTGGATGGTGTGGAGATTTCCGCAATTCAGTTCGATCAGGCCTTTACGAGCGAACTTCAACGTTATCGCAACCAAACCGGCACAGATGTACCCGACAACAGAACGAGTTTTATCAGAGACCAGATTTGGGAATCTCTTGTCCAGGATGTCATTTTAAAAGAAGCCTTTAAAGAAAACAAAATCAGTGCAGCCGATGATGAGATCATTTACATGCTTTTTAACGCACCACCGGCCATTTTACAAAGCAACCCATCCTTTCAAAACGACAAAAAACAATTTGATATGGCAAAGTACCAGGCCGCTTTAAATGACCCTAATGCTGCCCCCCAATGGAAACCTGTTGAGGATTATTTACGCCAGTCAATCCCTTATGAAAAATTTCAACAAAGACTCATGGCCACTGCAAGGGTAACGGACGATGAAATAAAAGACGAGTACTTAAATAAAAATCAGAATGTCACGGTTAAATACATCTTCATTGACCCCAAAAAAATCAAAACAGACGAATCTCAATTTACCGATGACATACTGAAAAAATATTACGACGAACACCCGGACGACTACAAACAAACCGAAATGCGTAAAATCGATTACGTCACTTTCAGCACAGTTCCCACCGCCAAGGACAGTGCGGCAATCTACAAAGAAGCTCAGAAAATAATTAAACGTTTAAATAACGGAGAAAATTTCTCCGACCTTGCAGAAATTTATTCAGACGATCCGGGTAGCAAAGATAAAGGCGGTGATTTAGGATTTTTTAAAAAAGGAACTATGGTAAAATCTTTTGAAGATGCTGCCTTTGCCGCGAAACCAGGCGAAATCATCGGACCCGTAAAATCGACATTCGGTTTGCACATCATCAAAGTTGAAGACAAAAGACGTGTCAAGGGGCAGAAGGAAATTAAAGCCAGACATATTCTGTTAAAATTCACGGCATCGGGTAAAACGTTAAACTCAGCACGAGACGACGCCGATTATTTTGCCTCGCAAGCAAAAGAAACCGCCTTTAAAGAACTGGCAAAAGACTTCAGCGTCACCGTAAACACCTCAAACTTCTTTGCCCAAAGCTCAGGCTTTGTTCCAGGCCTGGGTATGGATAAATCAGCCAGCGGGTTTATTTTTAACAATCCGGTCGGAAGTATCGGCAAAGTTAAAGAAACGTCTCAAGGATACTTTGTATATCGTATCTCTGAAATTCAGCCAGAACATATCCGGCCATTCGCAGAAGTTAAAGAATCGATCAAAACCACATTAAAAAATGAAAAACAAATGGAATTAGCTGGTCAAAAGGCCGATGAACTCTATAAAAAAATTCAAGACGGGTTATCCCTTTCTAAAATTGCGCAAGAAGACAGCCTTGATTTGAAAGAAACGACACCTTTCACCAGAGAGGGGTATGTGACAGGTATTGGCCGGGATGCACATTTCATTGGTGCAGCGTTTGCACTGGAAAAGACCAATGATATTTCAGCGCCGGTGAAAGGAACCAAGGGCTATTATCTGCTGCAGTTAGTATCAAAAAGCTCTTTTGATGAAGCAGATTACAATAAGAAAAAAGACCAGTTGAAAACGCAACTTCTAAAACAGAAACAAAATCAGGTGTTTGCAAATTGGTACGCAAGAGCTAAAGAAAAAGCTAACATTGAAGATTACCGTTCTCAATATTACCAATAGAATACGTTAACGAAAAAAGGCTGCCATGAAGGCAGCCTTTTTAAATTCTCATTTTATTCTATTCAATTCAGCTTTTTTGCAAGCGGCAAATAAACGAGAAATTCGGCCCCCTGCCCTTTTTCACTGTTCACCTTCACGCCGCCTTCATGCGCTTCTGCAATTGCCCTTACCGAGGGCAACCCCAGCCCCATACCACCACCTAAATATTTGTTCTTTCCAGAGCTATGGTAATTACTATTTTGCACCTCATAGAATTTTTCAAATATTTTGCCCTGTTCATTTTTTTCTATTCCGATGCCATCATCTTTTACGCTAAGAACACAAAATTTTCCCTCCTGTTTTGTGGTAACGTAAACATGACCACCATCTTGTGTATATTTAATCGCATTTTGAATCAGTTCTCGGACGATACCTTTTATCTGCTTGCGGTCAGCAGAGACGAACAATTCCCTGAAATACTTATCGAACTGAATCGTCTGCTTTCTTTTTTTGATAATCGGCTTGTAACTATCGACCACCTCAATGATTAGTTCGTTCATATCAATAAATTCAACCTTGAGCGGGGTTGAGCCATTTTCCAAATGTATGAGATTATGCATGCTGACAACAATTTCTTCCAGTTCATCAACCGCATTAAAAATAACCTTCATACATTGCTCTTTCTCTTCTTCTGGAAGTTCATCATAGTACTCATCATTCAGGATGCCAAGATATCCTTTTAAATGACTGACGGGTGTACGAAGTTCATGGCTGGTTAAAGCAATAAATTTATTTTTCATTTTCTGCAAATCAATTAATTTTTGATTTGCAATTCGCAGAGCTTTATTTTCTTCATTGAGCTGAATTTTCTCATAGCATTTCGTTGCAACGATTCGAATCTGATCTGGCTTTATGGGCTTTAGGATAAAATCATAAGCCCCTGTTTTCATTGCATTGATAGCGCTTTCAACGGTCGCATAGGCGGTCATAATAATGACTTCGGAAAAGGGAAAGTCACGTTTAATATGCTCTAACAACTCCAGCCCATCCATAATAGGCATTTTGAAATCTGTGAAAACGATCTCATAGGTTTTATCACGCATCCGTTCGAGAGCTTTTACGCCATTCTCGGCAGTTTCAACGTGAAAGCCTATTTTATCCAAACTTCGATAACAGATGGTCCTGATGACCTCTTCGTCATCAACAATTAAAACATTTTTTCCATTTGCCGCCATTAATCCGTATCTGAAGACTCCTCATTTTGCACAATACTCTGCAATTTATATGTAAGTTCTTCGAGTCTCTTTGCCTGTTTTTCTATTTCACACACATCTTTATAGATGGGGTGCTCTTCGCCTACCTGTTCTTTAATTAACATACAATAACCTGAAATCCCTGTCAAAGGCTGGTTTAATTCATGCCCCACTTCCCTCACATACCTGATTTTCTCCATATATTCATTCTCTGTCATATGAGGCCTCTTGGCTCGGTTTACCAATATAGTTGCAAAATCAGACTTTTCAAATTTAAATTTTTGCAATAATTTTTCATTTTTTATCTTTAAGGCAATGATGCTGCAAACATTCTCGACTAAATCTGCAATTTCCGGTAAATATGGCCTCGAATTAATTCGCTTTAAACAAATAATTCCATAGACCTCTTGCTGGACAACGATTGGTGAAATGATTATCGACCTGATTTTTGCACGGGTTGACTTCTCTCCAGACGTTCCGGCTGAGCTGCTCGTGTCCTTATTATCTAACCGCGAGTTAATCACCACCGTCTCCCGGTTGTGAATCACCTGACTGACGACCCCATGTTCAAGCGGTTTTTTTTCATTCTGAAAATGTTTTCCGCTTTCAACAATAACTTTCCAATCTATGGTTTTCTCTTCCGCAGAATAAATACCAACATAAAAAGCATCCAGTGTGAGGTAATCGGAAAGGATTTGATGAACATGGCCGATAAGGCTTTCAATATTGTTTTCAGAATTAAAGAAATGGAGTATCTGTTTCAAAACAACATTTGTAGTGGAACTGGAGAGAAAATTCTTACATAAATCCGCTTTTTCTATAACAGGAGCCATTTGATAAAAACTCGGAGCTAACTGGTGTCAATTCATTAACGCGTGTCTCTGTAATATTCCATCATATTGAGCCATTCAATGGAAGGCGGGAAGAGCGACGAGCAATTTCATGCGAATTACCATCACTTTTTACGTTATCCTACTTGAACTAAAAATAACAAACTGTGTTTGAAAAGCAAGTCTTTTTTATAAATAATTACAATTACATTGAAAATGTTTTAAATTCATTATATAGCACCAGCACCTGGGGAATAAAATCCGTTGTTTCCGCCATCAGAATCTCATCGGATTTATCATTTGCTACCCAAACTGCCGCCTGCTTTTCTCCCCCGCAAAAAGCTGCCAGACCACCTTTCAACCCGTAATAATCAATAAAAGTTGATAGTTCACGGCATCCGAGACGAATATTGTAGATGGGATTGTACAACACATCTTCCGCAGAAGTCCAGGTAATCCCTTCGTAATAAGCAACCCAGATACTCGTCGCCGGTAAAATTTGCATTAAACCAATCGCCCCGGCGTCGGAAACGATTTCCGGCTCCCAGGTTCCGCCGCTTTCAAAAGTTATGGTGGCACAGATGAGATCAACATCCAGATTATTATATTTTGTGCTCAACTCGTAAATTTCTTCGGCAATGCTGTACTTTACCCCTGAAGGCATCGTCTTATTATATCGCCCAATAATTTTCATAACCTTTTGGATGTTGTACTGCCGAATACTGTCTATGTTCATCGATGCACGAATTTCCTGAAGTGATTTTTCAAGTTCGGCCAGTTTAGGATTATTTTCGATTTTTCCGATCTCTAAATATTTATAGGCCAGAGCAAATGTGATAATCAGAAACAGAAATACTAAAAATCCTCTCACAAACAAACGGACATTCTGCTTTCTTATGACATGTTTGTCCTTCATCTTACCTCCCATGAAAACCGACTTCACTCTAAATCAAACCGTACCTTTTGGGTATCTGTTATTTCTTTTAATTTCCGCCAAAGCGTTGTTTTGGAAATCCCAAGCTCCATTGCTGTCTTTTTTTTGTGGCCATTCATGCGTTTCAGAGTATTCAATATCACTTCAGATTCAATTTCCGCTAATTTAGGCGCTTGCGCATTGCGGCGGCTGAAAGCCTCGCCTGAACGAATCTCCTCCGGTAGTAATTCAGGTGTAATTTCGGGGAACTCTGCCAGTGCCATCGCTCTGTAAATCACGTTTTCAAGCTCTCTAACATTTCCAGGCCAAGGATAATTCAGCAGCATGGAGCAGGTCTGCCGGCTAATTCGTTTAACTTTATTATTTTGGATACCAGATGACTTTTTAATAAAATGCTCGACTAAAATGGGAATATCCTTTTTTCTTTCCCGTAAAGGCGGCACAGAGATGGGAATCACATTCAGGCGATAATATAAATCTTCCCGGAATGTACCTTTAGCAACAACCTTTTTTAAATCCTTATTCGTTGCTACGATCATCCTCACATCGACTTTCCGGATGTGGTTGTCACCTACCCGGCGTATTTCCTTCTCCTGTAAAAAGCGTAACAGTTTCACCTGGGTTGAATGCGATGTTTCAGCGATTTCATCCAGAAACACCGACCCACCGTTAGCCATTTCCATTAAACCTACTTTATCGAAATGGGCATTAGTAAATGCACCTTTCTTATGACCAAACAATTCGCTCTCTTGCAGATTTTCAGGAATCGCACCACAATTGATATCGATAAAAGGACATTTATTCCTTTTACTCAAAGCATGGAGGGACTTTGCAACAAGTTCTTTACCCGTGCCGCTTTCACCATAGATAAGCACCGTTGCATCGGTTTTGGCGACTTTTGAAATAATCGCCATGGTCTCGATAATTTTCTCTGAACGACCAACAATTGCATCAAATTCCGGCATCTGCCGTAATTTGCTTTCCAGATTTTGACGTACAGCGACATCTTTAGATTGATCTTCCAAGGCAGTAATTTGAGAAATCAATTCTTCATTTGAAAAAGGTTTGGTTAGATAATCGAAGGCCCCAAATTTAATCGCTTCCACGCCTTTAGGGATGGTCCCATAAGCGGTGATAATAATGACGTCTGTACCGGGCCACGATTGTTTGATTTTTCGAAGAAGTTCAATACCGTTCATTCCTGCCATTTTATAATCCGAAATCACTAAATCAAAACGCTGCCTCCCTAACAACTCTAATGCGTCGGTTGCGCTTTCCGCTGATGTCGCCAAATACTTGTTTCTGATTAACAATTCATGGATGGATTTGCGCAGAAGATCATTGTCTTCAACGACTAAGATTCGAAATGAAGTTGATATCCCCATGTAAACCTCACTTATTAATTTTATAGAAAGAGATGCGGCTAAATCTCAAACCTCACAAGCAGCCGCGGACCTCAATAAAAATGCCAGGAACTTGAATATACACATGCGTTCAATGCTCTGACTTTCTTAAAAGGCGCGAAACCTCATTGATGGCAGATACCGTTACAGTCTGCAAACTTTGGCTAATGGCCTGCACCACATCCACCGGCTTTTTGGCCTGCGCTTTGGTTCTTTCCGAAAAAGTTTTGTCCCAAATAATTTTGCCGCCGGCAGAGTCTTTGAGAGTAAATTCGATGGTGACTAAGCCGAACCAACTTTCTCCTTCATCCCACTCTTCAAAAGCCTGTAACTGACCGGCAAGCACATAGTCCGGTTGTATTGAAGATGGTAAATGTACAACTTCTTTAAACAAACCTGACTTTTTAACATGGGAATAGATTTTTTCAGTCACAATTTTTTGCGGAGCAGCGACCCATCTGCGGTAATTATAATAATTAACCTCGTACAGTGATTTTCTATAAACAATACGATCGCCTTCATAAAGTGCTGTGGCATCGAAACGTCCAATTCCCAATGTTACCGATATTGCGTTGTCGGCATCACCCTTTGCCGGTAAATTATAATCTACACGGTAATAATACGTGGGCGGAATTCCGCTGCATGACCACCAAAAAGAACTGATAATAACAATTAAAAAGAAGCTGATTTTTTTCATTTCCTTCCTCACACGTTTCAATTACCTACATTTCGCTTTGGCGGAGCAGATTTACGAATAAGAAGCCAGGGCCGTGCTTTGATCATCTTTGTAAACTCTTCGAAATTTTGCGAAGCATATTGAAAGTTCTCCACAATTTCAGACAAATTACTACCGTTAGCGGATATAAGCGCATTGAACTGAGTCAGCGATTTTCTCAAATCCTGAATGAGCGCACTCGTTTGTTGTGCGGTTGTTTCCAAATGTGAAATGGTCTTATCGAAGCTTTCACCATTGCGATCCATGAGACGGTTCAAGTCGCTGCTGATATCGGCTAAATTGGCTGTCAACGTATCCATATTTTTTATCATTTGCAGAAATTGACCGCCACCTTTTTCAAACATAACATCCATATTATTCATCATCGACGCCAAATGATCGCGATTTTCATCATTAAACATGTCTATCACCCGATCCATCAGCACCTGCATCTTGTCGCTCATTTCGCTCATCGGTTCCGCCATTTGCGAGAAACCGAGCACTTCTTTGCTTTTTAATAGACTGCCTGCCGGTAATAATGACGAATCCACTGAACCCGGCGTAATCTCAATGTGCTTATCTGCCATAAGCCCCACTGACGTCATAAAGGCCCGGGAGTTCGTACGCACGGGGGTTTTCTCGTCCACCTCCAATTTAATGGTAATTTTTGTTCCATTGCCTTTTGGCAGGGAAACATCTTTCACAAGCCCAACATCCATTCCGCCAAACTTCACCAGCGAGCCTTTTTCAATTCCCCCAATGTAGTTTAGATGAGTCACATAAGTTTTCGTTTCTTTGCCGATACTGAGCCCAAAAATGGAGACCAAAAAAACAATTAGCAAAACAAGACTGACCAGAACAACAAACCCTACTTTAATTTCATTGGACTTATATTCCATTCAATACTCCTCTGGATTAATCACCGCCAATTAATGTGCTTAATTGTCTTTCCCGATCGATTTCCTCATCGTCCGGCTGGCGGTTAAAAAATTGATCTATAATCGGATCCCCCATGCTTTTCAATTCCTGAAGTGAACCGACAGTGAGAATCTTCCCATCATGCATCATGGCAATGCGGTCAGCGATAATCTCAACAGATGCCATTTCATGGGTTACGATGACGATGGTCATTTTATACGCCTTTTTGAGCTGGAGGATCAAATTATCCAACCCGGCGGCAACCACCGGATCCAATCCTGCTGACGGTTCATCACAGAACAGAATCTCCGGATCCATGGCCAAAGCACGGGCGAGACCAGCACGTTTTTTCATTCCACCGGATAGTTGAGACGGTTTAAACTTATCGAACCCGGACAATCCAACCATCCCCAACTTCATATTCGTCATGATTTTTATGGTACTCTCTTCCAACTGTGTATGTTCGCGCAAGGGCAGAGCAACGTTGTCACCCACCGTCATGGAATTGAACAGCGCCGCAGATTGGAAAAGCATCCCTATTTTTTTTAAAATCTCCACGCGTTCGTCTTCGTCGGCCTTTGCAATATCACGCCCCTTTATTAAAATAGTACCGCTATACGGACGGGAAAGTCCGACAAGATGTCTCAGGAGCGTACTCTTTCCACAACCTGATTTTCCAAGAATAATCAGCGATTCTCCCCGGTAAATATCCAGATTTACGCCGTTTAATATGGTTCTGCTGCCATAACGAACAAACAAATCCCGAACTTGTATTATTGTTTCTGACATTTAAAATTAAATGTTTGAAAAGAAAATAGCCGTACAGATAACATCCGCAGCGATAATTAAGAAAATGGACGTCACCACTGACTTGGTCGTCGACTTACCAACACCCTCGGCACCACCTTTTACATGAAATCCCTCATGGCTGCCAATTTTTGCAATAATAAATGCAAAGAAAAAACTCTTAAACAATCCTCCAAAAACATCCTTAAAAGCAAGAGCTGCGATGGTCTGATTAATGTAGCGCACACTCGTTATGTTGAGCGTTGACATGGAAATAACGTATCCCCCTGTAATTCCAATAAAATCCGCCATGATAGTCAAACACGGTAACATAATGAGCATGGCCAGCGTACGGGGAACCACTAAAAATTTTACCGGATTAAAGCCCATGGTGGTTAGGGCATCTATCTCTTCGGAAACTTTCATTGTACCGATCTCTGCCGTGATTGCGGAACCACTGCGACCGGTAACGACGATGGCCGTCAACAACGGAGCAAGTTCACGGGCAATGGAAACACCCACCAGATTAGCTACATAAATAGTCGCACCGAATTGCTTCAATTGATACGCTGATTGCATGGCAATAATCAGCCCCACAAAAAAAGCAATCAGGCTCACTATTGGTACGGATTCATAACCAATACGCACCATCTGTTCAATGGTGCTCTGCCATTTCAATCCCTTGCCTTTGAACGGAGCAACAAAGGCCCAATAGAAAGTCTGCTTGGTTAAATCATGGACATCGCGGATATACTCAATAATTAAAAGTACCTTGCGGCCAACAGAACCCAATAGTCGATTTACAACTTCCATCAAAAACCTAACCCGGACTTGCCGGAAATTCCAATCATTAAATCACACATCAATCGAATGCCTGATGCATAATTTCACCAATACGATGTCTGGTGCGGTGCAGACACAACCATTCAGAAAAAACCGAACACTGATTTTTGCCCGTCGTCTTGGCCTGTTCTTAATTTGTGATTGACGAAAACACCCTTTTCTTGTCATTTCTGCATGCTCTTAGCAGGAATTCTCCTGCGTTGAGACTGGCGAAAAAGTAGCTTCCGGCTCAATCCGGCCGCCGTCGGAACCGGAATGATATAAGGGGGCAAGTTTTCGGTCAAACACGGAGTAGCTCAATCATGAATAACGCTTAAAAATTATTATCCCTTCATCTTTTGGAGCTAAAAGTCATTCTTTGCATCATTTATGGTTTCATAAATATCGAAAACTTTATCTAAACGGCTCAGTTCAAACACATCCTTTACCGCGGCACGCAAGTTTGCCAACTTAAGCTTCCCTTTGTATTTACCGATTTGCTGCAATGCCTCCACCAATGTGGCAACACCGGAACTATCCATATATCTGACATTATTAAGATCTACGAGGACAGATTTCTTTTTGGCTTTCGTCAATTCAAGCAGAACGGTTCGTAGTTTTGGAGATGAGTACAAATCGACATCACCTTCAATACTCACAATTATGATTGATTTATCGTTTTTCGTCGTTACTTCTAACATTATTTTCCCTCTTTTCCCGGTAAATATTTTGCCAGTGTTAATTGATTTCCCACTGCAAGGGAGTTATCATAAATCACGACATCCATTGTACTTTTTATTAAATGCACCCCGAGTCCTCCCGGTCGGATTTCATCCAGATTCCGCGGTTTAATCGAACCCAAATCCGCGGTTTCACCAAAATCACGCAACACAATCTCCAACCGATCATCAAGGATGTTAATGTTCACCTGTATCAGTTCATCTTTTTTCCCATGATATGCATGTTTAATAATATTTGAGACCGCTTCGTCCACCGCAATGGTCACCGCATTCACGGCATCCGGCGAAAACCCCAGTAAACCGGTCACGTGGGTGATACTACTTCTTATTATTTTCAAAAATTGCGGATCACTGGGAATCTTGATTTCTATGTTGTTCAATAACTTTACTCCTCAAATCATTAAACTTCCTTGATTAATGCCATTTTAATGCCAAAATGGTTAGATCGTCATGCTGATTTGTTCCTTTTGAAAAAGCTTGAACATCATGCAAAAGGTGCTCAACGACATCGTCTGCGTTTTTTGCATCCTCAGCCAGAACTTCTAAGGTACGCTTAAATGCATAAGCCTCTCCTTGCTTATTTTTCGCTTCAACGATACCGTCTGTTATGAGAACCACATAATCACCTTTATTAAGTTGTGCGGAACTGGGTTGTACGGAAAATTCAGGTGCGATGCCAAGCGGAATACTTTTACCGCCCTGCAAAAAATCGATGTTGTTTGTTTTTTTATTGATATGAATAAATGGCAGATGGCCGGCATTGCCATAGGTAAACAACCCATTTTTAAAATTAAGTACGCCATATTGAAAGGTTACAAACATACCCCGCCGACTGCGTTCAACCAATAATTTATTTAACGACTGTAATAACGCACCGGGTTCGTTGTCTATTTGTGTATAAAGCCTGAAATCGCTAACGACTCTGGCCATATACAGGGCAGCCGGCACCCCTTTGCCGGTAACATCCCCAACCGCAATACCCACGGTCTCACCATCAAACTCAATAAAATCAAAAAAATCGCCGCCAACCGACGTTGCGGCAAGGCTCTTTGCAGCAATCGAGTAGGCCTCATTATCCGGAAACACTTCCGGCATAAAACTCTGCTGGATGATTTTCGCCGATTCAAGTTCCTGCTCCAGTTTCTGCTTTTCTAATTGCAACTGGTGAACTCTGGCATTTTCAATGGTCATGGCAACCTGACGGCAAAACGTGGAAAACAGCTCCAAGTCGCTGTCATCAAAAACTTTACCATCGACTCTGTTAAGGACTTCCGCCACGCCGATGGTCCTGTCTTTAACAATTAAAGGCGCTGCTAAAATGGAGTGAGTCTGAAAGCCGGTTGAATCATCGGCTCGGGAGGAAAATCTCGGGTCCTTCATGACATCCGGGACAATTTGCGGCTTACCATGCAAAGCCACCCACCCAGCAATGCCTTCCCCCACTTTTAACTGTATTTTTTTGACTTCATCCCCCACTTCTCCCAGGGCAACGGTACATTCCAGAATATCCGTCTCCTCTTGAATGAGCATCACTGAACTGGCTTCAGCCTTCATAACGGACTGTGCTTTTTCCATGACAAGTGCGATTAATTCATCGAGATCAAGCGTAGAATTGATAATAATACTGATTTCTATCAAACTGGAGAGGTCGGAAACTTTCGAACGAAGATACGCCACTTCACTCCCGGCGTCTTTAGGACCTAAAGGACTCTTAACGGACGTTTCATGTTTTATATTTGACATGTATTCAGATAAGCCGTTGCAGGATAATGAATATTGAACTGAAAGATATAATAAAAGCAGAATAAATGCAAGAAAAAAAGCAAGGTGTGATCGCTGACGTCCTCGACAAAACATTTAATTCCCGAACGGATACTAATCTGAATTATTTCTAAACATCTAACCCACCGTCAACGACCATTTACTGGCGCTATCCTTGCAAGTGCAATGGCTGTCTGACGAGAAATCTGTCATGGTAAGGCATCTTTTCCTGAAACAACCACATGGCGGTCTAATGGTCGACGGCTTCCCTGTAGCCGCCCATGAGCGTCAACCTAAGACCAGGATTATTTTTTCAGGTCAAGGCAACAAAACACAGGGTGAATGCTCCGTAAAGTTAACGCCCGCGGGCAAACGCCGGAACCGGAATGACATAAGTGGTCGAGTTTTTTGCTCGAATACTACTTTATAGCAACAGGATATTTTTTGTATAAATACGGACACTTGATCCAACGGGAAACAATTACATTTTTTTCTACACAAATACACTTTTGTAAAGCAAACTTTTGTATTTGCAATAACATAGACGATGTTTGGAATCAGATATATCGATGGCACACTAATTGCTTCCGGTGAGTAGTTAACAATTCTACTTTTCATTTTTCAGACAACATGCTTAGCAGGCAACTTTGAGGACTGTTCAATGATGACGCCCAACCTAAATAAATCCATCGACGAAAAATATGAAATTATCCATGAAATTAAAAAGGGTGGTTTTGGAATCGTCTATTATGGTGTGGATAAAAAATTAAACAAACCGGTAGCGATAAAAGAAATAGCACAAAATTTACTGGCTGATCCGAAATATCTGGACATGTTCCAGGAAGAAGCCCTTAATATTGCCAAACTAAGCCACAACAACATCGTCCATATTTATGAACTGAAAAAACTTGCTAACGGTCATATTTATATCGTCATGGAATACATTGACGGCATTGACCTGGAAAAAATCATTCGCAACCTGAGAAAACAGAACCGTCAGATTCCCGCACACCTCGCCGTTTTTATCATTTCAGAAATTTGCATGGCGCTGGACTATGCGCACCAGCGGCGGGATGCCTTCACGAACAAACCTTTGAATTTAGTCCATCAGGACATTTCCCCTTCCAACATTATGATTTCACGGTTCGGCGGTATCAAACTCATCGATTTTGGCATTGCCTCCGTAAAACGGTACCAGCAGAAAGAAAAGAAAGACAACAAACTCAGAGGAAAAATCCCTTACATGGCGCCGGAACAATTGCTCATGGGCAACCATCCTGACCACCGGTCAGACCTGTTCTCCCTGGGTCTTGTCCTCTATGAGACGCTTACCGGTGAAAGACTTTTCAATTCTCAGGAAGAAGTTGTCGCGGCCGGTAAAAATGCCAAACTTTTCAGGAAAACGCTAAAAAACAAAAAACTTCCCGGCGCACTGTTTAAAATTATCTCTAAAGCGTTGGAAATTGATATTTCCAAACGTTATCAGAACGCGAATCACATGTACATAGATTTGCTGCAGTATCTGATTTCCTGCAATGAGACCGGTGAGCTGATGGATCAATTGGCGGGCTTTATCGGACAGCAGTTTGACAACCGTACCCCACTTCCCGAAGCGACGCCATTCACGTCATCTCCGGAAAAAATTGACCGGCAATCACCACCCTCTCCGGTAAATTCATATATGCCCAATCCGGTGGATACCGATAGTTTACGATATAATCCAGTCTCCGAACCTCTTGATTATTCGCAGCCGCTTCTGACCGATAACGTCAATCAGACACAGTTCCAAACCATTTCTACGATGGAACTTGACGCTGAAGATGAAGATCTAAAAACCGTCATTGACGTTATCCGCATTTCTGCACGAAACAATAAGAGACGCATTTTCACAGGGCTTTTTGCCGCTTTTATTATCCTCATTGTTTTAGGAACATTAGACATTATGAACGGCTGGACGCAGGCGGGCTTGAAAATGTACGACTGGATTTTCCCACCGGCCGTTCATATTTCTTCCGTCCCGCCGAATGCTGAGGTTTATCTTGACGATCAAAAATTAGAAGGACGATCACCACTTGGAATTGACAAAATCACACCCGGACCACACAAACTCGAATTACGTTTAAGCGGATACAAACCAATCATTAAGTCCCTATTTGTCCCAGGTGAAGGGGCCATCCGGGTTCAGGGTATTTCCACAGACGAGACCGATCATGATTACTTGTTCCGCTTCAATACAGAAATCGAAATCTCCTCAAATCCACCTGGAGCAGACGTCTTTGTAAACGGCATCCGATACAATCGAAAAACACCTTGTACCATTTCGTGGGAGGCAGGCACCCCCTTTTCCCTGGAACTGCAGCGCCCGGGATTTAATAATTTGACCGGGTATTCATTAAATACGGTTGAAGGATATGATGAAGTCGATGACCGCAGATTCTGGGATTTGAAGGTATTAATAAATGATTACACAAAATATGCCGTCACCGGGATTTTTCGAAAAGCGATTATTATTAATACGGTTCCGGACGGTGTAGAAATTATTGATGTCAAAACCAACCGCTCTCTGGGAAAAACAGGGAGTGATAAAATTTTATTATTACAGGCCGGTACGCATGAACTTGAATTACAAAAACCGCATTTTCTCGCGAAGAAAATTCAATTGACGGTTAATGAAAACACGCGAGACAAAATTCGGGCTGTAATGTCCAGAAACATCCGGTTTAGTAGCATCGACCAATCAGCGTCAGGTAAGCAAGATATTGGAGCCGAGCTTATCAGTTTAAAAAGCGGTTCGAATGAATATTTGCGCAAAAGCCGGCGGACACCGCTGGAACTATCGCTTCCAGCCTATACTTATAAAGCGGTGTTTTCAAAACCCGGATTTAAAAGCCGGCAGGTCGCCATTGGTCCCGAGACAAACAGCGTGAAAGTGGCTCTCGAACCGCTCAAGGCTACCATAAAAATTACCGTGATCGATGCGCTCACAGAACAAGTTGTTCCAGGAGCCGAAATTTATTTCAACGGATTTAATCAACCAAAAGCAAAAGACACATTTTTGACCCAAACCAATACGAGCGGAGAAGGGACAGGAGACATTCAGGCAGGAAATTATACGTTTAAAATCTTGAAAGCCGGGTATAATTCTGAAATGAGAAACATCGTCACCAAAGCGGGTGACTCACAAAATTATATCGTCGAATTGTACCCATCAAATTAAACCTTATGCCAAAACTGATTATTAGAAAAGGTCGCGACATCGTTAAGAAACTAGCCATTCCTGAGGATATCCTCGCCTTTACGGTGGGCTCGGAACAGGGAAACGACATCATCATTAGCGAAGAACGTATTTCATATTTTCACCTGCAATTCGAAAAACAAACAGACAACTACTTTGTCCGTGACCTTCAAAGCAAATCGGGTACATATATTAATGGGAAGAGAATCACGTCGAGAACCATTCTCAAAAACAATGATGAGATAGGGCTTGGTAACCATTTGATCACATTTGTACAACCGAACCAGGCTGCAAACAACATCCACCTTGACAACAGCGACCGGGAAAACAGACCGACTAAAACGATCGAGCAAAACTCTAACTTACATCTTTTCTTTGACCTTCGGGAGTTAAAAGAAAAAATATCTGGCATGCCAAAGCTGAATCAATTGAACAGGCTGCTACACGATGACTCTCTCTGGGAGAATCATACGTCGCATTTTGAAGACCAGCCTAAGACAGAAACAACATCACGAACAAACATGGACGGACAAAACTCATTTCCGGAGTTTCCGGATAGTAGCAATCACAACGATATTCTTCCTGAAACCGAAAACAAAAATGGCCCCGATGGAAATGGTAAACTGCTAACGCCACAATGGGAAACGTCTGAACCCGCTGAAAGCACACAGCCAGCCATCACAGAGCACAAGAGTCTATCTTTTGAAGCGTCTCAATCAGAAATTTCAAACTCAAACGCCCCTGTCGAGTTACCAGGACCGCAATCACCAATGGTCACTGAGAAGGAAACGAACTGCTACCTTTTGGGGATAAACGGATATTACCTCGGCAGAAAATTTCGAATCAGAAAATCCCGTACCCGAATCGGTCGTGACCAGAAGTTAAACGACATTGTTATTCGCAAGAACACAAAAGGCAGCCTTGATCAAAGCGTCTCCCGCCGGCATGCGACGGTCAATTTCAAAAAGAACGAATATTTTATTTCCGACAAACGCAGTAAAACCCGTACCCGGTTAAATCGGCATGTCATTACCGAGGGTGAAGAAATCAGAATCCACCCGTCTGACGAAGTAGAAATCATCAGCGACCGAAAGAACCACATTTTCCGATTCGTCAAAGAAGGTGATTGGAATTTCAGTTATCCGCAAAAGGCAGGTCCCTGGCATTTGCGCTATCGTTTACAGCTACTGAGCCTGCTCACAGGACTTCTTGTGTTAGCCGCAGGCGTCGTGGGTGTGCATGCATATTTAACCACAAATTACCTTACGCACGAAAATCACCAGTTGACCGGAGAGATCTCAACATGGTATGAAAAGCAAGCCAATTTAGCCGCAATGGCCAGTCCGGTAAGCCCTGCAGCGAAAAGTTATCCGGCAATTGCGGATTTCAATCGCGACCACTTTGTCGACCTTATCTACATTGATCCTGCCGGTACGCTAACATCTGTTGACGGCAAAACAAAACAAGTTCTCTGGCAAAATACCGATTTTCAGGCCCTGTCTGACATACCGGTCACCATCGCAGATTTGTTTGATGACGGGTTACCTGACATTCTGCTGGTTTCAGATGATTTACGATTAAGAGCTATCGATGGCATTTGGGGGTTGGAAATCTGGAAAAGCCCTATTTTGCCCGGTCCTTTAACCGGCCCGCCGGCCATAGCCGACTTCAACCACGACGGCTCGAAAGACCTGGTTATTGCGTCAACATCGGGAAGGGTTTACATCGGCTTTTCTCATCTGGAAAGCGTTAATTGGACAAGCCTGAACATTCACACTCAAACGCATTCCACGGCGAGTATTCTGCATAAGGCAAATAGCCGGGCGCCGATTATTTTATTAGGAACGGAATTTGGCAAACTTTTATTTATCGATCCGCTTAGTAAATCGGTCATTAGAGAAATAGATGTGAATGAAGAAATAAATAAAGCCAGCGGCAAATTTGACATAAGCGGAGCGGTGCGGACGCCGGTAGCCGTAGCGGACCTCGATGGCGATGGCCAGCAGGATTATGTGGTTACAACAACGGAAGGAAACATCCTGGCAATGAATGGTAAAACAAACAAACGTCTCTGGTTTGATGTGGCGGAACAACAAAGCTCAGACGCAGGCCATACCTCTCCTATGTCAGTATTGGGAGATATGGACGGCGACGGACTGGCAGATGTAGCCACCATCACTCCGAACGGCCGGATTCGTGCGTTCAAGGGAACCGGTAAAGCTCGCGACCATAAATTAATTTTGTGGGAATATCCATCGCAAAAACAGGGTGATTTTATAGGTGCTCCGGTCTTAGCGGATATTGATAAAAATGGCAGGAAGGATGTATTGGCCACTAGCAGCGATGGCAGCATGTCTCTTTTAGGCGGTTCTGACGGACATGTTTTATTAAAAAGTAAAAAAGCACTGGCAGTAAACGGTGTTCCGCTTATCGCAGACCTCGACAATAATCACTCAATTGATATTCTGACTTTACGCGCGGACAATCAATTCCACAATTTAAACGTGAACAGTAAATTTTTGGCCGGTAAAATATTGTTTGGCCAACTGTATTACAATGGAGAACACACGAGCTATTCTAATCTTGTTATGGAGGACAGCGGCAGATACGACCTGTTCATCGGATTGTCAGTCTTTGTTGCCCTACTTGCCATAGGAGCAAATGGAATTATCCGAAAAAAGAGGAGTCAATTAAATTACTACTAACATTTTTCACTTGGCTTGAGGTGTATTCCTTCCCGACAGCCGCCGGGAAGGAATCTAAATCCTGGCATGCTATCTATAGATTTTCTCATAAAAGCGATTGCTGTGCATGATCATTGCTCATCAGATTTCTTATTGCTTTTACGAGGCTTAGGTTATTTTAACGACGTGAGAAATGTCAGTTACTATTAACCTGAACGATTCCCGCTGCGGCGAAGCCGCAAATGCAGGGAACACAGAAGTAACAGAGGGGAAGGATTTTCACAGATTTTTTTCCGGAAAAATCATGTAAGAATCCGTTTTTAATACGTTCGAATCAAGAATTAAAAACAGCGAATGGCAAAAAAGCAAAAATTTCAGGTAACAACGGCAGCTTACAGCGATATTGGAATCCGTCGAAAGGCTAACGAGGATTGTTACTTTCTCTCTCCGGAAGCGGACTTAATGATTGTGTGCGATGGCATGGGCGGACAGGTAGCAGGGGGATTTGCGAGTAAAATTGCAGTGGAAACCATTAAAGATGTTTATTACGGAATCCAAAAGTCACAGCTTCAAAAAGTACTTCTGGACATTGAACTCGATCTCACGGATGCCACCGCTCGCTTAGTGGCCGCTGTGAGAATGGCAAACAGGCGATTGAATAAAATTGCTGCTCAATTTCCCAAACTTCACGGCATGGGAACAACCGTTGTAGCATTGGCGCTGAATGAAAATCTGGCAACGATGGTACACGTCGGCGACAGCCGCATATTCCGCATAAGCGGAAAAAATGTCCTGCAATTGACCGAGGACCATTCCTGGTTGAACGAACTGATCGAAGATGATGAAATCAATGAAGAGCAGATTGAAACATTTCAGGAAAAAAATGTCATCACCAGGGCTCTGGGAACATCGTCCACGGTAAGATTAGACGTGCATTGCGAAAAGTACAGAAGAAACGATGTTTATGTCCTGAGCACAGACGGCATGCACAATTCAGTGCCCGCAAATGATATTTATCGTATTTACAGAAAACAGCACTACTCGGTTGAATCATTTACGAAAGCGCTCATCGAAAAAGCTAAAAAGAGAGACGGCTCAGACAACATCACAGTCTCGGTGGCAAAAATGAACAAAGACTGTGAAGAAACAAGTTATATCGGGATTTCCACCACAATTTCCGAAGAGAATGAAAGAGTTACACAAAAAGAAGATAAATTGCTCCAGGACTATTACGGAAACCCTAAATCAACCTTAATGAAAAAAGCTGATATGAATGACATGAAACAAAACAGATTTTTAGTTCCTGCAATGGTTGTGCTCACCGGTGCTATATGCTTTTTATTGGGCATGATTTTGCAAAATGCAAATTCGAAACCCGTAAATGTGCCAGACCGGACCATTGCAAAATACCAGAGTCCGGCACTCTCACGAAATCAGGGAGAATATCAGACGGACAGCAAACTCGGGAATAACCAGACCGACATTGTACGCTCCGGTATTCGCGAAGACGCGATTCTGGCGCTGGTCTTTTTCAATAGTCTGGAAGATTACCAAAACACATCTTTGGAAAAAAGAGCCGATATCCTGGACAAAATTCAGCCATATATAAATGAAAAATCCATGATTAACAGTGATTTTTCATTATTCCTCATCGACTCAGACAATAATGTCATTCGAAAAACATCGGGACTAAAGATACCCGGACTGGACACGGCAGCAAAAGAAATGGCTGCTAACAAAAACAGAAATTAACCCACAGAATCATGATGCTGTTCACCATTTTACCAATTGTACTGATTTTGATCTTCCTGTTTATCGGAATTGTGCTGCTAACCCCGGAATTGCGCATGAAACTATATCTGTGGCAGGGGGATCAGAACAAAGCCCGTAAAATTCTGGAATCGCTGCTGGAGCAAAATCCGGACAGGATTGGCCTTTACCTGAAATTAGGTGAAATCTACTACCTGGAAAACCGCCGCGACCGCAAGGCATTGCGCGTGTTCGAATTGATCCTGAAATTGAAAGCCGATTTTCCCTTCCGCGATGACATTTACACAATCGTGGCGAAGCACTACATCCAGGAAGGCCGAAAAGACTCCGAAGCCATTCGTTTAATCGAAAAAGCCGTGGACAAGGAAATGAACCGCTTAAAAGCAACTGCTTAACGCACAGGTTACAACATGCCGGACATCAATATTAATAACAACAAAGATTTAGTCATTATGATCATGGCCCTTGGCGACGCCTATCTCGAAAAAGGGCTTTATGCAGAAGCCTTGAAACGCTACAATCAGCTCCTGGCACACAAGATCGCCAACAAACGTATTTATACCAATCTCAGCAAAACCCTCATGGGAATGAAACGCTTCGACAGCCAGGCAATGGCCGTTTATCAGAAAGCCATTGAATATGACCCGGCAAATGTGGAAATCTATCATATTTTGGCGAAAAGCTTTCTGCAGGAAAAACGCGATGACGACGAAGCAGTACGTATCTATGAAATCGCTCTCAAAACAAAATCTCCCGACTTCTTGCAAATCGCAGATTTTCTCAGTGCCTTATTTTACATGCGTAACGACTACAGCAACTGTAAAGCAATGACCGAAAAACTACTAAAAAAAACCGGTTATCAGGAAAAAATCGTCACTTATTTTCTCGACTGTTCATGGAAAACGCATTCTTACCATGAAGCGGCCAACGCTTTAAAAGAACTTATCGATAAAGAAAAAGAAAATGAAATCTTACTCAAATATTTATGCCTCACTTATCTGGAAAAATCACATCACAGTTTTCTTCATGAGGAACCGGTCACCTTTAGTTTCATCGACCGGGAATTAGCAAAATCCTACCTGAACATGCTGCCGAAGTTTGAACATCTCCAGGATTTGACCTTCTACCTGGAATTACAACGTTTCCTTTCGGACAGTAAATACTGGGGAAATCTGGACATTCTCGCGCAACATGAAGAAAATGCGCTCGTTCTACAGCAGGCGCAGCAGCACGCCGTGGAAGCGGAACCTCCTGCGGTCAATAAGTACACCTTTAGCAGAAACCGGCAAATTATGGAGAGATTAAGCAGCCTTGATAAAATCTCTGAACAAGATTTTCCCACGCGCGGCTCTCTGACTTTTGAGGATTTTCAAAGTGACCGGCCCGCCATCTTTTCAGAATTGGCTGAGGACTCATCAACGTTCAAAATCCCGGAAGATGCAGATATTATCATAACAATTGAACTGTCAAATTATGACAAATTAAAATCGGATATTGATACAGACCGATTATGGCAACTGAAAAGCAAATTCATTTTCATTTTAACGAAACTCCTGGAGAAATACCGCATCGGGCAAATGTTGTCAACCACAAACGGATTTTTAATTTTTGATAAAAATATCATCAATTCGGTTACTTTGTCTGTAGATCTATTAAATAAGATAAACAGATTTAATTTCATGGATGACGTTGAGAAAAAACTGCACGTTTCCATTGGCATTCACCATGCACGCAACGGCCTGAAGACGAATAGCGACGACTTTCTGAAAGAATTGAGTATCGGGGTGAAATTAGGAATTGTAAACGAGACGGACTTGCCAGAAGAAGACAGACCCATGTACGCAAAAGTTTTTCAAAAAACCGATCGCATTTTCCTCAGCTCAAAAGCATACCGGGAAATTAAAAGTTCAAAGCGTTACCGTGTCGGCCCCATTGGACAATTTAAGTTAAAATATTTAAAAGAAAAACTAAGCATTCACGAAGTTTCCTGGCGTAACCCCATTGACGACCTCAAATTCGGTTATATCAGAAATCTGGGTCGTTTCAATTTGCTTGCGGAAATCGGTGATAAAGGCGGCATTAAAGTTTTCAAAGCCAAGGATCCGGATCTGCAGCGGTTTGTGATTCTGAAAGTCATTCAGTCGGAAATGTTCAATGCTCTGCCCGAAAACAATCCACATAAAATTGAATTTTATCGCATCGCCCGGTCATTGGCGCAGATGAATCACCAGAATGTTGCCAATATTTATGATGTGGATGAAGACCAGGGACTTACATTTATCGTTCGGCAATTTATAGAAGGACAAACGATTACCGAACGCTTTCTTCGGGAGCCGGTTTTTAAGCCTGAGCTTTTTATTAAGATCATTTACCAGATATTTAAAGGGCTGCAATACGCACACCGGCTCGGATACTCGCATTTGAATCTAAAACCGACCAATATTCGGGTCGGAGAAAACAACGAAACCAAAATAATGGACTTTTTAATTCCAGGTTCTGCTCTGGCAGATTACAGCAGCCGTAGCAGCGAAAACCACAAAATGTACTGGTCGCCGGAACAAGTGCAGGGACAAAAAGGCGACAGCCGCAGCGACATTTTCTCCCTGGGTGTGGTGATGTACGAAACGGTGACGCGGCAACACCCGTTTGTTGACCCAAATTACCAGTCCATCGACGAGGCGATTTTACAAAAATCGCCGGCTATGCCATCAGAGATCAATCCCAAAGTACCAAAATTTTGCGATGCGCTCATTCTTAAAAGCATGGCCAAAAATCCGGAGAACCGGGTGCAGTCGGCAGAACAAATTGTGACGCTGCTGAAAAAGAATTTCGAGAAAATCCTGTTTTCGACTTTTACGTATCAAATTGCACAGTCACGAAATTCCTTTTAACGAATCGTGAGGAAAAGATGGAGATTCATATAAAAATAAAATTTTCCATACAAGGAGGTGATGTTTAACCAGACAGGATGTCTTCTTTTGTAAAACGGTGTTAAATGACATCGTGAGGCCATGTAAAAAGTCACCTTTTACTATGGCCTCGAAGAACGAACAACGTTCCGGACGAACTATGGGGAACGACATATATTTTTTCGTCTAAACCACGGAAGTATTTTTTTAATCACTAATTTTAAGGAGTAACATACGATGGGACAACAACAACTTTTATTGCTGGTCTTAAGCGCCATCATCGTGGGCATCGCCATTGTGGTGGGGATTAAC
>CAYVXE010000033.1:25857-37576 GCA_964455375.1 uncultured Calditrichaceae bacterium
GCGGCTGTAGCTCAACATTTATGTTGAGAAATCGCACTGAAGTTCCACGACATAAATGTCGTGCTACAGACAAGCCATGAGTTTGTGGACAACACGCAAGCGGAAATTAAATGGAAAGTTTTATCTTCTCAAATCGAAAATCGTTAATGGGCGTTCTTAAATCATTGAATTTGAATAACCAACAAGGAATGATGAACAGCGATTTTCACACTCGTTGCCCAATGGAAATTGGGTAACGAAGCAAGTATGTTCCAAAATAGAAATTTTGGAACGACAAGAAAAAGGAAAATCTGGAGTTGAAGTTCCACGACATAAATGTGTGCTACAGACGCTTCGCGAGCTTGTGGGACAGCCAGCAAACGGAAATTAATTAACGAATCAAGCAACGCAGACAGGATTAAAAATCCTATCGGATTTTTTTTAATTATTTAGTAGTTGTTATGCCAGAATATCGTTACACGGGTGTCAATGTCAGCGGCAAACCAATCCAGGGCGTCGTGTTCAGCCCAGACGAAAAAACCGTCCGCAGCAAACTGCAACGTCTCGGGAAGACCAAAGGCATCCGCATTGACGCCATCGAGAAAAAAGTCACCTTTCGTTACAAAGTCCAACGCGGCACCGACAAAGCTGTCTTCGGCGAACAAAAGGCTTTTTCAAAGGAAGAGCTGCACAGCGCCCTCATCAAAATGGGCTACCGCATCTTTTACATCCGCAAAAAGCTCTTTGATTTTAAGTTTAAGGTGCCGGGAAAAGATCTCATTTTATTCATGCGTATCTGCGCCGACCTGTTGAAAGAAAAATTTCCTTATGATGAAATTTTGACCCTGGTTGGCAGCGACACCGAAAACAAACGGCTTAGAGAAACCATCCGGGACATCCAGAAAGATTTAAAAGCCGGCAATGACGGACATGTCGTTTACGGTAAACACGCGGATGTTTTCGGTAAATTTGTGTCTCACATGATGGCCATTGCCACCACCAGCGGCAACATGGCCGCAATTTACGAAAGTACGGCAAAGTTTCTCGAACGGGACGGTGAATTCAAAAGCAACATACGCAGCGTTCTGGTTATGCCGATCATGGTTTTGATCGCAATGTTTGGCGCCATCACTTTTTACGTCCTGTATATCTTCCCGAAAATGACTAAAATGCTCACAAAGTTTGATATCGAGATTCCGCCCATGACCAAGGCGACGTTAGCATTCAGCAATTTCCTACAAAACAACTACATACTGTTGATTCTCGGCACGGGCATTCCATTCTTCTTTTTTATCCAATGGGCGCATACCGACCGCGGACGCTATGTTTTAGACCGGGCGTTGCTGAATATACCGGTTATCGGTGCGGTTTTACACCGCATAAGCATTGAAATCTTTTGCCGGGTTTTTCATGCGCTGTACAGCACATCCGGTGAAAATATTACGGCCATTCGCATTGCCGCGGAGTCCTGCCGCAACTACTACATTGAAAAACAGATCACAGATATTGTTGTACCTCTTATGTTGAAAGAAGGGAAGAGTTTCGTTGAATGTCTGAACCGGGCAAACTGTTTCACGCTCACCGCAGTGCGACGCCTGAAATCAGGCGAGGAGTCAGGTACGCTTCGGGAAACCGCGCTGCAACTGGCAAACTACTACGAAAAAGAGACTAAACACAAAATGTCACGACTGGTGGATTCCATCAATATTATGGTTTCGATTATTGTCACATTACTGATTATCGGACTAACGCTTGTTTCAACAGAAATAGGATTTGTCAGTCCGACATCACCATTATCAAGATAGAGCAACAGTATGAATAAAGCCACAGAGAAAAACACCATTACAGCAGAGATCAGTCTGAAGCCGCTGAATAAAGGTATGGGAAGATTGTCTGAGACCCTCGTCAAACGCGGCATTATTGACGAAAGCATGCTGCAGCAGGCAGCCGACATTCAAAGTCGCGAGCCAAGAAGCAGCAAACGCAAGCTCATCGACATTCTAATCCAGGATTTGGGCGTCAAACGAAATGCAATTTTTGTGGAAATGGCCAGGTTATATGGCTTTCCAATCATAAGTGTCGCCGACGATATCGATCGCTCCCGCATTGACTTTATCAAAGAAACGGTTTTCAACATGCCTGAACAGGTCTCCAATGAGCTCCTGGACAAAAAAATCCTCCCCTACAAATGGCATGACTTTAAACGCGACGTGCTGGTCATGATTACGGGTGACCCGACAAATGAAGACCTGCATAACATCGCCAAAAAACTCGACATTGCAGATGTGGAAGTCGCCTATGCGCCCCTTGAAGATATTGATGAATTGATTCATGACATTTTTCATTCCAACAATGAATTTCTGCAAAAGATTTTTGAAGAATCCAACGAAGTCGAATATTTTGAAGATGAGAGCAAACAGGTTGACGAAGACCAATTAGATGCTGAAATCAATAAAAGCCGTCTGGTCAACCTGATTGAAGGGATGTTGGTTGAAGCGGTACGAAAAGGCGCCAGCGATATCCACATCATCCCGAAAGAAAATAATACCACGGACATCTATTTCCGGGTTGATGGAAAACTACAACCGTGGTATTCGCAGTCGGAAATTAAACCGGAGGCGCTTATTGCGGTGGTGAAAGACCGGGCGGTAAATATCGACCGCTTCGAACGTGCAATTGCCCAGGATGGATTCATCCAACGAAAAATTGACGGGTTTTACATCCGGTTCAGAGTTTCCGTCATCCCCATTGTTGGAGTGGAATTTGATCGTAAATTTGAAAGCGTCGTCATCCGTATCCTGGACGACCGGAAAGTCATCACTGACCTTGGGGAAATCGGCCTGCAAAAACAGGCGTTGCAAGATTTCAAGAAGGCCATTGAGCAACCACAGGGCATGGTCATTCTGACCGGTCCCACCGGCAGTGGAAAAAGTACCACGCTGGTCGCTGCACTTTCCCACGTCATGGACCCGAGTAAAAATGTTTTGACCGTAGAAGAACCTGTAGAGTATTTAATCAATGGCGCCCGGCAGATAAAATTGAACCAGAAATTAAATTTCGACTCTGCTTTACGCTCCATTTTGCGGCACGATCCGGATATTGTGATGGTCGGTGAAATTCGTGATTTAAAATCGGCAGAAATTGCTATCTCATTAGCCAATACGGGGCACCTGACGTTTTCTACGCTGCACACAAATGACGCGCCAAGCGCTGTTTCAAGGCTATATATGCTTGGTGTGGAACCATTTCTCATCGCTAATGCCATCAATCTGATCATGACGCAACGGTTGGTAAGAAAACTCTGTGAGGACTGTAAACAGCAAAATCCGAATCCTGACCCGGATAAACTTTTGCGGGTGGCATTTTCCAAAAAGGAAATTACAGAAACAGCATTTTACGAACCGGTGGGATGTGCAAACTGTTACCAGGGTTTTAAAGGCCGTGTGGCCATAACCGAAGCGTTGCTTTTCAATAAGGAAATTCGGCAGGAAATTCTTTCTGCACGGAACGAAGTTGACGAGCAAACAATCAGAGACCTGGCAGAAAATAACGGTATGTTGTCATTACGACAATCAGGCAAAGAACGTATCAAGCAGGGCATAACAACATTGCAGGAAATTATTTCGGCAACGACGGAGCAGTAAAATGTAGGGCGGTCTCAAAGACCATAAATGAGTGTCAGATTCCTCCCTGCGGTCGGAATGACAAATCGGGGCATTTTAGGCAACCCCAACAAATCAAGTATGTTCCAAAATAGAAATTTTGGAACAAGAAGGAAAGAACAGTTACCAGAGGAGGGTTAGCTTTTTTGCGAGGCTAACCTTTTTAATCAACACTTATCAAATACATGTAGAAAAGTCCGACGAGTCGTCATGGATTATCAAACGTCAAAAAATAAAATTCAGCAAGTGGCCGAACAAATACGTCCGGAGATGATCGGTGCGAACAAATGGCAATCAATGGCACAGCTCATCGAGGATCAGACGGATGAATTTAAGCTGGCAATTAAGAATCATTTCGATGCATTTTTGCTGCACATGAAACGGTTGGATGCGTCCGACATCGATCTGGGTGGTCCGGGCTGTAAAGGGCGTATCTGGTACCGCATACACGGCAACAAACAGCCCGACAACAATCTCCCAGAGTACAGCATAGAAGAGACAGATTTACTCATCAGCAATTTGCTTACCGGAGAAGACCAGAGCAAGTTGCTGCGGCAGCGCAACCTGGACTTTTCATACCGCGTTTTCGATGAAAAAGAAAATATCTGGACACGATTTCGGGCCACGATTTATTTTGATCTCACCCATCTTGCCGTCAACATGCGGCGCATCAATGATCAGATCATTCCGTTTCCGCAATTAGGGTTTAACGAGCAAGTAGCAAAAGTTTTAAGTTTGAAATACCAGAAATCCGGGCTGGTTTTAGTGACCGGCATAACCGGTTCGGGTAAAAGTACGACGCTGGATTCCATCATCGATGCGAACAACAAAACGATGGCCGCGCACATCGTCATTATTTCTGATCCCATCGAATATGTGCACATGCCCATCAAGTCCATTGTGAAACACCGGGAAATCGGCCGGGATGTGCATTCGTTTAAAGAAGGAACCATTCAAGCGCTGCGTCAGGACCCGGATATAATAATGATCGGAGAAATGCGGGATGCAGAAACGATCATGACTGTATTGGAAGTTGTCGACAGCGGGCACAAAGTCTTTTCAACCTTGCACACATCGTCCGCAATTGAAAGCATTGATCGTATAATTGGAGAGATACCGACGAATGAACAAAACCGTATCCGCACCAGATTGGCGGATGTGTTGACGTGTGTGATCTCACAAAAATTAATACCCAGCCAAGACGGTAAACGTATTCTCGCAAAGGAACTTTTGCTCAGCAACTCGTCGGTGAAAACGGCAATTCGAAATAATAATATTGGTGAAATTTACCAAATTATTCATCAGTCGAATGACCAGGGCATGATGACGATGGAACAGGATTTAGCCCGGCTGCACGCCGAAAACCGGATTTCGTATTTTGAAGCGTACATTAACGCCAACAACAAAAGACGCTTCGAAGAATTAGTAAAATATACCTACTGAAACGATGTTTGAACTGAAGCGAAAACACGCCATCGGCATTACGATAAACGGGACGGAAGTCAGAGCGGCTTTTTTAAGTCTGGTAAGAGGCAAAGCCGTCATCAAAGCACTGGAATCGACGAAGCTCACCATGCCTTTGGACCATACAAAAAAAACCGAACCGCAATCGGCGACATCCCTCAATGATCTGGAAAATGCCTTTGATATTAATGAACAAAACTTCACCCCCGAAGAAGAATCCGAAGATACGGCTGAATCCGATGAAAAAGATCAAAATGTGAGTTTAATCTATTCTCTGCTGGACAAGTTCAAAGATACGAAAGCGAACCTGGCCATCAACTCCCCGATTCTAACAGTAAAGTATGATTATCTGGAAAAAGAAACCGCTAAACAAACCAGAAAACAGAAGAAAAAACTCAAAGACAAAATTGACTTTTGGAAAAATGACGACGACCAAATCCGGCGCAGCATTTACGTCGATATCAGCGACGAAAAAGTTTTACAAGTAGATTACGAATATCATCCGGCTATCATCGATTTGATGGATGAAGTAAACACCTTTCGCGCCGGCAAGCTTAACCTCACATTAATGGACACCAATGAGCTGGCACTGACCGATTTGGTGCGGGAAATCTATAAATTCGAGAAAGATGAAATTACCGCCATTGTCTACATTGAAGAGGACTTTTCCAGAATCATCTTCCTAAAAGGGCGTGACATCTATTATATCACCCCCATTGTTCACAAAGGCAGTTTGTCTCATGATGTTCTTGAGGTCATCTACAGCCGCATGATTTTTGCACAGGACCAGCATTTCATTCCGGAAATCAATAAAATTTTGGTAGCAGGACATTCCTCCCGGCTCAAAGCAAAATATTTTTTCCGCCAAAAATTTCCTTACGCTATCACCGGCTACCTCAACTCAAAAAAAATTCAGTCGCAATTGCGCTTTAAAGACCGCGGTCTGCTGTTTTCACGTTATGCCGTTCCCATCGCACTGGCGTGGAAAACTTTGCAAAAGGGCGTCTATTCGTCAAACAAAACAAATCTTTTACCCGACTATATCATCGACCGCCAGAAACTGCCCAAACTGGCAGCACACGGTTACTTGCTTCTGTTCCTGTTGGCGCTAACCGCAGCATCTTTTTCATTTCTCATTTCACAGAAAAAAGTTGAGATACGACAAATCCAAACGAGAATTGCCACCATAAAGCAACAGATTGCCAACAACAAATCGCTAACAGACCGGGTTACATCTTTCGACAGCAAAATCATCGATATCGAGAAAAGAATTGCCCTTGCAGATACCTTCAGTAAAGACTACGATCTCCCGGTAGAATTTCTGACGTTGCTGAACAAATCAATCCAGGAAACCGGAGACATCTGGATCACCGATTTAAAAATTAGCGGCACGAAAATTTCATTCAGCGGCCTTGCCAAACGGCGCGATAAAATTCCGCTGCTGGCGACGAAACTGGGCGGAGCCAACGTCAAAAAAATTACCCGCGCCCTCTACCGCAATACAAATGTCTTCTCTTTTAACATGGATAGAGATATCAAACACCTTAAAAAATCGATTCACATCGAGAAATTTATGCACAAGCCCGCACCAAACGTTAAAATCGCAGCCTCAGCACAAAAACCTTTCACCAACGGCGTCAGCCCAAAAACAGTTGCAATAAAATCCAAAAACCATTCGGACACAAAGGGGCATTCGACAAACACAGTACGGGTTAGCCTCTATAAATTGCTGATCGGACAATATGTCTCCAGGAGAAAAGCTGATGCCGAAGCCGATAAGTTCCGTTCGGAAGGGTATCTGGTCGACATTGTGGGACGCGCATCGAAATCCAGCAAAGGAATGGTGTATTATGTCTATGTGGGAGCGTATAAAAACCGGGAGAGCGCCCAGAAATTATCCGATCTGCTGGCAGTTAAATTGGGAATTCATAACAAAGTCGTCAAAATTTACAACTAAAACGGGTTGAAAAACAAAACGTGTTTGCAAAAAAAAACAGCCTAACCATTGCCGTTATCTGGCTTATTCTTTTGTGCACAGGTGTTATCTGGTATTTCTCCGATACCAGCACGTTGAAAAAAATCAATAAAGGGATAGGTACATTCGAGAAAAAACTCGCAGACTCACAATCGAAAGTGAAACGTCTCACCGAGGTAGAATCCCTGCATAAAGAAATTAATGAAAAATGGCAGAATCGCCCAAAACGTATCATCACCGCAGATGAACCGTCTTCAACAATTTCTTATCTCTATAAAATAATATCCGATCACAACCTGAACATTTACTACGATTTTGTTTTAAACGACAAAAAGGAAGTTAACAAAGTTACAAAATTTAATTTCACCATTAAAGGCGAAGGCCCGTATGAGGACATTTACCGGATGATCTGGTACTTAACCTACGAGCCGATATTGTACAAAATAAATTCACTAACCCTGAAAAAACACGCTCTGAACTCCGACTATTTGCGTTTCACCATGAAACTCCAGGGCTTTTCCGTGGAATCTGAACCGGATTCTTTAGAGGATAATTCTAATTTCAGATTAACGAATTTCAACCGCACAATCAGGCAGCACGACATATTTACCCCGTTAATCGTGACGACCCCAAAAACAGTTGCTCAAAAAACAACCACAGTAAAAACAGGCCCCAAATTACCTCCCAAGTTGCCAGGCCAGATTGATGCTGAAAAGGCTTCTTTGAAAGCCGTAACCAGCACATCTATTTTCATCTCCGAAGGGAAATCCGGGGTAAAACAGCTCAAAGTTGGAGATAAAGTCTATTTGGGGAAACTGGTAGCAATCGACCAAAAAAACAATCTGGCCGTTTTCGTCATTGAAAAACTGGGCAAGCGTAAAAAAATCACCCTCTCTCTGGACGAGAGAAAATAACCTCTTCAATTTGTATACAAGGAAGGTATATATCTAATAAAGCAATCTCAATTTCACTTGTCGGTCAGGCTGAAGTAAGAAACAACTTTTTTGACAGTCTCAACAGAGTCAAACATAATTTTTAACAAAGGTGAGTCACATTTTTATGAAGCGTCAAAAATTATTTTTTAAAAATATTCTGATAATAACGATTCTCCTCTTTTCACAGGTAAACGCGCAGGAAACCATACCGCGGAATATCCGGCCCGGCGAATTAATTTCATTAGACCGCTCAATTCCACTAAAGACCGCTCTGGATATTCTAAGCCAGTACAGTCTGAAATACGAAGGAAAAATTATCATCGACCCGCAAGGAAAAACATCACCCATCAATGTGATGGTGAACAACATGTACTGGAAACGGGCGTTAGAGTACATTTTGCGTTCGAATCTAATGAAGTATGATGAAAAAGATAAATATTACGAAGTGGTTCCGCTCATTCAGCCAGGGGCAAAAAAGAAGCAGGAGAGCGGTTTTGACACCCAAACCAGAGAAATTGAAATCAATGCAATCTTTTTTGAGGCCGACTACCAGACCCTCGTAGAAGCTGGTATTGACTGGTCTCTGGCAAAAAACGGACAAGTCAAAATCAACGGAAATTTTGCCTCCCAACTCAGCAAGGATTTGTTTGGCGCCCAGGTTAAAACAACTAAAAACTCCTGGGACATCTTTGCGTTACTGCGCACGTTTGAAACATTAGACAAAGGTGAAGTCATCGCTAATCCGCAAATCAAAGTCATCGACGGTGAACAGGGAAAAATCAAAGTGGGGACGAACTTCTTTTTGACAACCCGCGATTTCGCCGGTAACACCCGCTTTACCGAATATGAATCAGGAATCATTTTGACCGTTTTACCAATCGTTGTCGGCTCCGGTGATTCCACATTTATTCATCTGGAAATAAAGACCGAGCGCAGCAGCCTCTTCCCCGACCCCAATGCGATCACCAAATCCATCACCGAAAGCAACACCAAAGTGTTACTCTTGAATGGCGAAGACACCGTCATTGCCGGTCTTTTCACACACGAGACCGCAAACAGCAGGCGGGGCATTCCAATTTTAAAAGATCTGCCCGGCTGGTTTTTCGGGCTCAGATATCTCTTCGGTTTTGAATCGAAAAAGCTCGTTAAAAAGGAGCTGATAATCGTATTGCAGGCGAGCGTGGTGCCGACCATCAAGGAAAGAATCGCCATGCGCCTGGGCCAGAGAAAAGCATCCGTGGAGCGAAAACGGCTGGAATTTCTCAGAAGAATCCGCCAGCTTAAAGCAAAACAAAGTACGAACAAACGGCAACCCTCCAACCGACGCAGGAGCAGGTAAATGGGACAAAGCGAACTACTTCTGGTCATCGGCTCCATCGTTATTTTTGGCCTGATATCTCTGTCGGTTAACCGGCATATTCTGGTAAATTCGGAAGCGGTTTACGGCCAACAAGCAGAGCTGTATGCCGTGAGTGTCGCGCAACGTTATATCGAAGAGGCGAAGATGAAAGCATTTGATGAAAACGCCATCAACAACAGCATTGGCAACCCTAGCGGCTTTAGATACCCGGCAACAGATGGTGAAGTTTACCCTTCTTTTGACGACGTAGATGATTTCGACAATTTTTCCAGCACGCTTACCGATTTTGGAACCATGAATGTCGCTATTACGGTGGGCTATGTAACTGCTGTAAATCTCGATTCCGTTGTGAGCACCAAAACGTATTACAAAAAAATGACTGTGACTGTACAAAGCGACTATTTAAATCACCCGGTAAAAGCTGCATACGTATTTGCGTACCAGAAAGATTAACACGAGGCGGTTAGATGTTACAACTAATTGGCAGCATCGTTATCGGGAGCTTATTATTACTGGGCATGATTACTTTTTACGGGGATGTGACCGAATATTCAAACAAAAAACTGTTTGAGGAACTGACCCAGGAGAGAACAGCCTCACTCATGGAAATCATTGAATACGATTTTCAACGCATCGGCAGCGGCATGAACTATCCTTCCGAAGCCATCATCGACACTGCAAAATTTACGTTCTGGGCAGACGTGAACAAAGATGGAACTCCCGATTCTGTGGTTTACTACACCAGTATTTCCGATTCTGCATCGGCAACGCCAAATCCCAATGACGTCATTTTGTACCGGGAAGTAAACGGTGTAAGAACAATCGACGCTGCAGAAGGCGTGACCGGTTTCACCGTTGATTTCCTCGATGTCACCGGTGTACACACAACAGATCTAAAAACCATTCGTATGTTAGATGTCTCGTTAACGATGCAAAGCACCAGCGCTTACGATACGACCTATGCGACAGCGATATGGACAAAGCGCATCGTACCTGCCAATTTAAACAGAATGACCAATATCAATTATTGAGGTTGCTTTATTATGGGCCGCGCTTTGCTGATCATCGTTCTCGGATTTTCCGCCATCTTTAGCATGACCATGTTTAACGTGACGGCAAACCAGCAACGATCGTCACGTGCCATATTAAAACAGTATGAAACATGGCTGCGGCACAATGCTTCCGAAAGCGCCATGAATGTCGGCCTCTCCCTTTTATACCAAAATCCTGACATTACCGGAACCTATTCCGGTTCATTTACCAACGTAAATTTTTCCGTCACCGGAACGCATATTCCGGTTGACTCTGTGAATGAAGCAAAAAGAATTCTGGTTAGCACTCAGGTCAATTATGATGGCATCACCGATACGACCACCGCAGTTTATATGCAACCGGCTTATTCTTATTTTTACGATTTTTTTGAAAGGTGGAAAACAAGACCTAAATACAGTACAGGTGAAATAATTGACGGCCCCATTTACGTAAAAGAAAGAATTAAAACAGACGGCACACCAGTATTTATGAACAAAGTGATTTCTGCAAATGCCAGCATCGATGCTACCGGTGGCCTACCGAAATTTTATGGCGGTGTTGAACTGGGAACCGATTCTATCCCGCTTGACAATTCAGTTGTGGCCGCTCTTATCGATACAATCAACATTAAAAATATTCTCCCCGATACGGATGAATTCTGGCTCACACTAATGGGTACTTCCTACAAAGATTCCATACCAAACCTGGGTATCGTTAATACCGGTTTCATCACTGACCTCAACGGCGTCCTTATGACCGCACCGGGAAGCAACCAGGATATCCATATCCAGGGAACATTAGACGGACGGTTGACGATTTACAGTGACCGCGATATTCGTATTGAAAATAATATCACGTATACGACCCCTAATGCTTTTCTAGGTTTAATCGCAAAACGCGATGTGACAGTTGCCGACAATTCCCCGGATAGTACAACTGTTATCGACGCCTCAATTATGGCTTTAGAGAACTTTAACGTAGAGCATTATGACACCTTGCCCGATATGGGGACTCTCATAGTTTTTGGCTCCCTCATCCGAAAAAATTGGCGTCCAACGGGTAGCCCGGGCACTGGCTACACCCTGAACCATGTTTACGACCCCAGACTGCGCACACAAGCACCTCCCTACTTTCCCCGCATCACAAACCGAATCGAAATGCTTTACCGCAGCAATTAATTGCAGAACGCCCATGCACGAATTGCCCTTTCTGATTTTTATCGGTACAACTTTGTTCCTCTGTATTTCACACTCGTTGGAGCTATCCCAAAAGTCAATAAATGTTGTCATTTCTCCCTCAGACCGGAATGACA
>CAYVXE010000033.1:37676-39860 GCA_964455375.1 uncultured Calditrichaceae bacterium
CAAATCGGGGCATTTTAGACAGCCCCAACGTAATTATCAAAGAATAGAACGTTTCAGGCAATGAGCCTTTGGCTCAGTCGCCAGGTTAATTCGAAGTCGAAACTTCTTGTCAACTGTGTTCCAAAATTGAAATTTTGCAAGATACAAAAATCGTTACTCGTCAGGATGCACTTCTTCTTGACTTTTCGCCATTTTGAGTCTGTAGCAGGTATAAATAAATTGTTGTATATGCGCAAGAATAAATGGAGGTTATGGTAATTGACTCCCGCTCTACACACCTATCCGGCATGCCGCGCCGCGTTCATTCTATAACCCCGAAAAAATTAATTTATTATCAACGTAGAACTAAATGCAAACGATAAATCAGCATTCTGACAAAAAGGCGTTCGACCTTATAAGAGCATTGGGAAATGCTTATCTCGAAAACGGCGAAAACAGCAAAGCAATTGACAAATATCAAACCGTGTACAGCCAGGGAGTTTATGACAAGGGATTAATTCGCAATTATGCTCTTGCCCTTGCAGGTATCGAACAAACAGATGAAAAAGCGAAAACAGTCTACAGGAAGGCCGTTGAAAGCGACGAAGAAGACGAAACGCTTTATTTAACGCTGTCGTCACTTTTTATAAAGCACGATATCACATCTACGCCCGCCCTCAGAATTTTCCGACGAGCATTAAAATATACACCACCGTTTGAGTCCAGGTTAAAAAACGCCATCGAACACATTTTCCTCCAGACTGCCGAAAACTTGAATATGTCGGAGGTGCAGCAAACGTTGCTGGAATGCAGCGACCAGCCGGAATTACTAACCATCTTCCTCTCTGCTGCATGGCGTGGAGGGAAATTCGATGAAACCGTTCATATTCTTAAAAACTTGTTTTTAAAATCCGACGGTCAACCACTCTATTTAAACGCACTGTGTAAAACATTCCTTGAAAAAAAATCCCGGGCAGATGAAGTCGAATTAAAATGTACTTTTTCAACGCTTGATATTCAGTATTGCTTAAAATACAGAAATCCAAACCAACATGCCATCCATCGCATCAAAGATATCGACTTTAATCTCGACCTTAAAAACCTTTTTTTCAACTTCCGGAAAGGCAACGCGGAGGCCGGAGACGGGGAGACCTTTCAAGAAAATCAGTCCATTGCATCGCTGAAAATTCTGGATGAATTAAAAAATATTCCCATTGACTTTGAAACGAGTTTCAACCTCAGTAATGATTTTATTGCGAAACTAAATGACTATCAAAAGAAGCATTTTCCGCAATTTCAGACCACAACCACATCTTTGCAAAATCTGCCCAATTTTAACACCCTGGCAATTTACGATGTAAATGACTTCTCTAACCGCTCCGAAATTTCAAAGTTGCCGTTCATCACATTTCTAAATCTGTTACAGGATGAGTGTTCGAAAACAAAAGAAAACCTCGTCCTGCGGTTGGAAAACGGTCTGGTAATTCTGAGTACCGCACTGGAAAAAAATCTTTTCCATGCTGTCGAAACCCGTGCTAAATTACAACACTACAACCAACTTGTAGATTCCACAGAGACGATTCAATTGAAAACAACCTTGCATCATTCACCTACTGCTTTTATAGAACTAGAAAATCAAGGGCTCAAGGAGCTCAGAAAAGGCTTTAAGATACATCAGTTAAGCTGCAACAATGACCGGCTTAACCGGAAAGAGGAAAGGCGGACTGAAACTATTCAAAATGATATCATCGTGTCTGAGGCAATTGTACACAAACTGAATTCGCCGAATTTTATAAAAACCGGAGATTACCGGCTGCCTTATTTCCCGCACTCGCACACCATTTATAAAGTCGAAAAAACGGATGCCGGGAATTCAAATGTTAACCTATTACCTGTAAACAGCAAGAATGAAACACCGATACAGCCGGTAGAAACTCCAACATCTGAGATACAAACAAACAATCAGAATGCCGTCCGGTTGCATCCGGTAAATTCAAAAAATAGTGTACCGGAAACCAAGTTAAATAATAATGGCGTCCGTCCTAAACTGGGAAAATATGAAATTATAGAAACTCTGAAAGAGACCGCGCTTACTTCGACTTTTAAAGGATATGATTCTCAACTCGAACGAGCCGTTATCTTAAAAGCTTATAAGCTGAATGCTTTTGCAGAGTGTAAAGATTTTCTTTCTCTGCGCCAGCAATT
>CAYVXE010000034.1:0-39552 GCA_964455375.1 uncultured Calditrichaceae bacterium
TGGCGGTGTAGCTCAGTCGGCTAGAGCAGTGGAATCATAATCCACGTGTCCGGGGTTCGAGTCCCTGCACCGCTACAAACGTAAAGGCTTGGGAGATTCTCTTTAGCCTTTTTCATTTTATGGAGGTTGTCATGACAAAAAGAGTGAAACTCAGGGAACCTGAAATTCGGCAGGAGCTTGAAAAACTTTCAGGTTGGAAGATTGAAAACGCAAAGCTTCATAAAGAATTTCAATTTTCAACATTCGTTGAGGCATTCGGTTTCATGACGAAAGTAGCGCTTCTTGCGGAGAAAATGGATCATCATCCGGAGTGGTCAAATGTTTACAACAAGGTTATCATCGATTTGACCACACACGATCTGGGTGGTATCAGTACGTTTGATTTTCAATTAGCCGCTCAAATCGATAATTTAAAATAACCTCCGGAGACACAGGTTGTTTATTTGCATCTGTGTTTTATTTTTTATATCCCTCATTGTTATCGCGGATTCGGTAACAAAGATTTAATGCTTACATGGGCGTCCAACCTTTTTCAGAGTTCAAATCCTCACAAATAAATATTTCAGTTTCTTTATTTTTGTGATTATCTGCCGATAAATCAGATTGAAATAGACGATTATTTTACTAAGACAGATACTGGAATTTGTCCGGATGTGATGTTATGATTGACGAGTCCATAAAAGTTCTCTGTATTGAAAATAATTCTAATGATGAAACCATTTTCAGAGAACTTCAATACCGAGGGTTTGAAACTGATTTCGAATTTCATCAGGTCGAGCAAATGAGCGACGGGCTCAATTATCTTGACAGTGAAGATGTCGATGTCGTTTTATATGATACCGGTAACATGGATAGCATTAATTATGAAGATATTTATGAGATTCAATGCCACTCTCCCGAAATACCGGTCATTGTTATTGTAGATGATGAAGAACTCACTGCTCCTCGGGAAGGGTTCAGTGCATCGTCAATTCATGATTTTGTTAGTCGAAAGCATTTGGATGGAAACTACTTTATACGATCGATCCAGTTTGCTGCTGAAAAAAAGGAATTGTTGGTAAAATTAAATCAGTCGAAAAATACAGAGCGGCATTTAGCTTATCATGATTTTCTAACCAATCTTCCTAATCGCTATTTGTTTCTTGATCGTTTTGATCAGGCGATGATACGTTCAAAACGAATGAAAACAAAGATCGCTTTGCTGTTTCTGGACTTAGACGGACTGAAACGCATCAACGATGCCCTTGGACACAGTTTCGGGGACAATCTGTTAAGGGCCTTTGCGAAGCGGATAACAAAGCTTGTACGTAAAGTGGATACGGTTGCTCGTATCGGTGGGGATGAGTTTGCGGTTATTCTTGCTGATTTACAGGAAGAAATTCATGCTACAAAAATAGCATCGAAGATCATTGACAGTATCAGTAAGCCATTTGTGGTCAACGAGCATGAATTATTTCTTGCCACCAATATCGGGATTAGTTTTTATCCCAATGATGGAGTCGATCTCGAAAGCCTGCTGCGCAGGGCGGACATTGCCATGTACCGGGCAAAAAGTCAGGGCAAAAATACCATTCAATTGTTTCACCAATCCATGGATGCCAAGTATTTTGAAGATTTGACGCTTGAGAACAGTTTGCGGCAGGCCGTCGAAAAAGATCAACTGGTGTTGCATTACCAACCGCAGGTAAACCTCGATAGCGGCATCGTCACCGGAGTGGAAGTTTTGGTTCGATGGAATCATCCAAAATTTGGTCTGGTTCCCCCAAACAAATTTATTCCCATGGCAGAAGAAACAGGGATGATTCTTGAAATTGAAGAATGGGTGATTTACCATGCCTGTAAACAGTTAGCCGATTGGCAGAAACTCGGTTTTGCGGATTTTAAACTGGGGATTAATTTGTCCGCCAGAGAATTCAGACGTCCTGACTTAGAAGGGATGATTAAAAGTGTTTTGCTGGAAACCCATTTGCCTGCGTCGTGTGTCTATTTAGAGATAACCGAAAGCAGCATGATGAAAAATGTCGAAAATTCCATAAAGACGCTATTGAAACTAAAGGAAATTGGCATTCAGATTTCAGTGGATGATTTTGGTACCGGTTATTCTTCATTAAATTATTTGAAACAATTTCCTATCGATATTTTGAAAGTTGATCGGATTTTTGTTCAGGGAATTCCCGACGATAAAAATGATGTCGCTATTTCCACAGCTATTGTTGTTTTGGCCCGTAGTATGGGATTGAAAGTCATTGCTGAAGGCGTTGAAACGGCCGAGCAAGTGGTCTTCTTACAATCACTGCAATGTGATGAAATGCAGGGATTTTATTTTAGTAAACCTTTACCGGCTGTCCGTCTAACGGAATTGCTGCAAACAAGGAAACGTTTGCAATAAGGAGATAAGAGAGGGAAAATGATTTTTCCAATACTTAACGGATTAAATGGATTTTATCTGAATTTTGTAATGCTGAACGACTGGCACCCTAATGTTGTCTCTCCCGCATATTTACCGCTAAAAACAGCAGTCGCTTTTCTGGCATTACTGACCGGCATCCTTCTTCTTATTCAATTTTCTGGTAAAAAATGTCCAATCCTGACTGGCGCTGGCGTTTGGTTTTTGACCATCGCAGGTATCGATGTTTTTTGTACCGTTGGGACGACAAATTTGTTGAACAGCTCTCCCGAATTTTTACCCGGTTCATTCAGTCTAATCCGGATATCCGGAATTGCACAGATTGTAGCACTGGGCGCATTTTGTACAATTTTATTGACAAATATTAAAAATCTCAGAAAACATGTAGAGTCTGCGACGACGTTGGCAGTGGTTTTAGGGATGAGTCTTCCATTTAGCATTATATTTTTCTGGATGGGTTTCATGCAATTTGTTGAGATCGTTTCTTGCATAGATTTTTCGGTGTTGTTGGTCGGATTATTTCTGCAAGTGAACAAAAGTTTGAATAAGGCGAAGCAAAACCAGGAAAATTTGACCTGGGCTAGTGAAGAAGTGCAGCATGAAATGGAAGAGCGGAGATGGGCCGAAGAGCAATTACAGGAATCCCGTTTGTTTCTGGAAAGTATCGTTGAAACAATTCGGGAACCGCTTGTTGTCCTCGATTTGGAATTAAAGATATTAAAGGTGAACCGCTCTTTTTGTGAGGTTTTTCATGTTCAATCGGAAGGAATTCTTCTGAATTATTTCCATGAAATTTGTGCTGCTCAATGGCGTCAGCCGGAATTGCTTGAAGCTTTGCAGACGACGGTTTCTACCGGAAATCATTTTGAGAATTTTGAACTCACGCAAGCTTTTGCCGATATCGGTTTGCGAACCATGTTGCTAAGTGCTCGTCCGATTTATCAAAATAGTTCGGATGTCAATTTAGTGCTTTTGACAATGACAGATATTACTGCGCAAAAGAAAGCTCAGGATGAGTCACGGCGGTTGATCCGTGGAATTGAGTCAGCCGCCGAGTCTTTTTTGCTGACAGATGTGACTGAGCAGATAAAATATGTAAATCCGGCTTTGAAGAAGTTGACCAATAAGAACGTAATTGGTCAGCAACTGATGCCTTTCTTACAGGACATGGGCTGGTCAAAATCCGACTACCAGAGGATGATGCAAGCAATTGCGGAAGGGCAGGTTTGGTCAGGCGAAATTTGTAATTCTCAGAGTGGTGGGAAACGGAAGAGCTTCCAGATAACCGTGGCGCCGGTTTTAAATGAGGATCAGAAAATAGATGGCCTGGTTGCTGTTTTAAATGATATCACAAAACTCAAAATGGCAGAAGAGAGATTAGCTCAACACGCTGAGGAATTGGCGCGGTCAAACTCCGAGCTTGAACAATTTGCCTATATCGCTTCGCACGATTTACAGGAACCGTTACGCATGGTTTCGAGCTACTGCCAGCTTTTAAAAAAACGCTACTATGATAAATTGGAAGGCGACGCCTGCGAATTTATCGAGTTTGCGGTAGACGGCGCACAGCGCATGCAAACTCTGATTGAGGATTTGTTGACCTATTCACGGGTCGGTACAAGAGGCGAACCTTTCGAAGTTACAGATTGTAATGAAGTCATGGAGACTGTTACAAGTAATTTACAAATAGCGATTGAAGAAAGTGCTGCCGATATAAAGTGTAATAAACTTCCGGTGACTATTGCGGATAGGACACAGTTGGTACAACTGTTTCAAAACTTAATCTGCAACGCAATTAAATTCAGAAACGGCGATATTCCTAAAATTCGGATTCATTCGAAAAAAGAAAACGGCCGCTGGGTCTTTTCGATAAAGGATAACGGCATCGGCATCGACGCTGAATTTAAACAACGAATTTTTGAAATATTTCAGAGATTACATTCAAAAGACAAATATCCGGGGACAGGAATTGGCCTGGCGATTTGTAAAAAAATTGTTGAACGACACAATGGTGAGATTTGGTTGGAATCGCAATCGGATAAAGGCTCAACATTTTATTTTACATTGCCCATGAATGGAGTTTTGAATCAATGAACCAATTCGGAAGAACTAAACCCGTAGAAATACTTTTAGTGGAGGATAATGCCGGAGACATCAGGTTGACGGTTGAAGCGTTACGGGAAGGGAAAATCAGAAACAATTTACAGGTGGTGCGTGACGGTGAAGAAGCGCTGGCTTACCTGAGGAAAGAAAAAGAATTTGATAAGTGCCATCGGCCTGATCTTGTACTTTTGGACTTAAACCTGCCAAGAAAAAATGGCAGAGAGGTGTTGGCAGAAATCAAGTCGGATGCAAATCTCAAACGTATTCCGGTTGTGATTCTCACCACGTCCAAGGCCGAACAGGACATTTTACAAAGTTATGATTTACACGCAAATTGTTATATCACAAAACCCGTTGACTGGGAACAATTTATGAAAGTTGTACAACTAATTGAAGATTTTTGGTTTACGGTAGTCATGCTGCCAACTGATAAAAATTAACCAACGAGAGATAGAATGATTAAAATATTATTGGTTGAAGATAATCCGGGGGATGTTCGGATTTTAGAGGAACTGTTCAAAGACGTACACAATTTTCCTGTGGAAATAAGAAATACCGTCAGATTGGGTGATGCGTTTGAATATTTGCGACAGGAACGTTTTGATATTATTTTATTGGATCTCACTTTGCCTGACAGTAAGGGTCTGGAAACGTTAACGTCTATGTTGGAATATGCACCGGATCTGCCGATCATTTTGCTCACCGGCATGCATGATGAGTCCCTGGGCATCGAGGCATTAAAACAAGGCGCCCAGGATTATCTCCTCAAAGGTGAAGTAGACAGTAACTTAATTGTGCGCTCAATTCGTTACGCTATAGAGAGAAAACATCTCTTAGTCGAAATGGAGAAAGCCAGGGAATTTGAACAACACCTGGCCTATCATGATGTTTTAACAAACTTACCCAATCGACTGCTGTTTTTCGACAGACTGAAGCAGGCTTTGACGTATACGAAAAGGTACTCGGGATTCCTGGCGGTGCTGTTTCTCGACCTGGATGGATTTAAATCCATAAACGATACAATGGGGCACGTAACCGGTGACCGATTGTTGCAACTGGTTGCACAACGACTGAAAAGATGCACCCGGGAAAGTGACACCATCGCCAGGTTAGGTGGCGATGAGTTTACGATACTCTTGAAAGGCGTCAAAACCACCGAAGACGTCACCACGGTTGCCCAGAAAATCCAAAAAAGTATTACCAAACCATTTGCCATTAATAACCGGGATTTCTATGTGACCTCCAGTGTCGGTGTGAGTATTTATCCTTTCGATGGCGACGATGCAGAGACCTTGCTGCAAAAAGCCGATTTCGCCATGTATAAAGCAAAGTCCTCGGGTAAAAATAACTACCATTTGTTTAACGATTCCAATGATTCAAGCGCCGCAAAACGTCTGACAATGGAGACTGAATTACGTAATGCCATTGAAAATGATGATCTTGTGGTACATTATCAGCCGCAAGTCAATTTACTGACCGGTAGAATGATCGGGGGGGAAGCGTTGATCCGCTGGCAGCATCCCACCAAAGGACTCATCATGCCGATGGACTTTATCCCGTTAGCTGAGGAGTCCGGACTCATTGTGTCGCTCGGTGAATGGATTTTAGGTAAGGCCTGTCACCACAATAAAATCTGGCAGGATGCCGGATGTGAGATCTTTCCTGTTTCTATCAATCTCTCCGCCCGGCAGTTCAGAGAAATCAGGTTGCCGGATACGATTTCGAGCATGCTGGAAAAAACGGCTTTGCCACCGCATTCATTGATGTTGGAAATCACTGAAAGCAACGCCATGCAGGATGTGGATTTTACCATTGAGACCCTGCAAAAATTGAAGAATCTCGGCGTGAAAATTGCTCTCGATGATTTTGGCGCCGGCTATTCGTCGTTGAATTATTTGCGGCGATTCCCGGTGGATTTATTGAAGATTGACAAAAGTTTTGTGGATGAAGTTCCGGCGGAACAGGATGATGCCTCAATTATTGCCGCCATCGTGGCGCTGGCCCGCACGCTTGGTTTGCAGGTCATAGCCGAAGGTGTTGAAGAAAAAGAGCAGATCGATTTTCTACGATCCATTCAGTGCAATTACATACAGGGTTATTTTTACAGTCGGCCCATTGAAGAAAAAAAATTCCGAAGGATTCTTTTAAGCGGGGAAAAATTTCCTTTAGCTGAAACTGAACCCGTCACAATGAATGTCGTCTAACGAGACTATCGAAAAACTTGAAATGAAATTTTATGCTGAGTGTCTTTGAAGCATGATTTGAAAACATGGGGCTACAGACATTGACTTCACTCAGGCGGATGTAAGAAACTACTTTTTCGACCGGCGCAATTGTCTAATCCGTTATTCGTGAACGCAATAGAGAGACATTTTATCCACAATGTCCTGGGGAATCGTTGTGATTTTTCCGTTGTTTAAAAAGACACCGGTGGCGGTTCCTGTGAAAATTAGTTTGTTGGATTGCTGAATGTAAATCTCGTGGCACCAGGTGGCATTTCGCCTCCTGATGTTGATAAACCAACCGTAAATGTCCAGAATATCACCGAGCATAGCAGGATAGCGAAAACTGGCGGTCAGGTCGGTGAGAATGACCTGAATTCCCCGGTCGGCGAGAGCCTTTAAACTGTGCCCCATTTCTTCAAAAAAATCACTCCTGGCAACTTCAAGATAAGTAAGGTACTGTGCATTATTTACGTGCCCGTATCCGTCGATATGGTGATTTCGGACTTTTACTGTGGTTTTCATTTTCTGAAGCATGGTCTTTCAATCCCATCTGTGATCATCTAAAAGGCGTAAGATTTCAATTTTTTCGTCGCGGCTCAGTTGGTACTCATCGATGATACGCCACAAGCTTTCACCGTTTTGTACACGCTGTTGTATTTCCCGGACAGTCTTTTTGTCCGGAGTTTTTTTCATTGTTTCATATCAAAAAATAAATGATTTACGAACACCGATTGCCGATTAACGAATTCCGATTTGGGAAGATAAAACCTGTCCCAGGAGCTTGCCAGGCGTTTGTAGCACGACATTCATGTCGTGGGGTTTGAGTTCAATTTCTCGACATAAATGTCGAGCTACGAATTTCCACGTTGCCTTTTTGGACAGTTCGACTATCGTTCGGCCTTAACCCACTGAAGTGAGTTCTATAGACTTAATCGGATAGTCGTGATTCTTCAAAAATCGTTGTTCCTCATTCCTTGTTGGCTATTCAAGAAATGATTTAAGAACACCGATCAACGCTTTTCGATTTGAGAAGATAAAGCCTGTCCCAGGAGCTTGCGCAGCGTCTGTAGCACGACATTTGTAGCACAACATTCATGTTGTGTGGTTTGAGTCTCATTTCTCGACATAAATGTCCAGCTACAAATTTCCGTTGCTTCTTTTATGATTCAGCATATTAGTTAATCTCATCTGAAGAATCAAGCGAAAAAGATGACGAATGTTGAAAGCGGCTTGCTTTTTATGTCCGTTTGGATTATTATGAATGATATGCTTAAGAAATCTCAAAGAACTGAAAGCTTTTATTGGGAAAAAATATGATCAAACATATCGTTATGTGGAAGTTACACGAAACAGCCAGTGGGCGGAGTAAAGAGGAAAACGCCACACTTTTAAAGCAAAAATTAGAAGCAATGCCTGAGCAAATACCGGAACTGAAGAAAGCGGAAGTGGGAGTTAACAGCAACCCTTCCGATGCAGCCTGGGATGTTGTCCTCTATTCGGAATTCGACCATGCAGAAGCGTTACAAACGTATCAGAAACATCCATTCCATCAGGCCTTAATTCATGATTTCCTCAATAAAGTACGCACGTCAAAAGCCGTTGTTGACTACGAAATCTGAGGGGCTTGTTTTTTGAAAATAGCAATCACAGCGGATTTACACCTCACATCGCTTGAGAAGCATCCGGAGAGATTTCATGCTCTCAATGACATTTTGGAGAAAATGGTCGAACAGAGTATCGGTCACTTAATTGTTGCCGGCGACCTATTCGACGCGTCCAGTCAGAACTATGCTGATTTTGACGCGCTGTGCCAGGACGCGCACTATCGAAAGATAACGCTGCATGTGATTCCCGGAAATCATGATGAGCGCTTAAGCCCGCAATTGATTGCTGCGCCGAATGTCGAAATCATGTCAGAACCCGTGTTGAAACCCATTGCGGAATCCGGGCCGCCGTTTCTTTTTGTTCCCTATTTACCGGGGAAAACTATGGGTGAGAGCATCGCACCTTTTCAGACTGACTTACAAAATCAAAATTGGGTTTTAGTGGGGCATGGTGATTGGTCTGAAGGATTACAGGAACCGAATCCGCTTGAACCCGGAGTTTACATGCCGCTCACCCGTGTGGATATTGAGGCTTATCGACCGGTGCGAACATTTCTTGGGCATATTCATAAAGCCACAACCGATGGGAAGGTTACCTATCCCGGCTCACCCTGCCCTGTGGATATTACGGAAACCGGTCACCGTAAATTTTTGATCTTTGATACATCGAACTTTTCGGTTCAGGAGCAGATTGTCTATGCGGATGTTCTTTATTTTAACGAAACATTTGTGACGCTGCCGGTGCAAAATGAAATGACATTGATGCGGCAGAAAATTTCAGACAGAATAGCAACATGGGGTTTGTCGGAAGATGAGATTCCTAAAGTCCGCGTAAATGTGAAGATGTCCGGGTTTACAACCAATAAGCGGGAATTGCTGGGTGTCGTCACCCAAGGTTTCAAAGCATTTCAGTTTTACAAAAAGGGGCACCCGGATCTTTCAAATGTTGCGGTTTCGGATGATATGAGTCGTGCTGAAATAGCCGCACGGGCAGCAGGCTGGATCAATGCTCTAAACTGGGGTTTGGAAACGCACCCACCGGAGAAGGACCAAGTGTTGCTGGAAGCACTCACGACGATTTATGGGAATTAAGATGTCCGTGGCAATTCGTGAAATCAACGTACAACATTTAGGGCCGCTTTCCCGGCAGACGTTTGAATTAGGAAAGTTTAATCTTATTTACGGCCTTAATGAAAACGGTAAAACCTTTCTGGTTGAATTCTTAATTCGTTCTCTTTTTCGCAATGCAAAACAGTGGAGATTACGTTCGGAAACCGGGATCGGTAAGGTGCGTGTCGCCGGGCTTGAGGATGGCCGATGTGTCGATTTCTCTCCGCTCGATAAGAACAAATTAGATGATTACTGGGAAAAATCAAATGTGGGATTGCCACCGGATTTTTCAAAACTGCTGGTCGTTAAAGGAGCTGAGGTGGATATCGCAAACGTGGATGGCGGTATTGACAAAACGGTTTTGAAGCAATTACTTTCCGGTAAACAAATTCTCGATTTGGTGCAGGACAAGATTTCGAAAACCATCCAGGAAGCAACATTTGACAATGGTTTGATTACAGGCGCCCGACGCGGCGAAATTAGCGCACGAACGGAACTGGCAGAGAAGCTAACCCAATTAGATCGACTTTTCCAAAAAATCGATCGGCACTATTCCGGAGGGAGAAGGAAATCGCTGCACCTGCAAAAGCATGCAATAGACAAAGACATTGAACAACTGTCTTTAGCGAAAAAATATCTGGCCTTTCAACTCAGTGAAGAAATTGGCGATCTTCGACAAGACCTGCTGAAATTAAATGTTCAAACGCTTCGGGACATCCGGCAGAATCTGATTCTTTTAAAACGACAAGAGATGGAGGTTGCCGCAAAAAAAGAACAGCAAGAGCAGGCTCACGCCCGAAGTGAGTATTATGAATGGTTAAAGGAAGCGCAATCAATTTACCAGCGATTGTTGGAACGCAATCTTGAAAAACCGAAACCGATTTTCATCTGGCTGGCCGGTTTCTTTGCCGTGGCCGCCGGCGCGCTGCCTTTCTTATATTTTCGTCCGTTGGTGATTGCCGCGACTTTGTTTGTTGCCGTGTTGTTTGTGGTGCTCTATGTTCGGAGTTTTCGCAAGCGACTCGAGCAGAGTTTAGAAAATAAAGAATTAGAAAATCTGAGGTATGTTTACAAAGAAAAGTTTTCTCACGAGTTGACCGGTCTGGCGGACATATCGTCCCAATTGAAGAAACTGGAGGAGGACTATAATTCCGCCAACCTGTTAAAGAAACAGTTGAACGACGAAGAAAAACAAATTGCAGAGCAGAAGTCAGCGATTGCTGAACAGATAAAAGCTGTAAATGGGGCCGGGGTTGCGCCGGAACACTGGGAGAAAACCTTGAATGACATTGAATTGCATAGCCAAGAGCTTAAAAGCAAGATCCGGGAGAAAGAGCTGCGTTTGGCCACGTTAGGCGTGGATGCCAGCGATTATGAACCAACGTCTCCGGGTACGGCGTACAGCAAGCAACAATTGGATCGGTGTATCGAACAGCGGGATCGCATCGAAGAGGAACTGCAAACAGAAGAACAGGAGCTTGCCACACTGAAACAGTTAATTTGTCAGGAAACGACGGATGATATTTCCAGCTCGTGGGAAAACCTAATCCAGCGCCTGCAAGAGAAAAGAGACGCCGTTTTGCAGGACTACAAAAAGTCAACCTCCGAAATCGTTGGCAAATTAGCGGTCTTGCATGCGCTAAATGAGTTGCGCAAAGATGAAGATCGAAAGATGCTGGAAATGTTGCGGGAGAATGCGTTTCATCAACCTTTGCTTCAGGTGACGAATCGCTATCGTTCGTTGAGTTTTGAAGGGGATCACATAATCGTTTCCGATGCTCATAACCGGTTTTATTTACGTGATTTGAGCACCGGTGCGCAGGAGCAGATTTTGCTGGCCCTGCGTATCGGCATCAGCACCACGCTGATGAAGAAGGAGCATTTGTTTCTCATTCTGGACGATGCGTTCCAGTACTCGGACTGGCAACGGCGCAAACTACTGGTCGATACGATTGCACAACTGGCACAAAGCGGTTGGCAAATTATCTATTTTACCATGGATGATCAAATCAAAAAACTTTTTAACGAGAAAAGCAAATTGTTCGGTGCTGATTACCGGCAGTTTGAATTGACCCCTTCAGAAAAGGACTGACTGCTTTTGTTGCCGCAATGATTCCTCTGGTTCATCTTTCCCTATTTTAACCTGTTGGTGATTCGTCTTTCCTTGCAATGTAAACTTGCGACAATTCAAGCTGTTCAATTTTACAGGCGTGTTGGATTGGTGAAAGGGTAGCTAAAAATAAAAAGCACAGATGCCCGAAATGGAGCATCTGTGCTTTATCATAATTGGGAAAAAATGCTTAGTTGATATTCGGGTTGTTGTTACGTTCATTTTGGGTGATCGGCAGGAATTCCCAACTTCCCGCCGGCAAATGAAATATTCCGAATCGCCGTTCATCCGGCAACCTTACACCGGTGAGCATGAGCTCTTTATCGCGTTCGGTAATAAGCGCATTCAAGTCCAGAGTCGTAAGCGCAGCCAGGCCTTCGTCCGTGCGGATGGCATTGACACGAGCCAGCGCTGTCGCATTGTTACTGTTGAGCTCCAATTCTGCAAGCATCAGTTCGTTCTCCTGCCAGGACATGAAATTGATTGGCGACGATTCCGTGTCATATTTCGTTTGCAGGTAAAAAGTGGTTGTTCCATCGTTACCGAGGATTTCCACAAATCGGATACGGACGGCTTCGTTGGGGTCTGCCTGCACATAACCAAAGAAACGCGGGTCGAGCACATATTGACTACGTCCCAAACCGGCTTGCTGCCAGACCAAATTGGTGGATTGCGTGTTGTACAAGCCCTGGAACGGATCATCTCCGGCGACCATACCGTTTTGCGCCGCGGTCAATGCCGCAGAGGTGTTGCCCATGAACAGATATGTTCGTGCTATGATGGAATTGACGATTCTGGTTTCGGCGTCGCTGCCAACAAAGCTAAGCGCTTCCTGCAGTTTTTCCAATGCCAGAGTGTACATATCTGCAGATGGAATGAACGGTCCGTTATCGATGATGCCGCCGCCTTCATTCGGATTTAAACCCATGTAGGTTGCAAGCATGTACCGGGCAATGCCGCCGTTCAGTTTCCCTGTGTATCTGGCTTCACGTTCGATTTCAGCATCGCTGAATGTGCCGACCGCATCGACTCTGCGAATGAGATCGTCGGCAAAGAACCGCAATTCGCCCATGTCGTTAAACATACCATCCACAGAATTGTTGTCGAATTGAATGTCCCCTACATCAATGTCACGAAATGTCGGGAAGGTTGCATTCGGTACGTTTGAATCGAATATAAATGCATCCGAAAGACCCTCAGACAAGGTAACCACCTGATCGAGTGTGGTTGCAAAACGTACCTTCACTCCGGTGCTCACAAATGGTATTTGTGGTTCGTTATTGAGAGCGTCATTCGGGACCTGATCGATAATCGGGTCGACATCCTCTACAAAGTTGCTGCAAGCGCTCCATATCATCAACGATAAAACTGCTAATGTCAGGAGTAGATTACGTTTTTTCATTTTTTTCCTCCCGTCAATTATAATGAGAACCTGAAGGACAGATTGTATGTCCTTGGTTGCTGTAAGGTCAAGAAATCTATTCCACGACTGAGGCTGCGAGCGCCGGCGAAGTTAATTTCAGGATCAGCGCCGCTGTAATTTGTTGAGGTCCAGAGATTTGTGGCTGAAAATGCGATGACTAAATCGGTGAGAAAATGGTTGCCTCCCTGTAGTTTTGGTAACAAATCTCTTAGACTGTAACTGACACTAAGCTCACGAAGCTTTATGAAATCAGCATCTTCAATAAAATTGGCATCCCAGCGCCAGTCCAGCCGTGAGAATTCCTCGGCGGCAGCGTTATATTCTGCGGTTCCGGGAGTGAGTGCGCTTACGCCATCTACCGGGCTGCTGAATCGGGCCACACCGGAACCGGCCATGCCAAGTTGCGTTGCCAGTTTGTTAAATGTCGGATTGTTTCCGAAGCGGTAGGCAAATACGTTGGTGGCGTTAAACACGCTCAAGGAAGTTGCCCAGTCTGCTAACGCGTAGATATTCAGGTTTTTAAACAAGCGCAGGTTTAAAGAAAATGAACCTGTGTAGTTTGGAACGGGATTGCCCAAAGCAACCCTATCAGCACCCACGTTAGGTCCGGCGTAGGTCCCGTCGTCATTAAAGGTTGCGCCAAGGACTGGCCGTGTGTAATACTCATGCTTTGACAGACCCTCTTTGATGACGTTTACGTCGAATCCATCAAAAATGGGCTGCGCTCCACCTAAGTTCTTGACTTCATTGTCCTGATAATTGTTGATCAGGGTTAAGTCCAGGCCGGTATTTCTGCTTTTGAATAACGACGCCTGTAGCAGGGTCTCGATACCCCAGCCTTTGGTTTCCCCAATGTTAAATGGAACAGCTGAAGCGGTACGACCTGTGGAGGGTGAATTGCGAAAGTCGATAATTGAATCTATCGCTTTCTGGTAGTAATAGGTGAATTCCAGAGAATAATTGCGCAAAAATTCTGTGTCAATTCCAAATTCAATCTCTTTCACGCGTTCAGGTTTAACTCTGTCGTTACCAATCGTACTTAATACACCACCGGTACCAACACCACCTGGTTCTGCAGAATAGAGAAGTGGAATGCCATCTAACAGTCCGGGCAGAATACCGGTTTCACCATACGCAGCGCGTGCCTTCATTAATCCAAAAACGGATGGGAACCAATCGTATTTGTCAAGTCGAAGTGCGGCGCTGACTTTAGGATAATTGATGTTCGGGGAACTTCTGCCAATCACACTGGCATAGTCCCGACGTATCCCTAACGTCAGGAAATATTGATCGTTATAGGCGAGATTAGCTTCGCCAAAAATGCCGGCTTCACGACGGTGGCTGAATGTTTCATCGACATTATCTAATTGCGATCCGGCGCCAATATTGGTAATCAGTCCGGTTAAAAAATTAAACTTTTCTGCAAAGAATGTATTGAAACGTCTGTCAAATATCTGAGTTCCCACCACAGCAGATAAATTCAAATTCTGCAGCGGAGTAAAGCTATAGCGTGTATCGAAGGTGTACGTGTAAAGCGTTGATTTCCTGGTGAATATAGCCCGGTCTCCCTGGTCTAACTGTGAAACACCGAAACTTGCATCCAACGGGAAACTCTGATCTTGTCTTAGATCGTCTTCATCAATGCCCAGGGTCATGCGGCCGCTCAAGCCTTTTAGCGGCTGCCATTCCGCCTGTACGGAGCCGATGAATCGGTTCGAAAGCGATTTGTCTCCGATAGCCTCAACAGAGGAACTGTCTGTAAAGGCATACGGAAACGAGAACAGAAGCGTATTTCCCAAATAGCCTAAAATATTGTTATCATTTTGTGGGCGTTTGATGTTGTTATACGTGTAATTTGCATTAATTCTGAAGGTCAGTTGGTTATTTGGAATGACATCAAGATTGGCCCGGATGGTCTTTCTGTTTAATGAGTTATTTCTGGTGATACTGTCTTCAATCCGGCTGTCGAATGACGTAAAATAACGCAGCGTATTTGAGCCGCCGGAAGCACTGATGCTGTTTTGGACAATGCTCCCGGTCCGGAGAATCCGGTTTGCATCTTTCGCGGTCACGAAATTGCTGGGCTTGTAGTCATAGGATTGTGAATTCCAGCCGCGGACGACTTTGTAATTCAGGGTCACACCTTTTGCGGTCCCGGCTGTCAAACGACCTTTTTTGGTGGTAATCAGGACGACCCCGTTTGAACCATTTGTGCCGTAAGATGCAGCGGCGGCAGGTCCTTTCAGAATTTCAATGTTTTCGATATCTTCCGGGTTCAAGTCTGCGAGCAAGCCGGTTTGCTGACCACCGACACCAAACCCTCCGGCCTGCGCGTTTTCTATGCGTACACCGTCGAGGTAAATGACCGGCTGTTCGTTACCGTTTAGTCCGCCACCGGAACGGACATTAAATCTGAATCCCGATCCTGCATTGCCGGATGATGATCGCACCGTGACACCGGCAATTTTACCGTTTATCAATTGCTGGGTGCTTTGATAGGTGTTGGTTACGGTATAGTCGGAGGCCTTAATTTTTGACACGGAGACTTCAGCAATCGCTTTTGATGTTTTGGAGGCAATACCGGTCACCATCACCTCATCTCCTTTGAAGACGTCTTCGTGGAGACTGAAATTAGTGTTTGCAACTTCATCAACCACTACGCTTACTTCCGAGCCTTCTGTGTGGTAGCCGATAAAAGATGCCACGACCGTGTAGCTTCCAGGCGGTATGTCATTAATAGTAAATTCTCCGTCAGCATCTGCCGCAGCACCGATGGTGGTACCTTTGAGGATAACGTTTGCCCCTGCGAGGCCTTCGCCCGTCCGGTTGTCAATGACTTTACCGGAAATCTTACCACTTGCAAAGGCCCATGCATTTTCTGACATGAACAATAGACCAATAAATAATACTGGTAAAAGCAAAATAGTAAAAAATTTTGTTTGTCTTACAAAAGTCATGATTCTTTCCTCCTAAACTGGCTTTAGGTGAGTTTTAGCAGTTCTTTCACTCTCTCTCTATTTAAAAGTGCTAAAATGGTTGGTGTGTTTTTAACTATTTGACATATAAATAGATAGGGGGTGACTTGTTTACATATATATAAAGATCGCTCATAATAGCTGCTCCTTTATAGGTGAAAAAATTAAGGATTAATTAGGGTTGGAAATTCAGTTATGACTAGTCAAAATTTATGCCAGTAAATTTTTGCGAATTCTAACAATAAATATTACAATAAGTTAAGAATTTACGGTTAAAGTGTATGGTGCAATTTTTTGCATTATTTTTTGGCAGAATATTGCACCATTAAATCTAGTAGTTGACAAGGCGTTGTATAATTTTTAAATTAATCAAAAGGAGGTAGAGACATGAGCAGTTCAGTGTTTTGGGGTATTTTTGCCATTGGCTTTGTTTTTGGATATCTACTTTACTATGCCGTCCGTCATACCCGGGAATTCAGTATTGATATGCTAAGCATCGCAATTGGTGCGGTAGGCGGCGCCACAGTGATCGGATTATTGGGAAATCACCGGGATTGGATTGGCCCATACGGGATCGGTTTACTTTCTGGTTTTATGTTTTATTTTATCCTAACGATCATTTTTATTGCCACCGGTTTATTCGAGAAATTTTCAAACGTGGGAGTATTAAGTAAAACCCTTTTGGGTTCTCCCAGAAATGAGGCAAAAGAAATCTGACGAGGCTGTCGAAAAAATAGTTTCCCACTTCAGCCTGAGCGGAGTCGAAAGGTCTGATCGCAGAAATTGATCTCAGAACTTAAGGAATAACTATTTTCGATTTTTGATTTGTGGTTACAAGGAACATCCAGATTACTCCCTGCTGTCCGGAAGGACATGGTGACAATTAACTGAGATTGCCTTTTCGGTGTGTTTCGGTGATCCTCGGTGTTTTATGAAATGCGCACATAGGGCGGCGACGTATCAACGTTTTGGTTACAAGCAAGACGGTTGCTCTGGCAGACTGAAGCCAGCGCTACAGGTTCCAGGATTTTTATTTTGGAATGAAATTGCAGAGAAACTCTGTTTGCTTCTTGTTCCAAAATTTCTATTTTGGAACAGACTTGCGTTAGGAAGTTTCAACTTCGAATGAACATAGCGATTGTGCATAAAATTGAATTGTTTGAAGCCTCAGTGTTTCAATAACTTTTATTACCAACTTTAAAAGGGACAAAATATGAATATCGTTCTAATGATTTTATTGAGCGTTTTTCTCATGTTCGGTTGTCAGAATCGGGAGCCAAAAGGGCAACAGACTCTCATGGAAAATTTGAAATCGGGTAAGGCGCAACTGGTTAAAATACATGTAAACGATTCAACACAGGCTGATAGTTTGCGGGAGAAAGGGGTTGAGGTCGTCGTTGTGGAACCGGACTATGTCATTGCAAAGATGACTTTGGGCAAAAGCGACGTTCTTGCAGACATGCATCTAACTATGACACCGGCAGATGAATCCGATTTGGTGCAACGTCTTGTGCGAATTGCTGTGCAAAATAACGCGCAAGTGCAGGAATTGGCTGATTTGGGCCTCGATCTGTGGCAAGTAAAAGAAGACTCGGTTATCGCCGGCGCGTACGATAAATATCTGTTTGAGTTAGATGAGCGGGGGTTCAAGTATGATATTTTAAAACAAAATACAATGGACCAACGAGAAGAAAGTCGAAATTAAATAAAGTTTCATACTGAGCAAAGTCGAAGCATAATTTAAAAACATAATGGGTCGCAGTCTTAGACGCCGCTCAGACTTAAGTAGGAAACTATGTTCGCTAAAGTCCCAACAGCAAGGCAAGTATCGATCAACAACTGCAGATTTAGGAAATTGTTAATTTGCGGCTTTAGCGCACGAAATTTTTTTGCGTGGCTAAACATTTACCCCTTAAATCGAAATGGAGCCATTTTTTGTAAAAATAAACATAGTTCTAAAAAGGAGAATCGTGTGAAAAGACATATATCGATCATTGTGGTAGCTATTATTGTACCTTTCATTTTTGGTGGAACGTGTAATCCGCCGGCAGAGCCCGGCCCTCCGGATGCAGGATTGTACCACACGTACGATGAAATCACGCGGGACTTGCAGGTGTTGCAAAATGCACATCCGGCAATTGCAAAAGTCTTTGATTTGGGAAAATCCGTCGAAAACAGAACCATCTGGGCTATGAAAATTAGTGACAATGTCGCACAAGAGGAACAGGAAAAAGAAGTTCTCTTTATCGGCGGGCACCATGCGCGCGAATGGATTGCTGTGGATGTGCCGTTTCTTCTGGCAAAGTATCTGTTGGATAATTATCAGAACAATGAACGTATAAAAAATTTAGTCGATAACGGCGAGATTTGGATCATCCCGCTGTTGAACCCGGACGGACATCAATACACGATCACCAACAATCGTTTGTGGCGGAAAAATCGCCGTGACAATGGCGATGGATCTTTTGGCGTAGACTTGAATCGAAATTACGGTTTTCATTGGGGCGGTCCCGGCTCGAGCGGAGATACGTTCAGTGAAACCTACCGTGGTCCCTCAGCATTTTCTGAACCGGAAACGCGGGTGATTCGTGATTTTGCGGCGCAGCATAATTTTATCGCCATGTTGAGCTACCACAGTTTTTCACAGCTCGTGCTGTATCCGTGGGGGCACACCAACGCTCCGGCTCCGGATAAAAGTCTGCTCAATCAATTAGCCGTGACCATGGGGGACAGTATTTTGGCCATTCACAACAAACGCTATACACCGGAACAGAGTTCTGATTTGTACCTTGCAAGTGGTGATGCCACCGACTGGCTTTATGGTGAAAGAACAGCGCCGTCTTTTACGATCGAATTGCGTCCGGCATCGTCTTTTCCCGGCTTCGAACTTCCTGAAAACGAGATTCAGCCCACGTTTGAAGAGAACCTGCCTGCTGCACTTTTTCTCATCGACTGGGTGGAGAATGTGAACAGAGTGTCGACGACGCTTTAGGCGGGTAGTTGATTCATTTACGGATAGGGGCTGTCTCAAAAGCCATGCAGTGAGGTCATTCCGATGCGAATAATCTGTCTTTGGGAAAAATGCTTCATCCAATTCATCTCTTCGGTTGGAATGATAAACCTGAGTTTTCTTTTTAGATATTCTAAATGCTCATCGAATTGTGCAGGTCAGACGGGCGATTAGGTACGCCGATGAATTCATGATGCTTGTTGTCGAGAATGTTCTGCACAATGACATTGAATCTCACTCCCGGAGCAAATACACCAAAGTCGTAGCCGGCGCCGACATCCCACAGAAAATAATTTTTCACATCACGGACAATGGGGAGGATAGTTCAGTTAAAAAAAATCCCGCCTATTTTTAGGTAGACGGGATTTTTGAAATCAAATCAAATAAAAACAGTTAAAATGATTCAGTCAATCTGAATATCGCCAATCTGCCAATTCTGGGTGCTCCAACCATTTCCTGATGTTTGTTGTCTGTCAGGTTTTGGATCGTTAGATTCAGGTTGGTACTTTTGGAAAAGGGCAATTTATAATTGGCGGTGAGGTCCAATACTGCATAGCTGCTAACCGAACCCACAAAAGCGCCTGTTTGAACCGGAAATGAGTCAACCCAGCGTAAACGGAGATTGCTGTCAAATGCCACTTCGTCGTTACGGTAAGTGATCGAACCGCCAAACTTATGTTTTGGAGCATTTAGTGCAATGTTGTCAATACCGTCAAGATTGGCAAAGAAATCTTTACTGACGAACGAGTAATTACCGGTAATCGTCCAGTTGCGGCTCAGGAAATAGGATAAACTCAGGTCGACACCATAGAAGTCGACATCACCAAAATTGCGGTAGGTGACCATTACGGCAGTGGGGTCGAAGGCTTCCTGAGGCGTCACCGTGCCGTACGGAATTCCCGCGGCACCTGCAGTGTAAATACCCGTGAGCTCATCCACGGCTGAACCGTTGCCATTGCCTCCTGCTGCCGGGTTATCCAAAGCTTGTACAAGAGTGGCAGCGAGAACTGCATTGGCAGGGTCGGCTAAAGATGCGCCAAATTGTGCACCAAGAGAAGCTGCCAGCGTTGCCGGATCCAGGAACACGTTTGGTGTCGCGATGAGAAGCGGACTGACAAAATCTTTGATTTTGGAATAATAGCCATCTATGCCAACAACAAATTTTTTAGCAACGATGCCTTTGTAACCTAATTCCAGTGTTTGCGTGGTTGATTCTTTAAGTTGTGGCACGTCAAATGGTGTGTCCGGAAAAAAGGTTCCTGTACCGGGGTCAAGGGAGGCCATGACATTGTTGACATTGCTTACAGTGGCCGGAACGAGAGCAAGAACCTGTCCACCAAGAGCTTGCGCCGTGGCGGCGGGGACTCCCGCGGCGATTAAGCCTGAAACCAATTGCGGGATAAACTTTGATGACACCGCGCCACTACCAATTCCCCACATGACATTTGTAAAGAACGGATCGTTGAGCTGGATAAAATCGGATTTGGAAAGCCCGGCGGCCGGAGCAAACGGTGAGCGGAACATGAACAAACCATTGTCCCCCCTCCTGAAGTTGAAGCCGGAACCCGGAACGCCCTGTACGCGAATATCGAAATTTGGCGAGAAACCAAAAGCAGGAGCAAATGCGGCACCCGTACCAAATGCATCCGGAGCTTGCAGAAGATCCAGATTTAAATTGATGGATGATGGGTTGCTGAAAGCTTTATTATAGGTGAAGCGAAAGTTGTCTGTGGGGGTGGGTTTGAACACCAGAGCGGCTCGAGGTGAGAACACGGCATTATCGAGCCTGCTGTGTTTATCCACCCGTCCTGCGGCTACGAATTTGAATTTGGAACTTAAGTCTGTTTCGGATTGCAGGTAAGCGCCAATTTCTTCGAAGTTGTCATTATTTTCATTTCTACCGTTAACGGTTTCTTTTGTATCCGGTCGGGTGAATAAGCCATCAAAGCCGTAGGTAAAGTGCTGTTTTTTGCCAAACTGATAGCTGTGTTGTATTCCTAAGACGAAGAATTTAGATTTATCCTTAACGAGAACGCCTGAGCGAAGATTATAAGAATCACCGGCGTCGCTAAAGTTGCCATATCCTTGCACGAACAGATTTTTGTAGGTGAATCTCGCTTGAACATAAGAGTATATCCAATCGACCACTTGCGAGGCGCCGATCCCGGTGAGCTCAACGCTGCTTCCACGGTTAAGTCCGCCGGAGAGTATTGCAGTGAAATCGTCCGTTGGCCGGTAATCAAACCGGACATCTGCGGATAATTTTTCAATATCAAAATTACGTTTGTTTGAAACGAGTCCTGTCGCTGGTGTGGCTCCAGTAGATGAAACATTAATTCTGACGATTGAATCCGGTTCGGCGGGGTCTGTATATTTCCAATCGGTGGCCTGGTAATACTGGCCTGAAAATTTGTAACCAAATTTTCCGTTAATAGAGCCGGCATGTCGCAGTGACACCATAAACAGGTCCCGTTCGCCACCGCCAACACTTATCTTTGTACCTTCAGAGCCGAAAGGTGACTTTGTTATCATCTGATAAACACCGTTTGCGGCATTAGGACCGTATAACGCTGAGCCCGGGCCAAGCACGACTTCAGCTCGCTCAATGTCATCGCTTGAGGTCGGGATAAAATTGTAAGCGTTAAAACGCAGTCCCGGGACGCGGGCGATACGATTGTCAACAATGACAAGTAAAGCGCCGGAAAATACATTGTTGAATCCGCGCACAACGACGTTGGACTGATTCAGACCCGTCGTGGCCATGTCTACTCCCGGTGTTGTTTTTAAATATTCCGTAGGCGTTAAAACTGTTCTTGTTTCAATTTGTTTTGCGCTAATTACAGCGACATCAGCGGGGGCTTCCAACACTTTTTCAGGCCGTCTGGAAGCCGTGATTGAAATGGGGTTAATTTCGATGCCGGTGGGCTTTAACGCAATCCTCAATGTTTTGGTTTCACTCGCGGAGAGAACAATGTTTGTGAGTGTTTGTGATTCGTAGCCTATGTAGCTGACCGTCACCGTATACGAACCGGGTCGTACATTGGTGACTTCGAATGTGCCATCTGAAGATGTTGCTGCGCCGGTTTGAACCGTGCCGGATGTTACGGTTACATTGGCTCCCGGTAGAACTTCACCGGTTTCTGCGTCGGTTACGGTGCCTGAAAGAGTTGCCTGCTGAGCAATGACTGAATGTACTGAAAAACAAAAGATACTTGCCAGCATAAGCCCTGTGAGTAACATAGTAAACTTGATTTTCACCATAAGGTTTTCCTCCCAATGTGAAGTGAATAGTGGTTTACAGTTTGAAATGAGTTTTCTTCCTATTTAAATCGAGGAAGATGCCTGTTGGAATGATAAAAGCGAATGAAATTAGGTTTTTTACGAAAAAAAAGCAAGGAATTTTTTTAAATAAGGAAAATGACCTCAAAAAAACATAATTATTTTGTCGTTAATTGTTAGGATTTGTCGGTATTAAAAAGTGATAAATATATCATGCGCTTGGTATCTAGCTCAATAATTGCAATTCCTTTTAAGAAATTTTTGAGCACATAGTAATTAGCCTAAAGCGACGACCCCAATTGGTAGGAGGGTGTATGCTGTTTTGTAAGGGTTTTAATTGTGGGGAATTTGGGGGTAAATTTATTTTTTATGTTATTTTTGGCATTGTTTTATGTTACCCCGTAAATGCGTTTTCAAACAGCAATGGATGTATTTCGGGAACCGTTTTAAACGCCGAAACCGGTAAACCTATCCAAAAAGTAAATATCACTTTAGTGAACACCTCTATGGGTGCCGCTACCGCTGTGTCCGGGAATTATCTGATTAAAAATGTTCCTCCCGGAACGTATCATCTTCGATTCTCTGCTATTGGATTTAAAACGGTGGATTATCCCGGTGTGCATGTTAAAGAAAATCAACGCATTCATCTCGATGTTTCCATGTCTGTTGAAATCCTCACGCTGGGAAACGTTTCGGTTGTGGGCGCTTCTCTGCATCGGGAGCGGATTACGGCCGCACCGGCAGCCGTGAGCGTCGTACCGCAGCAACTGTTGCAGCAATTATCTGGGACCGGACAACTGCCGCAACTACTTGAAACGCTCTCGGGTGCAGATATTGCGCAGAATGGTATAAATGATTTTAACGTAAATACCCGTGGATTTAACAGTTCATTGAACCGGCGGGTGCAAGTTTTGTTGGATCACCGGAAAACTGCTACGACATTTTTAGGTGCACAGGAATGGAACACCATGAGTTTTGCTAACGCTGATTTGGGAAAAGTGGAGTTTGTCCGCGGTCCCGGTTCAGCTCTTTACGGCGCCAATGCCTTTTCCGGTGTGCTGAATGTAACCACGCCTGCTCCGAAAGACATTCCCGGAACACGGGTGTCCGTGACGGGGGGTGAACGTAACAGCATGCGCGGCGATGTTCGCTATGCAGGTGTCAACGGTCCCTGGAGTTATAAATTTAATTTTGGCGGCATGCGTAGCGATAACTGGACAAAATCCAGGAACATTTCTCAGGAGGATTTAGATAGGCAGGAATATACCGGCCTGACACCGGAGCTCTTTCCGTTGGACGACAATGATCTCAGCTCCGTTTTTGCGAATCTGCGGGTTGATTACGCACTACAGGACAATGGTGTTTTTACGGGGGAAGGCGGTATCGATCAAGCGCAAGACCAGGTTTTTCTCACCGGTATCGGTCGCATACAGGTCGATGAAGTCATTCGGCCCTGGGCACGGCTGAACTATACATACGAAAATATTTTTACACAAATAGATTACTCCGGCAGGAAAACCATTTCTGGTAACCAGCGTGCGTTGAATACAGGTACCATCTCGAAAGAAAATTCGTACAATTTACATATTCAGGTGCGGCAGCACATCCTGCCATCCGCAAGGCTGCGTCTGACCTGGGGAATGGAACAGGAATTTCAATCTGTAGATGCCGGCAAAACGCTCACGGCTGATTCATACAAAGAAAACCAATCGGCTTTGTTCGGGCAGTTAAAATATTCTTTCGCAGCGGATTGGTTGTTCATTGCGGCTGGCCGGCTGGACCGAAGTACGTTGCACTCGACACAAATTTCACCCAAAGCAGCGCTGGTGTTTTCACCAAATGCAAACCATTCCTTCCGCATCAGTGTGAACCGTGCTTTTCAAACCCCGAATTATGCGGAATTTTTTTTACGGGCGGAAACCGGGCCTCCCATCGATTTGATCGTCACAGAAGATAGGGTAGAACGCATGGTTGAGTCTGAATTGGGGTTGCAACCGCGTAGTTTGGATTTGCCGCTGAACTTTGACGTGACTCCCTTTTTAGCACTGGGGAATGCCGACTTGCAGGTGGAGAAAATCACCGGTTTTGAGACCGGCTATAAGGGGAACATAGCCGATAAGGCGTTTATAACCGTGGATGTCTATTATAATCGACTTACGAATTTTATTACGGATTTGCTGCCGAATGTCAATCCTGCGTACCCTGCCTACCGTGTACCGTCTTCTGTGGACCCGCAATTTGTACCGCTCATAGAAGATGCCCTGCAGCGGCAATTGGGTACAAATTTCCCGCTTCTGGCCGAAATGCCGGACGGTTCTTATGCGTTTGTTCTCTCTTACACCAATGCCGGTAGAGTTAATGTGAGGGGACTGGAACTGGGTTTAAATTATTATGTGACCAAAGAACTGATGTTTGATTGGAATTACGCCTTTTTCGATTTTGATATAAAAAATCAGGCCGAAGGCGATAAGTTAATTCCCAACACACCGAAACATAAGTTTAATGCCGGACTTCTTTATCATGACAAAAAACATGGCCTGGAAGCCAGCGGTTATGTGAAATATGTGGATGCGTTCGACTGGGCCTCCGGTATTTTCCGTGGCCGTGTTCCGTCGTATTTGTTAGTAGATGTCTCCGGCGGCGTTTGGATCGAGTCAGACATGCGTTTGGGAGTCATCGTCTCCAATCTGCTGGATAATAAACATTACGAGATGTTTGGCGGGTCACTCAATGGTCGCCGGGCGCTTCTTTCAATGACGGTGACGTTTTGAGCGTTTTGGGGTCATTGCAGGTGCAGTTTAATTTGTAACGTTTTTTCTTCCTGATCTTCTTCTCTTCCTATTGAAGATTTTGTAACGACCTGAATGATTCACAAGCCTGAATATGATGACCGGACAAGGTATTGTAAAGATGCCAATAAGGATTGTCATTTCGAATCCGGCGTTTTTTGCCGGATGAGAAATCTTTCTTTGCTGGACTCGTTGCAGTTACAGATTTCTCGTCAGGCATGCGCCTGACTCGAAATGACCATTCGGCGGAAAAAGCTGAAAAGAACCAGAGATTTGTAAATTAATCAGGTTAAAGTTTAATACGAATATCCCAAGTGGTCAAGAAAACACGACCGGGTTCAGGCAATTGTTTGACGGTAAACGGATTTTTTGCGTTGGGGTGATGATGTAAGTGTTATCCGTCAAATTCAACACGCCCGTGGTCAGTTCCATCCGTTGACACAACTGCCGCCCGCCGGTTAATTCCGCCGTTACATAGCCATTGGTCGGAGTCTCGTCACGTCGGCTTGCTACTCTATTCTGATCGGCAACGGCATGAAGCGTGTCCTCAAAATATAGTTTTTTATTTTTAGAATCGAAACGGAAACCGGAATCAACCCCGAAAGGCGCAATACCCAGAGCCGGTTCTTCCAGGGTATCGTCTTTTCCCCATTATTGCGGTTCGGCATCGATGGAATTGGTGGCACCGGTCCGGCTTTGAACCGCAGGAATGATGATGGTTGGCAGAATGGTCACGAGAATGGCGATGGTGGAGGTCACACCCGGATTGGCAAACGCCAGGTTCGATTCCGGGAACAGCTTGCTGCCGAAGAAGAAAAGGATGAAATGGATTACGAGTCCAAAGAGTGAAGCCCACCAAACCACCTGGAGTGAAATTTTTTTAAATAAGATCCCTCCAAGAATTGGCGGAACTGCTGCAACGACCATCCCATAAACGCCTACCTGCCCGAAAATGCCCAGTAACTTCGGGGGATTGAGGCAAATAAGAAAGGATGCGAGCGCAATCCCCACCAGAATGAAATGACTGGATTTGTAGGCCAGCGCCAGACGTTTTTCTGCTGAAAGCTGTTTGTGAGCAAAGCGATCGATTACATTTAGTAAAAGGTCATTGGCGCTGATGGTGGAAAGCGCCACTAAAATCCCGTCTAAAGTGGACATGCCCGCCGCCAGCAAAACGATGCTCATCACTGTGAACAACCAGCCCGGAAAGACCGTTTTCAGGTACACCGTCATCACCAAATCCTGCCGAAATGCTTTTGAGGCACTGTCGATGAGTTGATCTGGGGAGAGCGTTAGCCTTGCGTAAAATCCTGCAATGGGCAGCAGGAAGAAAATGACCAGAGCGATAATTGCCACGATGAGATATTGCCTGACGGCGCGGTCACTTTTCACATAGAGCGCCTTGGTTAGAATATGCGGTTGAATCACCACGGCCGCTCCGATGATGAACCCGCTCACATAAATGGCAAAAACGCTGTTAAAAAGATTGCTGGCCGGATTCACCCATGCCGTCAGATTGGGATCCTGCAGCGCGATTTGTTCGAAAAAACCGGGAGGCCCCTGAAAGAAGAATTTCACACCCGAGAAAATAATGATGAGCGACACGAAAAGCATTAGCGTGCCCTGCAAGGTATTGGTGAAAGCGTGCGCATAAGTCCCGCCGATAAAAATGTACGTGGTCACAAAACCGATGATAATGATCAGCGAGACGAGATTGGAGAGGCCCAGAAGCTGCTGCATGACAATGGACAGCCCACCGACGATGAGCACCACAAATGCCAGCGCAAATAAATTTACGACCGCGAAGTACAAGGCGAATCCTTTCGAACCAAAGCGCTCGCCAATCCAGTGCGGCAGGGTCAGAGCGTGATTTTGCTCACCCAGACGCCGAAAGCGAAAGGACAGCAGTACCAGCATAAGGCAGAAGCCAAGGCCAACCGAGACGACGAAATGCATGAATGCCGACAGACCGTGCACGTAAATGAAGCCCGGATTAATGATGAACGTCGCCGCAGAGGCCGTGCTGGCCGCCAGGGTGATGCCCACCACAAATGGTGACATGTCACCGGTGCCGATGGCAAAACTATTGAAATCTTTTGTCTTTTTAAATCCCAGCCATGCAAGATAAGCGGTACCGATTAAATAAATAAAGAATAAACTCCACGCTAATGTCATAACTTTTTCCGGGTTAGGTGCTAACCTCTCGTAATTCTTAATTCTTGATTTACAACTCGTAATTCGTAATTTACAACTTGTAATTTAGCAATTCGTAATTCTTCCCCTGTTTTTAAATCAGCTTTTCCCTTCATCCAAAAACCTTGCCCGCAAAATTTTCTTATCTAACTTCCCGATAGCTGTTTTGGGCAGTTCTTTTACAAAAACTATTGACTGCGGAATTTTGTATTTGGCCAGACGTTCGCGCATGAAATCCAGTAATTCATTTTCAGTTAAACTGCAGCCTTGTTCAATTACTACAAATGCTTTGCCGACTTCGCCCCATTTTTCGTGGGGTATGCCGATGAGCGCCGCCTCTGCCACTGCCGGGTGGGCATGCATAATACTTTCCACTTCCGCTGGATAAACATTTTCGCCCCCGCTGATGAACATGTCCTTGCTGCGTCCGATGACATAAAAATAACCTTCATCATCGGTGCGGGCGATGTCGCCGGTGTGCAGCCAGCCGTCGATGATTGTTTTGGCGGTCTCTTCCGGTTTGTTCCAGTAACCCGGCGTAATGTGCGGGCCGCGGATGAGCAGTTCGCCTTCTTCGTTTGCCGAACAAACGGAGCCGTCTTCCCGAACTACTTTCATGTCGATGTGAAAGATCGGGAAGCCCACGGAGCCGATTTTGCGCTGCACGTCTTTTGGCGGCAGCCAGAAATTGTTTCCGGAGGCCTCGGTCAGGCCGTAGCCCATCTTGAAATCGATGCCCTTGTCCCAGAATTTTTGCATCACGGGCAGGGGACAGGAGGCGCCGCCGCTGATGACCAGTTTTAATTTGGAAAAGTCGGTTGACTGCCAGCGCGGGTGCTGCTGCATCATGACGTACATGGTGGGCACACCCACAAAATGCGTGATACCGCCTTCCTCGATGAGGTCGAATGTCTGTTCTAAATTGAATTCTTTGCAAAGGATGGTTTTTCCGCCCACGTGTACCAGCGGCAACATGAAAATATTCGGGCCGCCGATGTGAAACAATGGCAATTGCAACGGCGCAGAATCTTCCGAAGTGATTCCCCAGCTCACCACTGTGTTGATGCTGTTCCAGGTCATGTTTCCGTGGGTGAGAATGGCGCCTTTCGGCAGTCCGGTGGTGCCGCCGGTGTAAAAGATGCCCCAGGCATCGTCCATGGACAATGCCGGCCTTTCCGGAAGAGTGGAAGCGTTGGTATCCCTCTCCGAAAAATGCCCATCACCGGGAACCGCTTTTTCACCCAATGCGACAAACGGACAGCCTGTAACCGCAGACCGGAGTTGGTTCACCTGCTCGCACCACTCTGAAGAATAGAACAGAATTTTCGGAGAGGCATCCACAAGAATGCTTTTGAGCTCATGCACCGTCAACCGCCAGTTGAGATTGTGCAGGATGGCGCCGGTTTTACCGCAGGCAAATAAAAGGTCGAGATACGCGACACAGTTTGAAGCGTAAACCGAAATCCGGTCTCCCTTTCGGACGCCGAGACGTTGCAAATAATTTGCCGTCCGATTGGCCTTTTGGTTCCATTCGGCATAAGTGATTTCTTCACCCGTGCCGGCATCTTGCAAAGCGATTCGTTCTGGTGTGAGCAGCGCTCTTTTGTCCAGCCAGTCGGTGACGTAGTGTGATTTTTGCGTTTTCATGATTTTGGGTTATTTTAGTTTCTAAGTAGGACAAACGTTCTGGTAGCTTATACTTAGCTGCATATCCCCCATTTCACAACACCTGCCCCCCAAACGTACCCAATACCTGCCGCCACCATAATCATTAAATCACCGTCTTTTAGTTTCCCCTGTTTCTGCCCCTCGATAATAGAAATGATGCTGTCCTGTTCACCGATATGCCCGTAGTCGGAAAGATAGACGGAGTGTTTCTCGGTCAGCCCGATTCGTTCCAGCATTTCCCGGTGCGCCGAAGGTTTCACCAGAATCATATTGAGGTAGCTGACGTCCTGGCGTGAATAGGGCGTGCCGTCAGCTTTTTTTCCGCTTTTGTGCAGGGCTTCATCGATACAGGACATCCAGTTGTCCATAGACACCTCGTTCAGACGGTTTTTCATCGCTTCCGGTTCGACCAAATCGAAATAAAAAAGCCCTTTTTCAACAGCTTTATCTGTGGGAAGTTTTACCGTCCCACTGGCCGGTACAATGACATGCTTGCTCATGGAACCGTCTGTCATGAGGTGACTCCCCAGTACATGATTGCTCGGCCAGTTTTTCTTTAGCAGCATAGCCCCGGCTCCGGCCCCGATGTTAAACATAAAGCTGGTACGCGGATTCTTCAAATTGATAAATTTGCTGATACAATAGCCGCCGGCAATCAGTACCGTGTTGATGTCAGAATTGGCCAGCATCATATCCTTCGCTTGTTTCATTGCCGCGATGGTCGTGGCGCAACGCATGTGCACATCCATTGCCCAGGCATTGGTGGCGCCGATTTCGTGGGCAAGGTGAATGCCTGCGGTCCAAAGCAAGTATTCCTTCCACTCTTCAGTTGTGCAAAGAACCACGTCGATCTCTGCCGGATGAATGTCGCATTTGGAAAGGCAGTCCTTTGCCGCCAGGATGGCCATTTCGTTGGGATGATCGTCCGGCCCGGCGATATATTTTTTGTTGATGCCTAATTTCTTGCGAACGACCCATTCCGGCAAGCCGCTTTGTTCAGCGATTTCCGTTGCGGTCATGAAAGAATCCGGTACATACATGCCGGTGCTGACGATGCCGACACATGTTTTGGGGAACTTTGTCAATTATTTTAACCCGATTTTAATTTTTTAGACGGTAACCTTTTTAGAAAAGGTCACCGTCTTTTTTATTTAAAAAAAAGTATATCTTAATTCTACAGACCCTAATCTTCCAATAGTCGGTGATGCAACAAAATCTCTCACCTCAGAATCAAAGATATTGATCACCTGACCGGAAATGGAAAAGTTACGATTCATTTGATAGCCAAGACTGATGTCAAAATCGACATAGCCACCTAAGGGGCCTTCATTGAAATCGCGCCCGACACGTTTGCCTTCGACCACCGGATCACCACCGACAATTAAGCTGGTGTTTGTTTCTGCTGCAACGTTGATTCCTGAGAAAAAGTCATACTCATCGACCCAACGTGCGCCGAGTGTGCCAAACCACTTGTTCTTATTTACGTTAATGGAAACGTTAAGTTTATGTTTGGGGGCGTTAATGGGAAGATCCGTTGTCAAAACCTTGCCGTCTCTGTTGCCATCATTCTTCGGGTCGTTTTTGTCTAAGTTGAAATCAAAAAAAGAATAATTTCCCTTTACGGTTACATTTTTATTAACAAAGTAATTTAAACCGAGATCAAATCCATAGGTCGTTACCTGGCCGAAGTTAAGATAGGTCAGTAAAAAAGCAGCCTGATTCTGGCCGGGAAGAATGGTGCTTATGGGTTCACCGCCTCTTTGTACAACCGGGCTGGTAGCGGCGATATTAATGAGCGGACTGATAAAATTCTCATGGAAATTGACATAAGCGTTACTATCGATGAATAATTTTTTAGAAACAATGCCTTTGTAACCGGCTTCAATGGTTTGAATGGTTTCCACTTCCAGCTTGGGAATTTTAGTGCCATCCGCAAGAGTAAACCCCTCACCGTTACCGAGTAGAAGACCACCGAAAATATTGGCGCTGAGATTCAGAATCGTAGGGGCGGCAATTCCTTTGCCATAGGTGAGACGCCAGGTACCGCTACCTTTTGTGTATAGCAATCCACCCTTGGGTACAATGTTAGTGCCATAGAATTCATGATCATCGATACGAATTGCGGCAATTGCTTTGACACCGCTGTCACCGAGTTTTTTCTCCACTTGTGTGTAAACACCCACCTGGTCCAGGTCAATGGAACCGCCCTTGTCGAGAAGATAGGTACCTTTACTGTCGGCCATATCTTTCTGATATTGAACGCCACCTGTAACATCGAACCCTGCCCATGTATTATTGTATTGAACTTCAGCGTTCAAACGTTTGGAATCATCCTTGAAGTTGGCTTCGCGATTCAAAGGAATACCCAGAGGTGCAAACCAAAGTTCATGCAGAGACCGGCGCGCAGATTCTTCTTCAGAAAAACCGGCACCGATGAAACTCAGATAATTTTGTGTTCTTTGGTTCATAGCAAAGGTGTCTTCGGTTTTACTCCAAGTGTAATAAGCTTGTGCAAAAAACCGGGGCGACACGTATTGTCCCTGTAAAAAGAAGATACGCCAGTCTTTGATTAAGTTCCGCCCGGCGTTTGTGACGCCAATATTGTTGCTGTTGCTTCCGCCTGCTGTCAAAATGAAATCTGATTGAGGATTTGGGCTCAGGTAAAAAGAGCCTTCACCTCTGACCGAATCAAAATCCCGGTCCAGAAATTTTTCATCAAAACCAACGCCGCCAACATAGACCGAATCGACAAAATTGTATTCGGTGCCGCGTGAATATTCGCCGCTGACTTTATACCTGAATTTATCATTGACTACTTTTGCATGACGGACTCTTCCGGAGAAAGTACTATGATTTCCACCATCAGTAGCAAACGTTGTCCCTTCTGACGTGCGGGGATCTTTGGTGATTGTATTGATTAAACCGTTGTGCGCATTGGGGCCATACAAAGCGGCGTTAGGACCCAAAATGATTTCGATTCTTTCAATATCCTCTTTGATGGTTGTTCCAAAAGCTCCAAGTGGCAAACCGGTTGCGATTAGAGTGGAAAGGCGGTTGTCGTTCATTTGCAGGTTCTTCGAGTTAAAGGCGCTGTTGAAGCCGCGGATGTTCATTCCGGTGCCCAAAACGCCGGTCCGGATATAGTCAACTCCTTTTTGATAAGCCAATAACTCACCTATATTAGATGATGGGTGTTCGGAAATGTCACGGACGGAAATCAAGTCAAGTGTTGCCGGCGCCTCGGTGATTTTTTCCGTTCTTTTCGATGCAGTAACCACAACCTGTTCGCTAAGTAGTTCGGTTTCTGCCATTGTAAAGTCAATGCTTAAGTCAGCATCTGAGACATTGATTTGTTTTTCAACTTCAGCATATCCGAGATAAGATGCAACTATCGTATAGGAGCCGGGTGGAACATTACTGATCGTGTATTTTCCCAGGTTATTGGTTGAAGCTCCTATATTGGTACCTTTTATAAATACATTGGTACCGGCAAGCGGGCTTCCCGTTTGTTGATCAGTGATTTTTCCACGAATCGTTCTCCCTTCGGCTAACAACATTGCCGGCGCTAAAAACACCAACAGGAAAAAAGTGAATAATGTGTTCCTCATGGTTTTACCTCCCAATTATAGTGTATGTTATTATACTGCACACCATTTTTTTAATTTTCCTCGAAGTATGGTGGCGCTCTCTTATGTGATTTTTTGTTTGAATTCACGACAGTTTTAACCTAATGTTTTATAGAAATTCCGTAGTTCATTTTTTAATATTTTCCCGCTTCCTGAGAGCGGTAAACTGTCTTTGAAAATAACCGACTTCGGAATTTTATATTTGGAAAGATGGTTTTTCAAAAATTGAAGAATTTCGTCTGCATTTGTTTGGCTGTTTTTTTTAAGAACGATAAAAGCACAACCCGATTGACCCCATTTTCGATCATCTACGCCGATCACTGCGCAGGAGAGAATGGCAGGGTGTTTGTAAAGAATGGACTCGATTTCTGCCGGATAAACGTTTTCGCCTCCTGAGATGTACATGTCCTTTAATCTGTCCACGATGAAGAAATAGCCTTCCTCATCCACATAGGCTAAATCACCGGTGTGAAAATAATCTTTGTCATCAAACGCCGTTTTTGTGGCCGCATCATTTTGGAAATAGCCGGTTGTCGCTGCCGGCCCCCTTAAAACCAGTTCTCCTGTTTTACCGAAGGTTAGTGGCGTGTTTGTTTCAATATCAACTACACGTGCGTCAACAAAAAAGTTTGGCTTACCGATTGAACCTGCTTTTCGTTCGGCGTCTTCGCTGGCCAAAGAGAATGCGTCTGGCCCATACTCTGTCATCCCGAATCCCTGTCGGAAAACAATTCCCTTTTCATCTTCATATTTTTTTATAAGCGGCACCGGCATAGGTGCGCCGCCGCTTAAACAATATCGCAACGAACGTAAGTCTGCCGGGTTCCAGTTCGGTGTTTCTGTAAGTAGTTGAAAAACGGAGGGGACACCGCTGAAAATTGTAACCCTCTCTTTTTCAATGAGCTGTAACACGAGTTCGGGGTCAAATCTTTTTGTTTGGACAACGGTACCGCCAAGGATAAGAAGGGGAACTGAAAATGCAAAAAGACCTCCGGTATGAAACATGGGAAAAACATTCAGAAAAATATCGTTGCAGAGAACATCAGCCAGATTCGCATTAAACGTGTTCCAAACGATTTGCCTATGACTGATCTGTGCTGCTTTCGGTCGGCCGGTTGTTCCTCCGGTAAAAAGCAGACAAGCGGTGTCGTTTTCTGTGAGTGATTCACAGGTGACCGGCAAATCACTTTCTGACGCCAATTCCTCCTGAAAAATTGGATCGTTCTTGCCGGCGATTGGAATGAGTTGCAACTTATGACTGCGATTTCGGAAAGGGTCGATGGCGCTGGTCACGGGTTCTTCATCGCTGTAAAAAAGAATTTTCGGAGACGTTAAACGAACCTGATCTTCGATTTCTTTGGGATGCAGCCGCCAGTTGTACGGAACGAAGATGGCGCCGACTTTGCTACAAGCAAAAAAGACGTCATAGAAATGCAACCCGTCGTAAGCCAGCATGGCGACCCGGTCTCCCTTCCCGATGTCATGATGCAGCAGCCAGTTACCGAGTTTAGTGGCGCGTGTGTTTATCTCTGCAAAAGAATAGCGTTGTAAAGGCGTTTGGGTAGCATCGACCAGAGCTGTTTTTTGCGGTGAATAAACACAACGACGAGCGAGATAGTCTCCGATATACATGATTCTGATTTGGATATTTAGTTGAAACTATTTAATTTTTTTTAGAAAGGTGACGCAATTAGTAGCCGCAGAGCCGCCGATATTTACTAAAACACAGGCATCCGCAATGGCGCCCCGGCCGGCTTTATTTATCAAATCCTACATCGATTTGAGGTCGGTGATTTCGCCGCTCTCTTTAGTCTTTATGAGCAAAGTTTTCAAATATTGTGTTATAGGCTTTAATTATACTGACGTTACTCATAATCTGACCTTCATAAAATATAAAGCGTCGAGGTAAAAAAACGGTCACCTGTTTTTTTGTAGAAAATCTAAAACGATACGATTAAACTCTTCTGAATTTTCAAAAAAGAACATGTGTCTGCCTTCAAATTCAACGAACCTTGCGTGCTGGATCTTTTTCTTTAACGCGTGTACGTCCTCAAGTGGAACGACTGAATCGTCTTTTCCTGTACAAATCAGCGTCGGCGCTGTCATTCTTTTTGCATATTTTTCACCGCCAAAAGCATTTCCTGCTAAAAGTTGGCGGTAATAGGCAAATTCAGGTTGTGGGTAGTGAATCCGCCACTGGGTGATTTTCTCCAGTTCCTCGGCATGGTTTTCCATAAATGCTTTGGTGAAATTGAGTGCATAGGAGTTTTCCAAACGCTCGCGACGATTTTTGCCGCGCGGTCGTATCATTCTGCAGAGGGTTTCACCGTCAGGCCCTGTTTGATTTTCACTTCCAAGTGGTGAACAGGCGATTATCACCGATTGAACCTGTTGTGTCAAGGTTGCTGCTATTTGCTGGGCAATAAATCCGCCCATGGAAACGCCTAACAGGTGAAATTGGTTTACCTCTAATCTTTTTAGTACGGTCATTAAATCAGAAGCAAAGAGGCGAATGGAATAATGATGATCGGGTTTGTCCGACCGGCCGCTACCGCGCAACTCCGGCATGATGAGCGTAAACTTTGCCGACAAGGTTTCTTTGCTTTTCTCCCATATCCAATTCCCTGCCCCGAGACCGGGAATCATGAGCAATGGTGGTCCTTTTCCTGACATCTCTACGTACAGTTTTGTACCATCGTCCATTACAATAAAATTCATGTCATGCTCCGGGGTTGTTTACCGAGTTCGTTAACTGATAATGCCGCCGTCTACAGATAACACGGTGCCGGTAATAAATGCCGCTTCGTCGGATGCCAGAAAAAGATACGCATTGGCGATGTCTTCCGGTTTTCCCATGCGCTGCAAAGGGGTTTTCCCGACCATCATGTCGATGACTTTTTGCGGCATGCCTTGTAAAATCTCCGTAGTGATAAATCCGGGCGCCACCGCATTCACACGAATGCCTTTTTTGCCTAATTCACGCGCCCAGGTTTTTGTCATGCCGATGACTCCGGCTTTGGTGGCAACATAGTTGGTCTGACCGAAGTTACCGTAAAGACCCACAACTGATGAAGCGTTCAAAATCACACCGCCGCTTTCCTGGGTTTCCATGACCCTGGCCACTGCCTGTCCGCAAAGAAAGACGCCTTTTAAATTCACATCGATGACGCGCTGCCACTGCTCCAGATCCATTTTTACCAGACGCGCATCGGCAACAATCCCGGCGTTGTTCACTAAAATGTCGACCGCACCGTAGGTTTCCACGGTTGTCCGAACCATAGCGTTCACCTGTTCCGCATCCGCTATATTGGCTTTTATAAACATCGCTGTGCCGTCTTCCCGTAGGATGTCTTCGACGGTTGTGTTACCCGCCTTCTTATTGATATCCGCAACCACAACTTTAGCGCCTTCTTTGGCGAATGTGAGCGCTGTTTGTCTGCCGATACCGTTTCCTGCACCGGTGATGATCGCTGTTTTGTTTTGAAGTCTCACAAAATTTTCCTCGTTTTTAGGTACGTCTACTTTTCTAAAAATTCGCTAAGCTGCCTGCATACCAATATTTTTGGCATATTCTTCCACAGATGGTAAGGCGTATTTTGCCGAACGCCATTCATTGACAAAACGCTGATACGCTTGTACCTGGCGTAAATGAAATTCTCGCATGCAGATTAAACGTTCACAGACGATGCGGTACATGTCCTTTTCTTCACCGTTTGCCTGATTAAATCGGTTGAGCAGTGTTTGCAAATGCGTTTCAGCAATTCGTAAGTTGTCTTCATACAAACGGGAAAGATTGATGCCTGCCTGCAGAAAAACATCCTGCGTGATTTGATAGTAGTATTTACGTTGTCCGCTTATCCGGATTCGCCGGATTAAATTGAGTTCTTCCAGGCGGCGACAAATCTGGTTGATGGGTGTTTTGGTGACATCCAGCGCTGAACAAATCTCATCAATTGAAATCGCTTCCGCCGTGCAAAGCAGCAGGCCGACGACTCGTCCCATGAGTTCGCTGTGACCGAATTTTACATAACCGAGTCCAAAATCTTCGATAATTGCATTTTGTATGGTCTGCATAGATAGACATTCCTTTCTTTGAAAAGTGTTACTGTCCGTTTTTTAAAAAATCAACGACATCCCGGTTGAACTCCTGCGGGATCTCCACAAAGAATTGATGACCCAGATCGTCGTATGTCATAAGCTGACTTCCTGGAATTTTTTTGTGCAGATTGTGGGCATTTTCTACAGGTACAACCAAATCTTTTGTGGCGGCAGCAATCAGAGTGGGACGGTGGATGTCCTGTACCTTGTCAGATAAATTTACGGACATACCCGCAGCAACCTGTGCTTGAAATGCGTGTTGTGGTTGGGGATTTTGCAATCGCAAGTCGATGAGATGGTTAGCTTCTTTTTTTAAATAAGCTTCCGTAAATGCCAGCGGTAATCTTTTTCGTATCTGTTCCCGGGGATCTGAATCGGTTGCAAAAAAACGAGCCAGCGTTTCCTGAGACATGGGAACGTGTTCCGCACCACCGGCGCTTGTTGAAACCAGCACCAGCTTGTCCACTTTTTGCGGGTAGCGCAGAGCGAAATCCTGGGCAATGAAACCGCCCATAGAAACGCCCATGATATGCGCTTTGGGAATATTTAATGTGTCCATGAGTCCGGCCAGGTCATCGGCCAGCATTTTGATGGAGTAGGGCCCCGCTGGTTTGTCCGATTGGCCAACACCGCGATTGTCATAAACAATGGTCGTAAAATGTTTGGAGAACTCCGGCACCTGTTTTTCCCACAGCCAGGTTGCCACGCCGAGACCCTCTATCAAAATGAGATAGGGGCCGCTGCCGGATCGTTCATAGTAAATGTTAATTCCGTTTGCTTTTACAAATGAGCTTTGATTTTGATTCTGACTTTGAGTTGACATCCGCGGCGCTCCAATTAGAATGAAAAGAAAAAGAAACCACAGAATCTTTAAGTGCATGCTCTTGTTTGTTTTTAAAAAAATGGACATCCTAAAAAAAGTTTTAATAACCGAGAAAATAGAATAAACTTTTTTTACAGTTATTTTATATGTAATCAATTTTATTTTTAATGTCAAGAATTTTTTTATTCGCGAAGAAAAATAAAAATGATATTTTGTTTGATATTGAATGTTCGTCTTTGCTGTGAAAATGCACCACAGTGTGTTGAAAATAGTTACATTTTTTTCTTTGATGGATAAAAGAAGATTGGGCTAATTCAATAAAAAACAGTTCAAAAGGAAAATTGATAAAAATCTGGCATAGGATTTGAAATAATCACTAAAAATTTACTATGAATTTCTTTCAAGAGTGAAGGACCAGCGAGATGAAAATGTTTAAGATGGTTTTTAATAAATTGATGTGGATTCCTGCCATCGCTATGTTTGGATTTTGTTTTATGCAAAACCCGTTGATGAGTCAGACAGAGCCTGACTATTCTTCATTGAAAATTGTGCCGCCGCCAAATGGTGGTATTTATCTTGGCCAGTATGAATGGCTACCGGGCGACGTGGAGACTTTCGAAACAGCCATTGGCCGTAAAACCGCCTGGTGGTCTAAGTATGGGGTGATGGAGCCTGATGCAAATGGCTTTCCGGTCTTCGATTTTCAAAATGCCGAACTCGCCTGGCAGGCAGGGAAAGTGGTGCTGGTGAACGCCATCGAGGCCTACCCGAATCCCGATGACAACTCCGTAACCGGTTTCACGGTGGACAAGCTGCTGAATGGTGAGTACGACATACAGCTTAAACAGCTGGCGGAGCAGTTCCGGCAATTCGGCAAACCGATGTTTTTTCACACTGCCCGCGAGCCCCTGGGTATCGGACTTGACTATATGGGAGGTTTCGGGCCCGAGGGAGACAAGTCGACTCTCTGGGCGCTGCAAAACAAGAAGGGTTTCAAGGAGTTCGAGCCGTCGAGTTTTCCAAACGCACAGCTCTATGCCGACCTCGGGGACAGCACCGTGAGCGATGGTATCGAAAGATTGAAGGCGGCGCAGCGTTATTACTATCATTTTTTCGTTGAACAGGAGGGATTGGCGTTAACCTTCGATACGATGGGTTGGCCTGTTGGTGCCAGTCCTCAGTCTGTGGAGAGCGAAATCGAAAACTGGGTTGCAGATTATCCTTCACTTGACCCGCAACACACCCGTGCCCTGTTTGAAAGCAGCTTTGATTTTGCACAGTTCTACCCTGGAGATGACTATGTCGACTGGGTCAGTATCAATTATTATACGCTGGATTTCTATGCAGAGAACTGGCCCGGTTTAGAGCAGGATTTTCTCGTCGCCACGATCAAGTATCTCAACGACCTGGACTACACCATGTCGAGGGTCCGGGAAGTGGCGCCGGGCAAGCCCGTTTTCTTTCTCGAGTTGGGGTTTCCGGACGGCATGAAAGAAAATTCTGCGCGGGCTGCTTCCCGCATCGATTCCACGTTCAGTCATATCCTTGCCAACTATCCGGAAATCAACGGCATTTCCATGTGGTCGTTCCATCCGAGCTGGCAGGACATTTTTCCGTTCCAGTGTCTGATTAAACCGAACACACAGCAGGCGGCAGCCTTCCGACAGGTTATTGATGAGAACCCGGGCTATTTTCACTCTTGCGTCTATTTCTCCGACGGCAGCCAAATGCCAACCTGTTCGGATCCGACCGGTGTCAGGGATGAAAGGCAGGGCGTACCTGAAGATTTTCAACTGTTGCAAAACTATCCCAATCCGTTCAACCCGGGAACAACGATTCGCTACCGACTGCCAACTGCGAGGGCAGTTACTTTGACCATTTACAATCCCCTGGGCCAAAAGGTGCGTACGCTGGTCAAATCTAACCAAACGGCGGGTCGTTATCTCGTGAGTTGGGACGGTCGCAACGACCTCGGCCAAAAGCTGTCGAGTGGGGTGTATTTTTACACGCTGAAGTTTGGAGCAAGGGTGACGGCTACCCGCAAAATGCTATATTTGCAATAGTGAATTCGACGTGCCACGCTCTTTTGAAGTGCGTGGCACGTTCGTT
>CAYVXE010000035.1:0-9803 GCA_964455375.1 uncultured Calditrichaceae bacterium
CAGAAACACCGGTCCTGGGCTACATTCGGGACGAAAAACTGCATTTGGATTTTCGTACCGTTTTCGAGAAAGAAGAGCCTGTTCTTAAATCCGTCTGTGAAAAAATATTGTGAATTACCGATGTAGCCAAAGGTTCCCCGCTTCTTACTTGCCCTGCTTTTATTCTTCAATAGATTTTTCCTGAAAATTCCTCAAAAAAATCTTGACTTTTAACGGCACGATTTATATATTCTTGCCGTTAAAATTAGCACTCGTTGATTTTGAGTGCTAACAGTTTTAAAGGTAAATAGTTTATTTATTACATAAGAATAAAATAAGGAGGTTGTTGAATGAACATTAAACCATTAGCTGATCGCGTTATTATTAAGCCTATGGACCCTGAAGAAAAGAAATCCGGTGGAATTATTATTCCGGATACAGCTAAAGAAAAACCTCAGGAAGGTGAAATTATTGCTGTAGGTCCCGGCAAAGTGAATGATGCCGGAAATAAGGTTGCAATGGAAGTAAAAAAAGGTGATAAAGTTTTATATGGCAAGTACTCAGGCACAGAAGTGACTGTGGACGGCAACGATTATTTAATCATGCGGGAAAGTGATATTTTAGCAATTATATAGTAAAAAGAGTCATTTTTGAAATTAATTACTGGAGGTAAATAGAATATGTCTTCAAAAATTGTGAGTTTTGGTTCTGATGCACGTTCATCCTTAAAAAAGGGTTTGGATCAACTGGCAGATGCTGTAAAGGTAACTCTTGGTCCCAAAGGGAGAAACGTTGTCATCGATAAAAAATTTGGAGCGCCGACGATTACCAAAGATGGTGTAACCGTGGCCAAAGAAATTGAACTTGAAGATCCCATCGAAAATATGGGCGCACAAATGGTAAAGGAAGTTGCTTCAAAGACGAGTGATTTAGCCGGTGATGGAACGACGACTGCTACCGTTTTAGCGCAAGCAATTTTCAGTCAGGGATTGAAGAACGTTACTGCAGGTTCAAATCCTACCCATCTGAAACGGGGTATCGATAAAGCGGTCGAAAGTGTTGTCGCTCAATTGAAGGAGATGAGTAAGCCGGTCTCCGGAAATAAAAACGAAATTGCTCAGGTCGGTTCAATTTCTGCAAATAATGATATGACCATCGGTGAGCTTATTGCCGAAGCTATGGATAAAGTTGGTAAGGATGGCGTTATTACGGTTGAAGAAGCCAAAGGGACCGAAACGAATCTGGATGTTGTGGAAGGTATGCAGTTTGATCGCGGCTATCTCTCACCTTACTTTGTGACCAATCCGGAATCTATGGAAGTGGACCTTGAAGACCCGATGATTCTCATCCACGACAAGAAAATCAGCGTGATGAAGGATCTGCTGCCGGTACTTGAAAAGGTCGCGCAAATGGGCAAGCCGCTTTTGGTTGTCGCCGAAGACCTTGAAGGTGAAGCATTGGCTACCTTAGTGGTCAATAAGTTACGCGGTACGTTGAAAGTTGCTGCCGTTAAAGCTCCCGGATTTGGCGATCGTCGTAAGGCAATGTTGGAGGATATCGCTATTTTAACCGGTGGCCATGTTATTTCTGAAGATGCAGGCTTTAAACTGGAAAACGCTACAGTTAATGATTTGGGTAGTGCAAAACGTGTGACCATCGATAAAGACAATACAACCCTCGTTGAAGGTGCAGGTTCTACTGAAGACATCAAGGGGCGTATTGGACAAATCAGAAAACAAATTGATATGTCCACATCTGATTACGACAAAGAAAAACTGCAGGAACGTTTAGCGAAACTTGCCGGTGGTGTTGCGGTGCTTAAAGTTGGCGCGGCAACTGAAGTTGAGATGAAGGAAAAGAAAGCCAGAGTGGAAGATGCACTTCACGCAACTCGTGCCGCCGTGGAAGAAGGTATTGTTCCCGGTGGTGGCGTTGCTCTTGTACGCTGCCTTAAAGCTCTGGACGGTTTAAAGTTAGAAGGCGACGAGAAAATCGGCGCTGAAATTGTCCGCCGTGCTTTGGAGGAACCGCTTCGTCAAATTGCCAACAATTCCGGTCAGGAAGGCTCAATCATTGTACAGAAAGTAAAAGATAACAATGATACTAATTTTGGGTTTAACGCTGAGACTGAGGAGTATGGTGATATGATCAAGATGGGTGTTCTTGACCCGACGAAAGTAACTCGCGTGGCTTTAGAAAATGCTGGTAGTGTTGCCGGTCTGTTACTGATGACCGAGACCACAATTGTCGACAAGCCTGAGCCTGAAAAACCAATGCCCCCAATGCCGGGTGGCGGTGGTATGGGCGGAATGTACTAAGCCGTTATAAATAAACGAATTAAAAAAGGCCGCTTGTCAAAAACAAGCGGCCTTTTTTGTTCTTGACATAAATAGCAGTTTTTAATATATTCGATCAAAATAAACGAAGGAGAATCCCGAAGCGGTTATATTCGAAAATCAGATGAGCCAAGACTTGCTAAAACTAAAAAATATGACTTTCCATGCATATCATGGTGTTTGGGATGAGGAGAGGGAAATCGGACAGCGATTTGAAGTTGATGTGGAGTTGAAAATTGACGTCGGAAAAGCTGCTAAAACAGACCGTTTAAAAGACACCATCGATTTATATAAAGTTTTCACTGAAGTGCAAAGCGTGATTGAGGGTGAAAAACATTTGCTCGTTGAAACGATGGCGGAGCGGGTGGCACAGCGTATTTTGGAAAGATTTACTCCCTTGGAAATACTGGTGCGCGTCAGAAAACCCCACGCGCCGATTAAAGGTATTCAGGACGGAATTGAAGTTGAAATTGTTCGGTCCAAGGAAATCAGTTAAGTGCAAACCAAAAATATTTTCCTCGGTTTGGGGGCAAATCTCGGTGAACGGTTTTTGAACATTCAGTCAGCATTGTCAAAGATTCATTCGCTACAAGGAACCGAAATCCTGCGACGTTCATCACTGTATGAAACGGCTCCGGTGGGCTTTTTGCAGCAAGATGAGTTTTTGAATATGGTTGTGGAAATAGCAACCGTATTATCGCCAAATGCTTTGCTGGGCAACATTCATGCTATTGAAACCGAATTGGGCCGTATCCGCTATGAACGCTGGGGACCTCGTGTTATTGATATAGACATTCTGTACTGGGGAAACGCCATCATGCAAACGCCTGATTTGACTATCCCCCATCCTGAAGCAGCCAAAAGACGTTTTGTGTTGGAGCCGCTATGTGAGATTGCGCCGGAATTTAAGGCTCCTCCATACCATGAGATGATACGTCAGTTGCGTGATGAATTGGATGATATGAGTGCGGTAAAGCTGGTTGAGAGCCGGACTGTTTTGTGAGAATCGTAAAATGAGAGGGCATGGTTTTGAGTTTGCAATATATTGCCATTGAAGGTGCCATCGGTGTGGGAAAGACGAGTTTGGCTCAAAAAATTGCCGATCATTATGGTGGTAAAATATTATTAGAACAGTTTGAAGAAAATCCTTTTTTGAAAGATTTTTATAGAAATCCACGTCAATTTTCTTTCCCAACGCAACTATTTTTCTTGCTCAGTCGTTACAAACAACAACAGGAGATTCCGCAAAGGGAGCTGTTCCATGATCTGCTCATTACGGATTATATATTTGCCAAGGATCGAATTTTTGCTTCATTGAACCTGGAGGACCGCGAGTTGTTTTTATATGATAAAATTGCCTCGATGTTGGAGCGGGATGTACCAAAACCGGATTTGGTGATTTATTTACAATCCAACACGGCGCGGTTAATGGCCAATATACGCAAACGCAATCGCGATTTCGAAAAGGACATCACAGAAGAATATATACGGGCGTTAAATGAATCGTACAATCAGTTTTTTTTCAATTATTCGGATTCACGATTGTTAATTGTCAATTCGACTGAGATAGATTTTGTTCACGACGAAGAAGATTTTGAAGAGCTTCTGCAACAAATCGTCAGACCGATTTCAGGAACGGTATATTATTCACCTCAAAAAAATAAAATGTAACGCTCATGCTTCGCTTGATTTTTTATGGTTTTTTGTTTTATTTTCTATACAAAATTTTTGGTAATCTTTCCGGAAAACTGTTCAGCAGTGAAAAACCAGAAGTGAAGGGAGAGAAGAATAAAAAAGATGACATCGACCTCAGTAAATTCGATGTTGAAGATGCGGATTTTGAAGACATTAAATGAGTTCCCTTGTTTCCCCTTTTTCTTGTGGTTGCAATAATCTTTCCTGCAAAAAAGTTGTTCATTCCTTTGATTTCTAATAAATTTTATCTTATATTAAGAATCTTTTTTTTAAAATGATATCTAAGACGATATGATTCGCTTAACAGCTTTGTCGTTCTGTTGTGTCCTGTTTTTGTGGGTTGATTTGTTCGCTTTCCCTCAAGCGGAACTGATGTCGGTAAGAAAGACCTTCGAAGATAGTACACAAAATACAAAAGTTGGAAAAAAATCTCCCAGAGGTGCCATGTTGAGGTCTTTGGCCTTCCCGGGATGGGGTCAGGTTTACAATAAACAATATATTAAATCCGTGATTGTTTTTTCCGGAGTAACCTTTTTCGTGACGCAGATCATTCGTTTTAATCGAAATGCCAGGAATGCAGCCCCCGGCTCTGCGGAGCGAAATAGTTCCATCGATAAGAGAAACTTGCAATTCTGGCTCATCGGTGCTACAACAATGATAAGCATGCTCGATGCTTATATCGATGCAATTTTATATGATTTTGATGCTGGTCCCAGTTTAAAGTTGAGAATTGGAACAATAAGAAGTCATCATCCTTATCCTAACAAACCGATGCCGTTAGGCGTAACGATACAAGCAAAATTTTAGTAAAAAAATGGGCTTTTCTTAAATCTCTTAAATTGAATGTGCATTCATAAACGCCACATGGAGGGAAAATATTGATGAAAACGCATTCCAGCGAACGCGGTAATTGGTCTTCGAAATTGGGATTCATTTTAGCCGCAGCCGGTTCAGCTATTGGGCTTGGCAATATCTGGCGATTCCCGACGACAGCAGGGCAAAATGGTGGTGCGGCATTTGTCGTCGTCTATTTAATTGCAGTTATTTTTATTTGTCTCGCCGTTATGCTTGGTGAACTGATGTTGGGACGCCATACGCAAAAAAATCCCGTAGGCATGTACAAAAAACTTGCTCCGGGAACTGCATGGAAATATTTTGGCGTCTTGGGAGTTTTGACCGGTTGGGGAATTTCGTCTTTTTACAGCGTGGTTGCCGGTTGGACCCTCGGTTATATTTTTAAAACCGCAACCGGTGTTTTCACAAACTTAAACTCAGAACAAATCGGCAATGTGTTTGGTCATTTTGTGGGAAATCCGGTGGGCTCCATCGGACTGCACGCAGCATTCATGGTCTTAACGATGTTAATTCTTTATGGTGGCGTCAAAGCTGGCATCGAGCGTTGGACGAAGATTTTGATGCCGATGCTTTTTCTTATTTTGATCCTCCTTGTGGTGCGTTCGGTTACACTAAAGGGCGGACATCTCGGTCTTGCATTTTTCCTGCAACCAAAATGGGATGAACTTACCGGAAGAGGCGTCATTGCTGCAGTGGGGCAGGCGTTCTTTTCTCTTAGCCTTGGCATGGGGACAATGATTACCTACGGCAGTTATCTGTCAAAAAAAGATAACCTGATTTCATCTGCCTCCTGGGTTGCTGCTCTGGACACGATTATTGCCCTTCTCGCCGGTCTGGCCATTTTCCCCGCTCTCTTCGCCGTCGGACTAAAACCAACCATGGGCGCCGGACTTATTTTCGTGGTTTTGCCGAATCTTTTTAATGAAATTTTTTTAGGTCAGCTTTTTGGAACCGGTTTTTTTATTTTACTGGCTATTGCTGCGGTGACGTCGCTGATTTCCATTGTGGAAGTACCTGCCGCATATTTTATTGATGAACTAAAGTGGTCACGGAGAAAAGCGGTATCCGTATCCGGTGTGGGAGCTTTCATCGCCGGTATCCCTGCAGCCTTGAGTCTGGGCGCGGTGGACTGGCTGTCCAATCTGGTTTCCATCGAGGGACGAAATTATGGATTCCTGGATTTGATGAATTTGCTGTTCGGCCAATATTCACTTATTATCGGCTCATTGGGCGTTGCCATCTTTGTAGGCTGGAAATGGGGTATTGCAAATGCATTAAAGGAAATCGGAGATGGACATCCGAATTTCAAATATATAAAAACATTTTCTTTTGTTGTGCGTTTTTTAGCGCCTGTTTCAATCGCCGGTTTGTTGATTTATTTATTAGTTAATCCGAATGCGTTTGCCTAAATTTAAATATTTCTTTTTGATTTTTGTGTTATTTTTCTGCTTTGTTAATTGGCAGCCGATCCGTGGTTTACCAAAAAATGAAACCAACGGTTTGTCCGGCAGGCTGAATCAGGCTGTGAAGCAGATGACCGCAAACAAGCATAAAGATCCGTGGCCGGGAAAAGATAAGTTTCAGCATTTTCTGGTCAGCGCCTTTCTGACGGGATATACGTATCTGGCATTAAAGGAATCGCTGGATGTGTCTAAAGATCACGCTACTGTTTGGGGAGGCAGTGTGAGTTTATCCATTGGAATTGGCAAAGAAGCCTTCGATTTAAAAAGCAAAAAAGGGCACGCCAGTTTTAAAGATTTGTTAGCAGATGTTTTGGGTGTGGCGTCTGCTGTATTTTTCATTCAAATTTTGTGAGTCTTGCCGTGTCGGAACAGAAAATATTCGATAAACCTAAATCCAATTGTGGAATTGTCGGGGTCTTTGGTCATGAGGACGCTTCGCTCTTTGCGTATCAGGCACTATATGCGCTGCAGCATCGCGGGCAGGAGAGCTCAGGCATTGTCTCCACAGACGGGAAAAATGTTTTTCGTCACGTGGGGTTAGGTCTTGTCACCAATGTTTTTTCCGATATTTCCATCCTTAAATCTTTAAATGGAAAGTTAGCGGTTGGTCATAACCGGTACTCAACGACGGGTTCCAATATGCTGCACAACGCCCAGCCGTTTCTGGTGAATTTTAAGGATGGTCCGTTAGCTATTTCGCACAATGGTAATTTTATTAATTCGCGTTCCGTGCGTTCACGCCTGGTGAGTGAGGGTGCAATTTTTCAGACGACGTCGGATACGGAAGTGATTCTGCATTTATTGGCGCGTTCAAGAAAACCACATATTGCAGAAAAATTGCAAGACGCGTTCGGTACGCTGCACGGCGCTTATTCCATTGTTCTTTTATCCAGAGATAAAATTATTGGGATTCGTGACCCGCGCGGCTGGCGGCCGCTATGCCTCGGAGAAAAAGAGGGCGCCTGGTTTATCACCTCGGAGTCCTGTGCCCTGGATTTAATCGATGCGAAATATGTACGTGAAATCGAACCGGGTGAAATCGTCACTATCGACAAGAACGGGCCTGAGACGACCTGGCTGGAAGAAAAGGCGGAACGATGTGCCTGTATTTTTGAGCATGTCTATTTTTCCCGCCCGGACAGCAAAATTTTCAATGAAAATGTTGACAGAGCGCGTAGAAAACTCGGTAAAAATTTAGCTCTCGAGCATCCTGCGGATGCCGACATTGTAATTTCGGTGCCTGATTCATCCAACACGGCGGCTCTCGGATATTCGAGCCGATCCGGCATAAAGTTTGAAATAGGTCTCATCCGGAATCATTATGTAGGCCGAACGTTTATTCACCCTGAGCAGTCGTTCAGGGATTTCAACGTGAGGGTAAAATTCAATCCGGTGGAAGGCGTTTTAAAAAACAAACGGGTCGTCATTGTTGAAGATTCCATTGTCCGTGGCACCACACTCAAACATTTAACGAAAATGCTGCGCAAAGCCGGCGCCAAGGAAGTGCACGTCCGGGTAAGTTCGCCGCCAATTGTGTCTCCCTGTTATTATGGGATGGATTTTCCCACAAAAGAGGAATTGATCGCCAATAGAAAATCTATCGATGAAATACGGGAATTCCTGGGGGTAGATAGTTTGAGCTACCTTTCCCTGCAAGGAATGGTGAGCGCAGTGTCAAAAGATAACGGTGGGTTCTGCACAGCATGTTTTACTGGAAAGTATCCCTTACTGCCCGAAGAGGATTTCAAGAAATTACAATTAGAAACCGATTAATTCTCGACTTAGAAAGGAATTTGTCAGATCAAATGAAAAAATTACTTAAACCGTTCGATTATATTTTTGTTTTGAGGCCAATGTATTATTTGCCGTTATGGTCACTGTATTTAGCTGGTTTTTATACTCAGAATAAAAATGTGATGGCTGCACATACGTTTGGCGAATCTAATGATACCGTTGTTCAAAGTGCGCTAAAACTCGATTTAACAGGTTTGTGTCTCACATTGTTGATGGGTGGTATTTTTGTCCTTTATCAGGTGATGGACCGGAATGTTGAAAAAGAGTTTACCTTTATTGCCCCGGAAAAGATGACACCAAAAGCAGCCTTTTTTGAAGCCAGCGCTTTGATTGGCATCTCGTTAATCACCTCTTTCTTCTTCTCATTAACGGACGGCGTTATTTTATTATTGTTACTGTTTATCGCCGGGTATCTTTTTAATTTTAAACCGTTTAACTGGAAGAATAATGCATTCCTCGGATTGCTCGTAATAATAATAAGCGGATGGCTTGTTTTTGCTCTCGGTTGGCTTGTAAACGGTACTTTTTCCAACCAGATGCTGCGTACTGCCATTCCTTATGTATTGTCAGTGGCTTGCATTTATCTGTTTCTCACCATGCTTGACATGCAAAATGAAACGTCTGAAAAAAAGACTTTCGCACAAACATTCGGTTCTACAGTAACCGTGCTGATTGCATTGCTATTAGCTATTATTGCTCTCATACTTTCATTGAACTCTGGCGATGAACTTATTTTTTATCCCACATTTTTTTCACTGCCATTTTTGATTTGGGTTGGTTTGAAATTCAATCAGAGTGAATTGGAGCGAGTGATAAAATATCCCGTGGCTATGTTTGCGATTTCAATCAGTATTAAATGGATTTTAACCTTTGATAATTACGTTTTCGTGTTTATTTTAGCGGCCGTTTATATTGCATCGAAAATATTTCATAGGTTGCGGTTCGGCGTGAATAAGTCTACGTTGTTAACGTAAAGGATGCAGCGATGATCATTGCCGTTAATGACAAGTGTGACTTTTGTGGGACCTGCGTGGCTGTCTGTCCTGTGGATTGTATAGATTTATATGAAGCGAGAATTGCAATAAATTCAAGCTGCATCGATTGTATGCTTTGTGTTTGGATTTGTCCGGTAGAAACACTGACACCATTGGAACAAGTAGAGGATGTGGGATGCGAGAAAGCTACGACTGTATCGTAGTCGGCGGCGGTCCCGGCGGTTCCTGGGCAGCAAAATATGCAGCAGACCAGGGGGCAAGTGTTCTGCTGTTGGAAAAAGACCGGGAAATCGGTACGCCGGTGCGCTGTGCGGAAGCAGTGGGAGTGGCAGGTCTGAAAGCTGTGGTTGAGCCGGAGCCGCGCTGGATCAGCAATGTCATTCACGGTGTCGTCTTAGTTGCTCCTGATGGTAGTGAGGTTACAGTCACCGGTGAATTTGCGCAGGGGTACATGCTGGAGCGAAAGATTTTTGATTATGATCTCGCCCAAATTGCAACTATGAGCGGCGTGGAGGTTTTAACGAAAGCGTATGTTTATGATTTGATCAAACCGAACGGGACAGTGCAAGGGGTCAGATTTCAGCATCTTGGTGAAGATTATGAAATTCGTGCCAAAATCGTTATCGGTGCAGATGGTGTTGAATCCCGTGTGGGCCGTTGGGCTGGCTTAAAGACAAACATCAAAA
>CAYVXE010000035.1:9903-39145 GCA_964455375.1 uncultured Calditrichaceae bacterium
GATGGTGTTGAATCCCGTGTGGGCCGTTGGGCTGGCTTAAAGACAAACATCAAAATGCGGGATATGGAAAGCTGTCTGCAAATGACACTTTCAAACATAGATGTCGATCCGAAATATATTTATTTTTATTTTGGCCGGAATATTGCGCCCGGTGGCTATTTGTGGGTTTTCCCGAAAAATGAGCGAGTCTCCAATGTCGGTATCGGGATATCCGGTGAATTTGCGAAACATAAATCCGCAAAGCGGTATTTGGAGGAATTTATCCACCAGCGCTTTCCTCATGCCGGTGCTCTTTATACCGTTGTGGGCGGCGTGCCGTGTGCTCCGACGCTAAAAAAAATCACTTCCGATGGATTAATGCTCGTGGGAGATGCTGCCCATCAAGTGAATCCCATGTCCGGCGGGGGAATTACCACAGCGATGTTAGCCGGAAAAATTGCCGGCACCGTCGCTGGTCGTGCGATTGCTCAGAATGATGTTTCCGGTAAACGGTTACAACGATATGCACATGAGTGGCAAAAGGCAGAAGGCAAGAATCATGAGATTTTACATAAAATTAAAAAAGCGGTCTACAAATTAAGCGATGAAGATTTAAACAAAACTGCTTCGGCGGTGTTGAGACTTCCACCGGAAAAACGCACTATCGTTAACATTTTTAAATCAGCTTTGATGAAACACCCGTCGCTTATTTTTGAAGTAGTCAAATTATTTATGCAAACGTGACATAATAAATGCTTAAAATAAAATTTCAGGAATTGCGATATATTTCAAATATTCTAAGCCTCATGCGGGTGGTACTGCTTTTACCCATCTACTACTTCATGCAGCTCAATACGCCTTCCGGTAACTACTGGGCAGTATTTGTCATGCTGTTAGCGGCGGCGACAGATGCATTGGATGGTAAACTTGCCCGTAAACTCAAACAAAAATCTGACCTTGGAAGAATTCTGGACCCTTTGGCCGATAAAATCGGCGTCACAATTATGGCCATCCTTTTGGTTAGATTGCGGGGCTTACCAGTCTGGTTTTTAATTTTTGCCGTGGCCAGAGATGCAGTTATTTTGTTGGCGGGTTTCGTTTTGGCTGTACGCTCTAAATTGGTTGTTGAATCAAATATGATTGGAAAAATAACGGTCAATTCTCTCGGAATGCTTATTATCTCTTACACGCTGCGATTAGATCTGCTGCGTTCTTTTTTTCTCTGGCTCAGCGTTTTGTTACTCGTTGTTTCTTCCTTAAGTTATGCTATAAAATTAGTAAAAATACTCCGGGCTCGCAGCGATGTTTCGATAACTTGAATAATCAGATTTTTTAGAGTCGTTGTGAGTATGAAATACAACGAGACAGTCGAAAAAGTCGAAATCAAATAAATCTTCAGCCTGAGCGTAGACGAAGCATAATTTGAAAACAATGGGTTGCAGCCTTCGACTCCGCTCAGGCTGATGCTAAAGCAGGTAACTACTTTTTCGGCAGTCTCAACATTTTGTTTCAGTAAAATTAAAGGGAATTTGGAAACGAAAAATGGCATCCATTTTCGAAAAACTAAAAAAGGGACTGGCGAAAACACGTGCCGGATTTGTGGATGAAATCGCAAGTTTGGTTAAAAATGAATATGTCATTGGTGATGATTTGCTCGATAAGGTGGAAGAGATTCTCATCGCCGCGGATATTGGTGTAGCGACTGCCATGGAAATCATGGACAATTTAAAGGAACTGATTAACAAAAAAGGGTTCAGCGATCCAAAGCAATTAACCGGGTTTTTAAAAGAACAAATTCGGGATATTTTTAATATTGGTTCAGGTCCAGGTGCGGTTGTGTTTGACGGCTACGGGAATTTACCTGCCAAGCCATTTGTAATTATGATGGTTGGTGTAAATGGGACCGGTAAAACCACAACAACAGCAAAATTAGCCAAATCATTTCACGATGATGGTAAAAAAGTGTTACTGGCCGCTGCGGACACCTTTCGAGCGGCTGCGTCGGAACAGTTGGAAATTTGGGCACAGCGGGCGAAGGTAGATATCGTCCGCACCCAGCACGGAGGTGACCCTGCAGCCGTAGCTTTTGATGCCATCAAAGCGGCGCTTGCCCGTAACGCTGATGTGTTGATTGTGGATACTGCCGGCCGTCTGCATACAAAATCGAATTTGATGGAAGAACTGAAAAAAATACACCGTGTTTTAGGCAAAGGTTTTGAAGGTGCACCGCATGAAATCCTCCTGATTTTGGATGCGACGACGGGACAAAACGCCATTGCTCAGGCCGAACAGTTTAAGGATGCCGTTCATGTGACCGGAATTGTAGTGACAAAATTAGATGGAACCGCAAAAGGTGGGATGGTGCTTGCGTTACAAGAGCAATTAAAACTCCCCGTAAAATTTATCGGGCTTGGCGAATCCATGGATGATTTAAAACCCTTCGATTCCGAAACCTTCATCGAGGCATTATTTGTATGAAAATAAATGTGACCACATTGGGCTGTCCGAAAAATATTGTCGATTCTGAATTTCTGTTGGGTGGATTGCAGGGCAAAGGGGTTGAATTGGTGGCCGACCCGATGCAGGCCGAAACCATTATCTTAAATACCTGTGGATTTATTCAAGGTGCTAAAGAAGAATCCTTAGAAGCTATTCTGCAAGCAGTTGAGTTGAAAAAGAGGGGACAATGCCGAAAGGTTTTTGTGACCGGGTGTCTGTCTCAGCGCTATTCTGAAGAATTGAAGAAGGAAATTCCAGAAGTAGACGGTTACTACGGAAACCGGGATATGCAGCGAATTCTGAAACAGTTGCTGCTGGAGCTCGATTTAAAACGGGAGTTGACGGGTGAACGCCGCCTGACCACACCGTCGCATTTTGCTTATCTGAAAATATCCGAGGGATGTGAAAATCCCTGTACATTTTGTGCCATTCCCGGGATTCGTGGAAAATTCCAGAGCCGTTCCATAGATGAGCTAATCAGGGAAGCCGAGATGCTCGCAACTCGTGGTGTAAAAGAATTGATTATCATCGCACAAGACACCACGATCTACGGTAAAGACCGGTATGGAGAATCTAAACTTGTTGCCCTGTTGCACCGGCTGTCGGAGTTGGACGCATTCACATGGATGCGGCTACTCTACACCTATCCGGCTCATTTTAGCGATGATATCGTGGAGGCAATTGCCGAACATCAGAATGTTCTGCAATATGTAGATATGCCCATCCAACATATTTCCGACCGGTTACTCAAACGGATGGCTCGTAAAGCTTCCCGGAAAAGAATTGAACAGATCATTGACATGTTGCGCACAAACGTACCGCAGGTGACGCTCCGCACGTCCCTCATCGTTGGATTCCCCGGGGAGGAGGAAGCAGATCATCAGGAACTGGTGGAGTTCGTTGAAAAGACGAGATTTGAACGGCTTGGATTGTTTACGTATTCAAAGGAAGAGAATACCCCCGCATTTGATTTCAAAGATCAAATTCCTGATTATTTGATGCAGGAAAGATGGGCAGAATTGAATGATGTACAAAGCCAGATTTCTCTTGGATTGAACAAAAAGACGATTGATTCAGTACAAAATGTAGTTATTGATGACTACGATTCTCAGTTGGATCGGTATATTGGCAGGACGGTCAGGGATTGTCCGGAAATAGATAATGCAATCATGGTGAAATCTTCGCATGATTTAGAGGTCGGGCAATTCTATGACGTCCGGGTGACACAGTGCTCGGAATATGATTTAACCGGCGAATTGGCCCCTATCGGCAGATAACAAAATTTGTTATAAAAGGATAAGGTTTTGTTATGAAAAAAGTTAAGTACAGTGCCCTGATATCTGTCTGTTGGGCTGTGACTATTTGCCTGTTCCCATCTGCTGTCTTCGCAAATAAAGAAAATGATTCGCCTGAGTTTAGTTATGAGTTAGTAAATTTTGCTGCGGACTCTTCTAATTTAAGTCGCCTGGATTGCTATCTAAAAGTGACCTATAATGAGTTACAATTTATTAAAGCATCAAAAAAATCTTTTAGCGCCACATACAAAGCAACGATTATCATCCAAACAAGAGATGGGAAAGAAATCGATAAACAGTCATTTAAAGATGATGTGGTTATCGATGACATAAAACAGTCCAGTTCAACAATTAAATTCAAATTGAGTAAAGTTATTTTCAATCTTCCACCGGATGAATACCAGGTGTTGATGCAATTGCAAGACATGGAAACAGAGCGGACGTCTGAGAAAAAAGCCATTGTCACGTTGAATGATTATTCCGGTGGTAAAATGCTGATCAGTCATATCTTATTTCTGGATAATTTTGTGGCGAATGGAAAGAAGATCACATTCCAACCGCGGGTTTCCTCTGAACAAAATTCTGGTATGAAATTATATGCTTATTTTGAAGTGTACAACATTCCGCAGGCGGACAGTTTTACGGTTTATTACAAAGTGCTTGATTCGGACGGGAAGGTGGTGCAATCAGAACAATTCAGAAATAAAAGTAATGGTAGAATCACACAAAATGTCGTTGAAATCGCTGGAGATCTTTTGACACATGGCAGCTACAAAATAAAAATAAATGCTGAATCATCTGGCAAATCGGTGCGTATGGAAGGCCGATTTGATTGGTACGTCGCCGGTTTGCCGACGAGTTTTACAAATATTGATCAGGCAATAAATGCCGTGCGATATATCGCCACAAAACAAGAATACAAAAGGCTGCAAAAATTACCAAAAGAGAAAAAATACGAAGCATTCGTTGCATTTTGGAAGAAAAGGGACCCAACCCCGGAAACGGCAGAAAATGAATATCGTCGGGAGTATTATAAACGCATTGTTTATGCGAATGATTATTATCACGGTTTGAGAAAGGAAGGCTGGAAGACTGACATGGGGTGGGTTTATGTGATGCTTGGCGCACCGGATTCCATCGAACGTGAGCCCTATAATCAGAATACTTCCCTCCTGCCGGGACGGACAATTAAAGCCATCCAAGTTTGGATTTATTATAAATATAACCGTCAATTTATTTTTTTTGATGCTAATGGTTTCGGTGAATATGAACTTGAAAATCCGGATACCCTTTACGAAATTATTAAATAAACGATTAATTTAAGCGATTATGATGCCCCTTGTTAAAACCATTGTTTTGATTTCAAAGAAAGCAGTATTTGTTGTTTTTGCAGTTTTTTGCGTTGGTTTTTTGAATAGCCTGTCAGCTCAAACCGTGGATTCAGAGGGTTTTTATTTGAACGACGACCCTCTGCCGGATGATGTGCCTTATTTTGACGTGGAGATGATAAACAGTATCGCGGATTCCCAGGGCGTCAGCCGTCTGACTGTAAAATTGATATTTGTAAATAACGAACTGCAATTTGTGAAAGCCGGCAAGAAAAAGTTCCGTGCAGATTTTGAGGTAGCCGAAACTTTCCTGGATTCGTCTGATAAAGAAGTAAAAAGTTTACAGTGGCATGGCTCGGTTTATGCTAAAAAATATAAAAATACCGAGTCCACAAAAATAAAACATACGACTCAAACAAGCATTGATTTACCGCCCGGAACCTACAAGTTTTCTATTATTTTGAAAGATATTGAAACCGGCCGTTCCGGTAAACGTAAAGGCGGCGTCACCGTAAGGAATTTTGATACCGGAAAAGTGATGGTGAGCGACCCCTCGTTAAATGAAATTGATCAGGGAACAACGGACAACAATGATGTAATGACTGTCAACCAAAAAGACTACTGGGTTCGATATGATGTTTACAATGTTCCGGAACAGGATACGTTAAAGATGCATTATGAAGTGAGTATCGGAGATTCCGTTATTCAAAACGGTGATCGTTTCCTTATCAGTCAGGGGCGCATCACCCCGGACAGTTTACAACTCGAACATTATTCAGGCTTGTTAACAGATCTTCATCTTAAATTGAACCTGAAATATTTGAACCAGAGTTATGATATCGAAAAGACAATTTCCTGTGACTGTCCCAGTAGAAAGTTGAACTTTACAAATATTAAAGAAGCCGTGGAACAACTGGTTTACATTGCAAAAAAGAATGAGCTGAAGAAATTAAAGAGTTTAACCGGACAGGCTCAGATAAAAGCATTCTACGATTTTTGGAAGAAAAAGGATCCGACTCCCGATACTCCTGAAAATGAATATATGGTGGAATATTACCACCGAGTCGATTTTGCCAGCAAAAAATTTGGCCGTGACAACGATGGGTGGAAATCCGAAATGGGAATGGTGTATATCATGTTAGGTCCTCCGGATTATATTGACAGACCATCGAGTTACAATAATTATTATGATCCGACTTTGAGTCGGCGACCGAATCTCATTTGGCAGTACATCAATCTCAGGCGAAGAGTGATCTTTATCTATCGGGCCGGGGAATATCGAATTGAGAATTATAGCGAGATTTTTGATCTTTTAACTGGCGACATGATATTTTAATGAACTGAATCCTTCCACCCATAAATCTGATATCATACATGAAACCTCCAAGATTGCGGCAAGGCGATACCATCGGTATTGTCGGTCCTGCCAGTCCCATGATACCCGAACGACTACAAAGAGGCATCGCCTATTTGGAAAATCGCGGTTTTCGGATCAAAAAAGGTAAATTTATCAATAACGTGTACGGTTACCTTGCGGGGTCGGATGCAGAAAGGTCGGATGATTTCAACCTGATGTTTGCGGATCCGGAGGTTAAAGCTATTTTTTGTACACGTGGTGGCTACGGCACGCCGCGGATGCTGGATTTAATCGATTACGATCTTATTAAAAACAATCCAAAAATATTTGTCGGATATAGCGACATTACCGCTCTGCAACTGGCAATCTACCGAAAAACAGGTCTGGTGACATTTTCCGGCCCCATGGCCGCCGTGGAGATGGGCAAAAACATCGACACGTTCACAGAAGAGCATTTTTGGGAACTCCTCAGCGATAGGCAGCCAAACTATAAAATGACCGGCTTAGACGGACATTTGCACTGTGTCAAGCCGGGTAAAGCATCCGGCCAACTCTTAGGTGGTTGTCTCTCATTGCTTTGTTCCATTATCGGGACGCCATTTTGCCCGGATTTTCAAAATGCAATTTTGTTTATTGAAGATGTCGGTGAGCAGCCATATCAAATCGATCGACATTTGACGCAATTACGACTTGCCGGTATCCTGAGACAGATCAGCGGTTTAGTGGTGGGTAAATTTGAGGACTGTGAGCCTCAAAACGACGTTCCAAGCCTGACGATTGAACAGGTTCTGGAAGACACAACCAAAGAGCTGGATATTCCGATTTTAAGCGGTTTGCCTTACGGGCATATCGATGTGAAATATACCTTGCCTGTTGGCGCCGAGGCGGTACTTGATTCGGACGGGGAAAGTCTTATTTTGAATGAACCGGTGGTTTGTGCCTGATTTTAAGTGAAATGTAAACGAAGGGTTCTCCTTGGAACGACTTAAAATTGCAGTCCTGGCATCCGGGGCAGGGTCTAACCTTGCTGCGCTCATCGACGCGATACAAAAAAAACAGCTCGATGCAAAGATTGTTCTGGTTGTCAGCAATAATGCCGGCTCTGGAGCACTTGAAAAAGCCCGCCTTGCGGAGATTCCGGCGCTGCATCTATCCGAAAAAAAAGCCGGTTCCCGAAAAGCTCTGGATGATGAACTGCTTGCCGCATTTAAGCAATATGAAGTTGAACTCATCGCCCTTGCCGGTTACATGAAAAAAATCGGTGCCGACATCATCCGAACCTACCGCAACCGTATTTTAAATATTCATCCGGCATTGTTACCCGCATTTGGAGGTAAGGGAATGTACGGGTTGAATGTGCATCGGGCGGTTTTAGATTATGGTTGTAAATTAACCGGTGTAACCGTACATTTAGTGACCGAGGAGTATGATGCAGGACCACCGGTTCTTCAGGAAAGTGTACCAGTTATTGCCGATGATACACCCGAAATTCTTGCTGCTCGTGTTCTCAGAACGGAGCATCAAATTTATGCCCGGGCAATACAGTTGTTTGCAGAAAACCGGATTTCGGTAAAAGGAAGAATGGTAACTATTCTCTAAGCAATAGATCTCATTTGAAATGATTAAATGATGTAGGAGGACGAAGTGCCCAAAATTTGTCGGGCGATTATCAGTGTTTACGATAAAAGCGGCATTGTCGATTTTGCGAAAGAACTTTTAAACCACCACGTGGAAATAGTTTCGACCGGGGGAACAGCAGAACATCTCAGGCAGCATGGCGTGCATACCACGCCTCTTGCCACGGTTACGCAATTTCCTGAAATCTTACAGGGCCGGGTTAAAACGTTGCATCCGAATATATTTGGTGGAATTTTGTCGCGTCGGGAAAAAGAAGATCACATTCAGGAGCTCAAACAGCATGGTATCGGCTTGATAGATTTGGTTGTGGTGAATCTTTACCCTTTCGAAAAAACGGTGTCAAAGCCGGGCGTGACTTTGGATGACGCCCTTGAAAATATCGATATTGGCGGCCCCAGTATGATGCGTGCTGCGGCAAAAAATTTTATCGATGTGGCCGTTGTCTCCTCTCCCGATCAGTATGAACGCATGTCCGGAATTCTTAAAAAAAATAACGGCGAGATTCCTTTAAATGTGCGCCAGCAATTGGCTCAGCAAGCGTTTATGCGAACGTCGGAATATGATGCGGCCGTCAACTGCTATTTCCAATCACTTGACCAGAGTGACGAGCGTTTCCCCGGTAAGATTAATTTAAGTTTTCAAAAGGTACAGGACTTACGCTACGGAGAAAATCCGCATCAGAAAGCGGCTTTGTATCGTCCGGAGCGCGGTACAAATTCTGGAATTATGACTGCGGAACAACTTCACGGCAAGGCATTATCCTACAACAATATCATGGATTTTGATGCTGTGGTCGGGCTTGTAAAAAGTTTTTCAGAACCATGTGTGGCCATCGTAAAGCATACCAATCCTTGCGGTATCGCCGTATCCCAATCCCTTGTGGAAGCTTACTTGAATGCGAAGGCGACGGATCCGGTTTCTGCATTCGGTGGTGTTGTGGGGAGTAATCGTAGCATCGACCTTGAAACAGCGAAAGCTATCTCAAAGGTATTTACCGAAATCGTTGTCGCTCCGGATTTTACACCTGAGGCTTTGGAACAATTAAGCATCAAAAAAAATATGCGTATCATTCGGTTCCCGGAAATTCTTGAATCTGAAAAGACGGGTATTGAATATAAATATGTCCGGGGATGTGTGTTACTGCAGGATCAAGATTTCGAGAATTTGAACGATATAAAGTTACATGTTGTGACCAGACGGAAACCGACGGAGGATGAGTGGTCTGCATTAAAATTCGGCTGGCGGGTTGCCCGCTGGGTTAAGTCGAACGCAATTGTGTACTGCACGGCAGATCGAACCATTGGTATCGGAGCCGGGCAGATGTCTCGTGTGGATTCTTCGAAAATTGCAGTTGAAAAAGCCGTGCGCATGGGGCTGAAATTAACTGGAACCGCCATGGCTTCCGATGCATTTTTCCCTTTTCGGGATGGGATAGATGAAGCGGCAAAAGCCGGAGCGTCTTGCGTTATTCAGCCTGGGGGCTCTATTCGTGATGAAGAGGTTATTCAAGCGGCAAATGAGCATCAAATGGCAATGGTCTTTACCGATAGAAGGCATTTTCGCCACTAAATGAAGATTAGTGAACAAAAAAACAGAAAAAAAGAAAGTAAGCGGATTATGGAAAAAAAGGCAGAACCCTTTTGGAGCAAATTTCTTGCAAATGATATCGCGATTGATTTAGGAACAGCAAATACGCTTGTGTTCGTCAAAGGCAAAGGCATTTTAATCAATGAACCGTCCATTGTGGCCGTACGCAAAAAGGATCAACAGATTTTAGCATTCGGTAAGGAAGCAAAAACCATGATGGGGCGCACGCCTGAGGATCTCGTTACCGTGAGACCACTCAAAGATGGTGTGATTGCAGATTTCGATTTAGCGGAGAAAATGATTCGGCATTTCATAAAGAAAGTGCAGACAAATCGTTTCATCCGGCCGCGGATTGCCGTGTGTATTCCGTCCGGCATTACGGAAGTTGAGCGGCGGGCGGTTCGGGATTCTGCTGAACATGCCGGAGGCCGCGAAATTTATTTAATCCAGGAGCCCATGGCAGCGGCTCTGGGTGTGGATTTGCCTATCGAAGAGCCGGTGGGCAGTATGGTCATCGATATCGGTGGCGGAACGACAGAAATTGCCGTCATTTCTCTTTCAGGAATCGTGACGGATGTTTCAATTCGAATCGGCGGCGATGAGATGAACGAAGCTATCATTCAGTATTTTAAAAAGGCAAATAATTTACTCATCGGCGAAAATACAGCAGAAAAAATAAAAATGTCCATGGGGTCGGCAGCGCCTTACAAAGCAGAAAATGGGCAATTAGTGAAGGGCCGGGACCTCGTTGAGGGGATCCCGAAAACGGTAAAAGTGCACGCCAGGGAAATACAGGAAGCGCTTGCAGAATCTGTCGGCAATATCGTCGATGCTGTAAAAATGTGCCTGGAACGCACACCTCCTGAGTTGTCTTCTGATATTCTTGACCGTGGTATTGTTCTCACCGGTGGTGGAGCACTGCTAAAGGGACTGGATGAGCGGTTGCGCATCGACACGGAGCTCCCTATCATTGTCGCTGAAGATCCGCTTACATGTGTTGCCAGAGGAACAGGGAAAATATTTGATGATTTATCTTATTATGAAAAGGTTCTGAGCAATACTAAGAAATACTAAATGTTCCGAATTAATGAATGGATTCTTCCCCGCAAGGAATTATTAGCCTTCCTTGGCGCAATTGTATGTTCCATAATACTGTTGCTTTCCAATGACAGCCGTCAAATAGATACAATCAAGAGTTGGGTTTTAGGGGGTTCCGGTTACATTCTTGAAAAAATTTCTGTGGTTTATCGTTTAAATAATCTTTATGATGAAAACCACTGGTTGCGGATAAGAAGCAGTCGGTTGATGCTTGAGAACAGTCGCTTAAAGGAAGCATTGCAAGAAAATCAGCGTTTACGTGCCCTCCTTCGTTTCAAATCTGAAAGTAAATTGGATTTGGTTCCCGCAAAAGTAATTGGCGAACAAAAGAATGGACTCGTGAATGCTATTATGGTTTCTTCCGGAGCGGCGGATGGATTGGAAAGAAATATGGCGGTTGTTACAGCAGCCGGTCTTGTGGGGAAAGTTTACCGATTAAGTGCTCATTACGCTTTCGTACAGTTACTTTTAGATCGAAACTTTCGTGTTAGCGCGACTGTTCAGCGCAGCCGGGTAAATGGCATTATCAAGTGGCAGCAGGGGAATCAGGTTGTTCTTTCGGAAGTGGTGAAGCGCTCGGATGTCAAAATCGGCGATGCGGTGATTTCTTCCGGGTACAGTTCAATTTTTCCAGGAGGCTTGTTGATCGGTCACGTGGCGGAGATCACGGATAAAAAAAATAGTTTATTTGTGACCGTGCTGGTGAATCCGTCGGTCGATTTTTCCAAATTAGAAGAAGTATTAATTATCAAAAAACGACAGTCTGTCAGAGAAGAAAAATAAATGTCCGTTGCTACCTATTTTATGCTTCTGTGTATGTCGATCGTGTTGCAGTTGACCATCATTCCGCTTTTTTCTGTTCAGGGGGCGACGCCGGATATGATCTTGATCTTTGTTTTAGCATTAGCATTGCAGCGCGGCCGGTTGTGGGCTTTTCCGGTTGGATTTGTGGCAGGCTTACTTTTTGATATGTTCGGTACCGGTCTGGTAGGTGTTTCATCATTTGCGAATTCTGTGGCTGTTTTTTCGGCAGGCTTTTTGCGGGATGAACAGTTTGAAAAAAGAATGAGCGTTATTGTCGGTCTGTTGTTTTTATCCATTTATCTGCATGATATCGTTTATTTTGCTATCCTGTCTCTGGGGTTATCTTCGGGCTTCTGGAACATTTTTGTAGAGCAGGCTTTTCCCAATACGCTTTACACCTTGGTTTTTACGGTCATGATTCAATTGTTTATGCCTAACCTATTTTGGGGGCGCAACAGTTCAACTCAGTGAGTGCTATGAGCCATCATTTACAAAACTTACGCCGGTTTTATATGGTGTTTGCATCTTTCATGTTTGTGATTTTGCTCACTCGTTTAACCCAATTGCAAATTGTGAACCGAGATGAATATTTCCGTGAATCTGAACAAAATAGGGTTCGGGATGTGATCCTCAAGCCGGTTCGCGGCCAGATATTTGATCGAAATGGTAAATTGTTGGTTGCAAATCGTCCTGCGTATTCCGTATCGGTCATTCCATACGAGTTTTTGAAATCCGATAGTACAATAAAAAAACTTGCTGCAATAATAAATATAGCCCCCGAGGAAATTAAAAAAAGAATAGAGAAAAACAAAATCGGCGACTTTTCTCCGGTTAAATTAGTTCGGGATGTCAATTTTGAGTTGCTTAGCCGTATTGAGGAATACCGCCTTAATCTACCGGGTGTATTTTATAGTACAGAGTCTAAACGATATTACCCAGCGGGCATAAAAGCGCCGCATCTTTTCGGATATCTCGGTGAGATAACGACCAACGAATTACACCGTGTGGATGGTAGTGAGTATAAAAGAGGGGATGTTATTGGTAAAAACGGACTTGAGTTTGAGTATGAAAAAAGATTGCGTGGTGCATCCGGTGTTCAATATGTGGAAGTCGACGTTCTTGGCCGTGAAATCCGTAATCTACCGGAATTGTCATCAAGAGAACCGCAAAGCGGCGAGGATGTTTTATTAACTATTGATGCGGATATTCAACGATATTTAGAAAAAGCAATGGAAGGTAAAACGGGTGCTGCGGTGGTCCTTGATTCCAGAACCGGCGGCCTGCTTGCCATGGTTAGTAAACCGGATTATGATCCGGAAATTTTTTCAAGTACGATTAGCAATGATGTATGGAATTCTTTGGTGAATGACCCTGGAAAACCATTGTACAACCGGGCCTGCCAGAGTTTATATCCTCCCGGCTCTACCTACAAACTTGTGTTAGCAGCGGCGGGTCTTGAAACTGGTATCCTTGATGTGAATGAAACGGTTGTCTGCAAAGGGTACTATCGGCTGGGTAACCGCTCTTTCGCTTGCTGGAAAAAAGGTGGACATGGTGAGGTGAATTTTTATTCGGCGGTGGAGCAATCATGTAATGTCTACTTTTATCAGTTGGGATTAAAAGTCGGGCTGGCAAATTGGGCTAAGTATTCAAATATTTTCAATTTCGGTCGTTTGACCAATATCGATTTGCCTAATGAAAGCGCCGGAATAGTACCGACTAAAGAGTATTTCGATAAAAAGTATGGTAAAAAAGGCTGGACGAAAGGACTATTGCTTAATTTGTCTGTAGGGCAGGGCGATCTTCTGGTAACACCTCTGCAAATGGCTTATTTTATAATGACTGTTGGAAATGAAGGGGTTGCGTACCGTCCGCATTTTATCGAAAAATTTTCTAAAATAAAAGATAAACAGAAAATCAGTGAACAGCCTATCCGTATCCAGGGCATTTCAGCTGCCACGTTTGAAAAAATAAAAACCGGTATGTATCTGGTTGTTAATGGCGAACACGGAACTGCGAAACGCGCAAGAATCCCCGGCGTTGATGTGTGTGGAAAAACCGGAAGTGCACAGAATTCGCATGGAGAAAGTCATGCATGGTTTGTGGGATTTGCGCCAATGGAACATCCGCAAATTGCCCTTTGTGTGCTTGTGGAAAACGGCGGTTCAGGCGGAGCCGTGGCCGGCCCTATCGCTGGGGGCGTTTTGAGAACATACTTTAAGAAACATCAGTTTGCGAATCATTAAATTAGGTTAGATAGTCACATTGCTGCCGGAGAATCAATTTACAAAAAATCTCGATCTCGGATTAATCTTCGTCGTGTTACTTTTAGTGGTCATTGGCATCATGTCAATTTATAGTGCGACCTATATTTCCGAGGCTTCCATCGGTCATTTGAAATTTCACAAACAAATTTTATGGTCAGTCTTAGGGTTGGCCGTGTTTGCTACTGCCGTTTTTATCCCGTTAAGAATGTTGTATAAATATGCCTACCTTTTGTACGGGTTTTCAATACTTCTCTTGCTGTTAGTGTTGGTTATAGGAAGCGGCGCCGGCACCCATAGATGGTTCATATTTGGTTCGTTTCGAATTCAACCTTCAGAGTTTGCAAAAATTGGTGCAGTTCTGGCACTGTCACGTTTTTTGAGTAAAGAGAATCGTGATCTTAATCAGTTTAGAGAACTTACAGTTGCTTTTAGTATTTGTTTTGTCCCTCTCCTGCTAATTATTCGTCAGCCGGATTTGGGCTCGGCACTGGTATTTCTGGCTATTAGTTTACCCATGCTGCACTGGGGTGGATTGTCTCCGGTGGTGTTATTCATCTTAATTGCACCGTTGATTAGTTTGCTCAGTGCGTTTAGTTATTATTCTTTTTTTGTCGCTATGATTCTCATTAGTTTGATTTTGTTTGCCTGTCAACGAGGGACTGTTTTTTTTCTGATTAATTTCCTCATCAATATTGGCGTTGGCATTATTACGCCAATATTGTGGGGTACGTTGAAAGATTATCAACAAAATCGCATTTTGACTTTTCTGGGTTTGGTAACTGACCCTCACGGACTGGGATATCAGGTTATTCAGTCTAAGGTAGCCATAGGCTCCGGCGGTCTGTGGGGAAAAGGGTTTCTGGATGGCACACAGACGCATCTTCGATTTTTGCCGGAACAACACACGGATTTTATTTTTTGTGTCATAGGTGAAGAGTTTGGCTTCATCGGAGTGTTTTTTGTTCTTATTTTATTTTTGTATATTGTTTTTAAGGGACTTCGAATTGCCTCTATTGTTAAGAGTAAGTTTACCAGTTTGCTGGTGTTTGGCGGAACCATTATATTACTGTTCCAAATATTTGTCAATATTGGTATGACTGTTGGTATTATGCCGGTAACAGGCCTGCCGTTGCCATTTTTAAGTTATGGCGGCTCGTCATTGATTTCAAATTTATTTGTGATTGGTCTGATCATTAATGCATCGAGACGAAGGTTTGACTATATTAAATCTATCTGAGGCGATAAAATTAAACAGTATAAATTTAATATGTTAAAAAATTGCCATATCATTCATCAAAACAAGTCCTTAAGTAGAAATAGCTTGACTTTTAGGACGCATATCGATAAATTTTTTTAATTGATTAGGATAAAATGATGAGGCGAAGATGAAATCGCTAACGGCTGTAGCAGTATTGTTTTTCTGTCTTGGTCTAACCCATAATGCTTATAGCCAGGATTGGAATTTTGGAATGGGAATAAACAGTGGTATAAGCAGGTTGGAAGGCGATTTAAATGGTGCGGAACTGAGTCCTCTGGTTACGGGGCATTTTCGTTTGTTACCCGTACCGTATTTTGCCTTTGATGGTGAAATAGGGTATGCCTCTCTAAATTCTGATCGCGCAGATAACTTCCGTACAGTTGTTGTGCCGTTGGAGTTGAGTGGAATATTCAATTTTTTACCATTCCGAAAAATTAACCCTTACATATTTGCCGGTGTAGGTGGTGCAATTTGGAAAGCAAAAAACAATACCGGAACACTTGAAGACAATTTTGATACATTTTTGAAGACTGGTGGTGGGCTCGAATTTCGTGTCAGCAGAATGATGTCTTTAAACCTTGGCGCGACATTTCGATTTTCTTTTACCGATGCATTAGATCAATTACGTCAGGGGGATGAAAACGATCAGGTTTTAGATATTCATGCTGGATTTACCTACTATTTAGGTAAGCGCAGCCATGATCGGGACAATGATTTTATTCCGGATGAACTGGATCTAATGCCGGATATTGCTGAGGATAAGGATGGGTACCACGATAACGATGGAATGCCAGAAAAAAATCCCAGTCCGGAAAGACTGGCAGCATCGTCACTGGAAATGCCAGTGCATGATTTAATGAATTCAAACTCGCCAATTGTGATACACCGGTTAATTGAAAAAGCGGAACCAGGACATGGCTTAACTGTAAAGGCGCAAGTTTATTCGGATGTCGGTTTAAAAGTGGTTGCCGCTTTATATCGTCCGGTAGGTACAGAGAATTGGAATGTAATCCGGCTAAAGTTGAAAGAAAAGCATTTATATCAGGGTAAAATACCGGCATATGCTGTTACCAGAGATGGACTTGAATATTGTATTGTAGCAGTCGATGAAACAATGGGAGGAATTGGATATGCTGGTTTACCTAGCAACCCAGTGCGGGTTGATGTTGCTCCAAGGGGAAAGCCATGGCGGATTATTGGAAGTACAATTGGTGCTGCAGCCGTAGGCACGGCATCATTTCTCGTTATTCGAAAACAAAATTAGTTTGCTAATGTATTTGGATGGATCCAAAAGAGGAGGTTGTTATGAAAAAGGTACAATTAGATTTTATGAGAACATTTATGAATCGTGTTGTTTTCATCGGGATTGGATTGTTGCTTATTTGGTCTTGCGGCAGTTCCCGGCAAACCGTAAACAAAGGAGATGAATCCCTGGATATCGATGAGCTTGTCGGTGAGAGGGATCAGGAAAAATCAAAAGATTCGGATGAAGCCGAAGTCCTAAAACTTTTGGGAATTACCTCGGAAGATACAAGTATCGAAGCTACACAAGCTTCTACCACAAACCAACCTCCTGTTGTGGATGAACTTGAAAGTGACGTTGATCAATTGAAACAGGAGTTACTGCAAAAAGATCGGGAAATCTACGAACTGCGTTCTGAATTGACAAAGAAGGAAATGAAGATTTCAGAATTGGAAACTCAGAGTGAGAAGTCAGCATCGGTACAAAGTCAGAAATCAACGCAGCCGGCTGTTTACAATGCTGATTATAAAACGAAATATCAGTATGCATTGGATCAATTCCGCGCTCGAAAGTACAAGGAAGCAATCGACTTATTTCGGAATTTGATCGCCAGCAACCCAAAACATGAATTGGCTGATAACTGTCAATACTGGATTGGGGAAAGTTACTACGGCATGGCAAATTATAATCAAGCCATCGCTGAATTTGAAAAAGTTTTTTCGTATCCTAACTCCAATAAAAATGACGATGCGCAATTGAAATTGGGAATCAGTTATGTAAAACTCGGCGACCGGACACAAGCGCGCTCTGAATTTGACCGCTTGCTGTCTATTTACCCCGACAGCGAATATCGGACCTTAGCGCAAAAGTATATTGCCCGTCTATAACCAATTTTTGATGTATGTTCTTTTAATAAACGGGTAGGGTATCCTGCCCGTTTTATTTTGATCCCCATAATATTTCAGCGCAAGGGGTGTCTGGTTTTATGCAAACTTGACATTAATTTTATTATTTTTATATTATGTTTTGTGAGTTAAGGGTTCATCCTTTAGAATGTCAGAATTAAGAAAGGATCCCATTGTCGGCCGATGGGTTATTATTTCAACGGAACGGGCCAATCGACCTTCCGATTGGACGAATGAGCCGACTATGAAGGGAAGTGGATTATGCCCATTTTGTCCCGGTAACGAAGACAAAACGCCAAAGGAAATATTAGCCATTCGAACCATTACGAAAGAAAAAGATGTTCCCGGATGGAAAGTTCGTGTTGTGCCGAATAAATTTCCGGTTCTGCATGTGGAGGGAGAATTAGCCCCAAAAGGTATTGGGAATTATGACATGATGAATGGTGTTGGTGCTCACGAAGTCATAATAGATACGCCTGATCATGCTTATGATTTTGCCGATTTAAATGTGTCACATATAGTTGATATTTTAAAAATTTTTCGCGACAGAACGCTTGATCTGAAAAATGATCCCCGCTTTAAATACATTTTGATTTTTAAAAACCATGGAATTTCGGCGGGAGCATCTTTGGAACATTCTCACTCTCAACTAATTGCAACACCTATTATTCCCAAAAGAGTTGCTGAGGAGTTGGAAGGGAGCCGATATTTTTACGAAGTGAAAGAAAGATGTATTTATTGTGACATTATTCGGCAAGAGCTAAAACTTCAAAAGCGGATTATTTCTCAAAACCCGAAGTATGTTGTCGTTGCACCTTACGCTCCAAGGTTTCCTTATGAATCTTGGATATTACCCAAAGAACATTATTCGCATTTTGAAAATATGTCCGATATGATGTACGGAGAATTAGCAAAAATTTTAAAAGAAATTCTAATGCGAATTAACCAAAGTTTAGGCTATCCGCCGTATAATTTTATTTTGCATACATCACCCATTCAGGAGGCAAATCTTCCTGAATATCACTGGCATATTGAAATCATACCAAAGCTTTCAAAAGTAGCCGGATTTGAGTGGGGTTCAGGATTCTATATCAATTCAACTCCTCCTGAGATTGCAGCTAAGCAGTTGCGAAATGTTACTGTCAGTGTTTAACTAATATATGATTAAATGAAGAATCCCTTAAAAATATTTTATATTACACCAGAAGTATCTCCGTTTGCCGAAACAAGCGAATTGGCAACTATCGCGAACAGTTTCCCTAAACGAGTTAAAAGTTTAGGCCATGATATTCGTGTCATGATGCCTAATTACAAAGAAGTGAATGAGCGGAAATATGTTTTACGTGATGTTATTCGTTTACAAGGGCTGAAAATACAACTGGGAGATCAGGTGCTCCAGGCCAATGGAAAATCTGCGTTTATACCAGAAAGTAAAGTACAAATTTATTTTCTGGATAATAAGCAATTCTTTCACCAAAACAAATTAATGGCAGTTGCTAATGATGAAATTACCGTGAAACTGATAGAGCAATCTCTTTTTTTCTGCATAGGTTGTATGGAAACCTTAAAGTTACTTTATTGGCAACCCGATATAATTCATTGTAATGATTGGCAAACAGCATTGATCCCTCTACTCTTGAAAAGCGTTTATGCCGATGATGCTTTTTTTAAGAACTCCAGAACGTTACTAACTGTTCACAGCTTTTTGCACCATGGAATGGCAAAAACAACTGAAATAAGAAAGGCGGGATTTCCGAATACTGCGTTATCGATGGCACATGAATTAACTGAAAAAAATGTTAATTTTCTTCAGGTGGGTATTAAATATGCAGATATGGTGGTTTCCAGCAATGACATAAATGATACCGAAGTTAAGAATACAATTTTTAAAGATAAAAATATTTCGGGCGTTGTTGAAGAAAGAATGAAAGACTTTCGTTTTGTGTCGAATAGCGATGATGAATTATCTGTTCAAAAATATGTTAAATTGTATGAGAATTTACAAAAGATGAAACCTGTAAGAACATAAGAAAGTTAATTATTAAATCTTGTTAATATCGTTTAATCAAACGCTTAGAATCGCGGTTTATTTATGATTCTAAAGCGTTATTTTTTTGTGTTGAAGTTTGTTCCATTCAGGGACAAATGTTTCGGAATAACACATAAATAATGAAGTAAATCATGTTTTTGGTTCTGAGAGAGCGAGGGATTTGTTAAAAATCAAGGGGTTGGCATTGTTAAAGTTTTCGACATTTAATAATTAAATGGCATGAAATTTGTTGAAAAATTATTTTTGAATTAATTTTGATTGAATTGTGAGACTATGGAAGGTATAGAAATAGCACAGGGTAGGGTTGGTACCAGAAGAGACATTGCAATGTTGAGCGTACGCGGCTACGTGGATACCATGACCTGTTCCATTTTATTGAATAAAATTACTGAGAATGTAAAAAATGGTTTACTACATGTCATAATTGACATGGCCCAAGTCAATTATGTTAGCAGCGCAGGATGGGGAGTTTTTGTAGGTGAAATTAAGGGCATTCGGGAGAGTGGTGGCGATCTAAAACTCGTTCAAATGACTCCAGAGGTTTACGATGTATTTGAGATGCTTGAATTCAATCGAATTCTCTCATATTATGATTCAATTGAGGAAGCAATAAACGATTTTGATCTATCGATAGGTTTAGATATTACGAAGAGTGTAAAGCGCAATCTCAGCTCGCAATCCGCGCAAAAGACAACGGAACCCTCCACTGTTGTCCAGCGTCCATTTCAATCCTCATCAAATTTACCAAAGTCCCGATATAGATATAAAAAGAAGAAAATTGACGAAGAGCTGCTACCGTTAACTGAAAAAATCAAGTTGGTTGTTATAGAGGATCCCAGAAGAGGCGTCTTTAAAATTCAGAAAGCATTAAATACACCTAAATTTAGAAATACAAAAGCGAATATATTCAAAATATGGAGTTTGCTAAGAAGGTTGAACCTTGAAAACAAACAAAAACGCTATCGTTTTTATCGTTCACGTTGATAATGAATAAATACGAACTGTTGAAACTTTTATGAACCAAAAAGAATAGGACATTTTTATGAAAGTGAAAAACAATCAAGGATGGTTGAGGAAAGGATTTGTACTTTTTCTAAGTGTTCAGTTATTTTTGCTGCCGGTTGTTGTTGATGTTACCTCTGCACAATCTCAACGATTTGGACAACGACTAATACCGGGAGATGGTATTCGATTAACCATTTGGCAACCTTGGCAAATTGGAGAAAAAAATAATCAATCATTTGATCTGAATGGTGACTATTTGATTGATAGTAGAGGTTATATCTTTTTGCCTGTTATTGGTGAAGTAAAAGTAACAAGCCACACAAAGGTGACTCTTGAAAAGGAACTTAAAGATAAGCTCGGTGTTTACATGCAGGATCCCATTGTTGTTGTTAAGCCTCTCATACGCGTCGCTATGTTAGGAGCGTTTGCACGCCCCGGAACTTACTTAGTTCCCCCCGATGCTTCATTTTGGGAATTAGTAGACCTTGCAGGCGGTTTTGATGATAATGCTAATTATGCAAAAATGAAAATAGCCAGAAGTGGAAAAATTATCAGAGATAATTTACTGAAAAGTTTTGAGAGGGCATATTCTTTACAAGAAATCGGTGTCAAGACAGGGGATCAAATCCTGGTTCCTGTTTACGGCGGATTTGGAACAAAAGATGTGTTGGAAATTTTGAGATTTGCTATTTCTTTATTGAATCTGTACATATTAATTACCCGAGTATAAATTGTATCTAATTAGGGCAGAGAGTCATAAAATATGGATTCCTATTTTCTGGATAATGAAGAAAGTTTCGAAGAAGAAAAGTTAGATTTAACGCGATACATGAGTGCTTTGAAAAAACGCTGGTGGCTTGTCATCGTTGTGGCTTTAGTTGTCACCGTTCCGTGGATTTTGTATCTCAAGAGTCAACCGCCGGTCTATCAGGCAAACGCGCTCATTCGTTTTAATAATGTAGGGGGAAATGATGAAGACTTGACGAGAAGCAGAACCACTCAACTAACCAGTCGCTCGTTTGCGGAAAAGGTGGTTGAACAGTTGGGTCTGGCTTTAAAATTTGTCCATAAAAATAATGAAATTAAAAGCAGAAGTAAGGTATTTAAAGAATTTTCTACATCGCGGGAAGCTATCTCTGGTGACTATGTTTTGCATTTGTCGAAAAACGACCGATATATCATTAGCCGGGTTAATTCGAAGAGTGGGAAACCTGTAGAAATTCAACGGGGTTTTATTGATAATATTGTAAAAGAGCACTGTACGGTAAATGGTTTTTCATTTAAGCTAATCCCTGATAATCTAACCTTGCCGCTTGATATTTCTTTCTCTATAATGCCGTTTCGTAAAGCGGTGGAGTCATTTCAGAAACGAATCGTAGTAAATTGGGAAGATAGAACCGGAACACTCATGAATGTCAGTCTCACGGACACTGACCCGGTTGTTGTGAAAGATATGACGAACCGGTTGGCGGAAATCTTCATTGAAGAGAGTTCGAGTATTAAAAAAGGTTCTGTACAAAACAAGCAGAAAATATTGGAGGAGCAACTCAAGGACGCAAGGGCTAAGTTGGATGAATCCGAACAAAAACTCAAAAGATTTAAGGAAAAAAATCACATGAGTTTAGAGGGTGGGAATAAAGATCAGGTGAATGGTCTGGCGGAACTTGAAAATGATAAAAAGGAAGTTGAAACAACAATTAGAATTCTAACAGATTTGTTAGATAAAAAGCGACAGGCTGTATTGGCATCCCTGGGGCAGAAAGATAATGAACAGACTGAAAGTCGCTATATTATGAATGAAATAGCCAATCTGTCTGTTTTCGATAATAATCCAACTATGCTGCTTTACCGAAGACGTTTAGGGGGACTTGAAGAAAATTGGAAGAACGTTGTTGAAAGGACGTCCGTTGAGAATTTTCGGGCAAAACAAACATTACAGAAAATAAATAGTCTTCATATTCAGATTGAATCTATTGCAAAGCAAACTTTGGTAACGCTGAGTGAACAGCTCAATACTGTAAAACAAGACCTTGCTAAAGTCAAATCGCGATTAAAAAGAATGCCTGCTCTACAGCTTCAGTACAGTGAACTAAAACGCGATAATGATGTATTGATGGAGCAATACCAAGGGATTTTGAGTAGGACAAGAGAAGCACAAATCAGTGCTGCGGTAGAGACAGAGGATATTGAAATTTTAGATCCGGCAATTGTCCCGGAACTTCCTAACAATACGGATAAAAAACAAATGGCTGCTGTCGGCGGTTTTGCCGGTTTGTTCCTGGGTTTTGCGTTGATATTAGTTATTGAGTTTTTGAATAAATCAATTAAAACAGCAGACGAAGTAAGGAAGTATCTGAAGCTGCCGATACTCGGTACGATTCCACAAGTGGATTTTAGTGATACTTATGAATTTCAGGATTCTGAAAAAATAAAGCAGATCGATCAGCAGTTGGTAACCCATGATTATTCCCCAACACCTATTGGTGAAGCTTACAGATCGCTTAGAACGAACTTGATGTTCACAAAAGAAGCCGGAAAATTGCAATCTCTGGTAATTACGAGCAATGAACCGGGAGATGGAAAATCTTTTACCGCAGCGAATCTCGCTATTACATTAGCACAGTTGAAAAGTAAAACATTGTTAATCGATGCCGACCTCCGCCGGGGGGTTTTGCACAATACTTTCGGGGCTCCAAAAGAACCTGGATTTAGTAATTTTCTTACAGATGTTGTTCCGTTACAAAATATCATCCATGAGACTCAAATCCCGAATTTAAGTGTCATTACTTGCGGATCTCTCATTCCAAATCCATCGGAATTACTTGGTTCTCACCAAATGCGTCGATTCATGGATGAAGTCAGGCGTAAATTTGATTTGATTGTTTTTGATACGCCGCCCCTTAATGCCGCCACAGATGCGGTTGTGGTTGGAACTCAGGTTGACGCAACTGTGATTGTCATCCGGGCAGGCAAGACACATCGGGAGTTAGCAAAAAGCAAACTGGAATTATTTTCAAATGTGCCAGCCAAATTATTGGGAATTATTTTGAATGGAACCACGGCAGATATGGCACACCCCGGTTACAGTTACTATCATTATTAATCCTAATCAGAAAAAGATAAATGGAAAGAATACTCGTAACAGGCGGTGCTGGGTTTATCGGTTCCCATTTAAGTGAGGCACTTCTTCACCAAGGGCACAACGTTGTTTGTCTGGATAATTTCAACGATTATTACGATCCGCAGATAAAACGTTTGAACATCGAGCCGTTGAAGAAAAACAGTCGCTACCAGGTCGTTGAAGGTAATATTGTAAATCTGGAATTTTTAGAAGATGTGTTTAAAGATAATAAAATCGACATCCTTGTTCATTTGGCAGCTCGTGCTGGTGTAAGACCGTCTTTGGTGGATCCATTACTTTATCAAAAAGTGAATGTGACCGGTACAAATAACCTGCTGGAAATTGCTAAAAAGTTTGACATAAAGAAGTTTATCTTTGCCTCATCGTCCTCCGTGTATGGGCAAAATAAAAAGGTTCCTTTCAGTGAGAGCGATTTTGTAGATCATCCAATATCTCCGTATGCCGCAACAAAAAAAGCCGGGGAACTTCTGTGTTATACCTATCATCACCTTTACAAATTGCCAATGACTTGCTTGCGATTTTTTACGGTTTATGGACCGAGACAACGACCGGATATGGCGATACACAAATTTACACGCAGCATATATTTTGACGAAAAAATTGCTATGTACGGTGATGGAACCTCCAGGCGGGATTATACTTATATTTCAGATATTATCCACGGTATTTGTCGTTCAATTGAATGTTGTGAAGGATTTCATGTTTATAATTTAGGAGAATCCAAAACCATTGAACTCAAAAAATTGATTAATTTAATATCAGATTGTTTAGGGAAAGAAGCTAAAATTGAAAGGCTTCCTATGCAACCTGGTGACGTTCCTATTACTTATGCAGATATTACGAGAGCGAGAGAGGAAATCGGTTATTCCCCGGAAATCGCTATTGAAGAGGGCGTGGAAAAGTTTATCAAGTGGTTTAGAGAAATTGCGGCCATCATATAGCTTCGCTAAGGTTGGAAATGACGTTTTACGGTTAGGTTACATGAAGGTAACAAATGGTTAAGGAAAAAGAAGCTTTTCTCAGCAATATTACGCGGATTATCGATTCTCTGAGTATTTTAGCAGCGTTCATTGTTTCATATTTTTTAACCCTCCATCTTCGTGGTTTGTTCGAGCTTGGAGAAATGGCCTATGCGTTATCTTTCGATATGCGAGGCCTTTTGTTTTTTATGAATAAAAACGTCGTTTTGCTCATAGGGAGCGTCCCTGTCTGGTTACTCTTTTTGTCCTTTCAGGGGGCTTACAAAGACATTAGGACTAAAACGATATTACGAGAGTTCTTTATTGTTGCAAAAACAAGTTTATTCGCTGCCATTACCCTTGGCAGCTTTATTTTTATTTTCAAATTGACGTTAACCAGTCGTTTGTTTATTGCCACAAATATTATTGTAACATCTTTATTTCTTACGATTATGAAAGGTGTGGTCAATAAAATTTTTGAGCATATTCATCAAAGTGGCTATAATCAAATCAATCTGCTTATTGTTGGAACCGGAAAACGGGCGCGGGAATTTATTAAGACTGTAAAGAAGCACGCAAACTGGGGTCTGAATATCGTCGGTCTGATCGATGATGAACACGGTTTGTTCGGTCAGGATATCGAAGGTTTCAGGGTGCTCGGACGTATTCAGGATATTCCCTTTATCCTGCACAGAATTGTCGTCGACAGAGTGATTTTTGTGGTGCCGAGATTGTGGTTAAACCGTATAGATGAAGCAATTCTCGCCTGCGAACGTGAAGGAATCAGCACGTCCATTTCAATGGATCTGTATAATTTGCGCATTGCAAAAGTGCACCAAACCGACTTCAGTGGGTTCCCCCTTCTCGAATTTGAAACATTTTCAGCAAAAGAGTGGCAACTGTTTATCAAAAGGGTGTTAGATATTTTTATTTCAGTGGTGAGCTTAATTCTATTTTCACCCTTGATTTTGATTACCATTATTGCGATTAAATCTACATCAAAGGGACCGATTCTCTTTGCACAGGAAAGGTCTGGGTTAAACGGTCGTAAATTTAATGTGTACAAATTCAGGACCATGATCGTCGGAGCAGAATTTAAAAAAAAGGAACTTGAAAAGATGAATGAAATGGACGGCCCTGTTTTTAAAATAAAAAAGGATCCTCGTATTACACAGGTCGGACGTTTTTTGCGAAAGTTCAGCATCGACGAAATTCCCCAATTAATTAATGTCCTCAAAGGTGATATGAGTATTGTCGGTCCTCGACCTCCACTACCGGTAGAAGTTGAGCTTTATAAAATGTGGCAACGAAGAAGACTTAGTCTTAAACCGGGGCTGACGTGTATCTGGCAAGTCAGCGGACGGAATAAAATTCGATTTGAAAAATGGATGGAAATGGATTTAGAATATATCGACAAATGGTCTTTATGGTTAGATTTCAAAATATTGTTTAAAACGTTTTTTGTGGTCTTGTTTGGCTATGGCGCCAGTTAGCGCTTAAATGTCAGGTTTCATGGATTGAGCCTATTTCATATTTGCATGACAGCAAAGATATTACGTTCATCGATTCCTCGCTTTGTTGGCTCTCCTGATGATTCTTTGTAAAATGAATTATGGAAGTTTTTAAAAAATAGGTAACATAACCCGGTTACGTTTTTGTGTCAATAACTAACATCGTTTCAAAGTGGCACATTAAGCAATTTCATTTTAGATGTTTTCGGGTTAGTTTTAGCGAAGTTATGTTGGATTTTGGATGTTCGACACCAATGTTCAGTGGCACTATAATTGCTAAAGAAAATTATCTTGTAACCGATCTTAGATCGTAGTTTTAACAACCGCCTCTTTGGTATTGCAACCAGGTAAAAAAAGAGTTTCAAGGAACGATTGAAAATTGCCGACAAGGACTTGATTTCATGCAGATTTTAATGATAGCGCCGCAACCTTTTTTCCAGCCCCGGGGGACGCCATTCAGTGTGCTTCATCGTTTAAAAGCGTTATCCCAATTTGGCTACAAAATTGATTTGTTGACATATCATTTGGGTGAAGATGTTGATATAGAAGGCGTAACCATTCATCGAATTCCCAACGTACCGTTTGTTAAAAAGATCGCCATCGGGCCGTCAAAACGAAAAATCATTCTGGATATCTATCTTTTTGCCAAAGCTGTGAAGATGTTGAGAACGAAAAAATACGATTTGATCCATTCGCATGAGGAGGCTGGTTTTTTCGCCGCGTATTTGGCAAAAAAGTTCGGGGTATTACATTTATATGACATGCATTCGAGCTTACCACAGCAGCTTTCTAATTTTAAATTTTCTAAATCAAAAATAATTAAGACGGCATTCGATAAATTAGAAGCGAATACTATCAACAACGCTTCTGCCGTCATTACAATTTGTCCGGAATTGTATCATTATGTGAAAGACCTTTTCCCGGAGAAGTTTAACATGCTCATTGAAAATGTTGCTGATAATAGCATCGTTTTTGATTCCAAACCGGATTTGAACCGTATTAAAAATAAAGTTAAAGCAAATGGGGATAAAGTGGTTTTATATGCCGGTACCTTTGAACCGTATCAGGGCATCGATCTCCTCATTGACTCCAGTCCACTCGTAATCGAAAAGGAAAATCATGTCCGCTTTGTTTTGGTTGGCGGGAAACCCGAACAAGTTCAATATTACAAACAAAAGGTTCAGGAATTGGAGTTGCAGGATAAATTTTTATTTACGGGTTCTGTTCTGCCCAATGAAGTCCCCTGTTATATCGATTCATGTGACGTACTTGTGTCGCCTAGAATCGAAGGGAATAACACACCCTTAAAAATCTATTCATACCTGCGTTCCGGCAAACCCATCGTTGCTACCAATCATATTACGCATACACAGGTGTTGACAGAAAATGTGTCGGTTCTTACGGATTGTACGGCACGGTCTTTTGGCGAAGGGGTTTTATCTGTGATCAATGATGAGAATCTCAGTAAAGAAATTACTGAAAATGCAAAAAAGCTTGCGGAGGAAAAGTATAGTTATCAAGTCTATTTAAAAAAGACGAAAGACGTGTATCAATTTTTGGAAAATCAACTACTACAAAGGCGGTTTAACTGATGTGTGGCATTTGCGGAGTGACCTATTTTGACCGGGAGAAACAGGTTAGCGAGCGATTGGTGAAACGCATGTGCGACGTGATCCGCCACCGCGGGCCGGATGATGAAGGAATCATGACCATCGGGGCTCACGGAATGGGAATGCGCCGGTTGAGCATCATCGATCTGGTTTCCGGAAAACAACCGATCGCAAACGAAGATAACTCAATGTGGATTGTCTTCAATGGTGAAATCTATAATTATAAAAGCCTTCGTGAAGATTTGGTAAAGAAGGGGCACAGGTTTAAAACTAATACGGATACAGAAGCCATTTTGCATGCTTACGAGGAATATGGAGAAGAGTGCCCTGAAAAACTCAATGGTATGTTTGGATTCGCGATTTATAATCAAAATGATCAAACCCTGTTTCTTGCCCGCGATCGTCTCGGCATTAAACCGCTTTACTATTTTCATGATGCCAGTAAATTTGCTTTTGGCTCCGAATTAAAATCGATTTTACAGGTTCCGGAAATACCGAGAGAAGTGGACCACAGATCGTTGGATGTTTTTTTGACATTTGAATATATTCCCTCTCCACTGAGTATTTTTAAAGGAATTTCCAAGGTGCCGCCAGGGCATTCATTAACTTTGAAGAGCGGTAAAATATCTATTAAAAAGTATTGGCAACTTGAGATAAATGAACAGAATGCCACCGAGGATGAACTGTGTGAGCAATTGGTTGAACTTCTGCAGGATGCTGTTAAAATCCGCTTGATGAGTGATGTGCCCCTCGGTGCATTTCTGAGCGGTGGAATTGATTCAAGCTCCATCGTTGCTTTAATGAGCCGGGTGATGGACAGGCCGGTAAAGACGTTTTCAATTGGTTTTAAGGAAGCGAGCTACAATGAATCCGAATATGCACGTAGCGTTGCAGAATTCTATGGAACGGAACACCACGAATTTATTCTCGAAGCGAACGCCCTGGAATTGACTGAAAAGTTATTTGGTATCCTGGATGAACCGTTTGGGGATTTTTCTATCTTCCCGACGTATCTTGTGTCAAAAATGGCGAGACAACATGTAACCGTATCCTTGTCAGGAGATGGTGGGGACGAACTGTTCGCTGGGTACGATACCTACATCGCGAACAGAATGGCAAATGCTTACGCGCGTGTTCCCAAATTTCTGCACAGAGGAATTGTTGCACCAATTCTGAACATGATTCCACCAACCGAGAAGAAGAAGGGTTTGATTAACCGTGCAAAGCGATTTTCGGAAGGATTACGGCTACCGGATGATTTGGCACACACACGCTGGATGATTTTTTTACAAGCTGCTGAAAAGGAACGACTTTATTCTGCCGACATGTTGAGTTCGTTAAACGAGTTCGATTCGTATGGATTTATTCGTAATTATTTTAAGGAAGCCAAAACACAGGATGCCCTGAATCAGCAATCGTATGTGGACATCAAGTCATACCTTGTGGATGATATTTTGGTAAAAGTTGACCGCATGAGCATGGCAACCTCGCTTGAGGCACGTGTGCCATTTCTCGATCACCGGGTGGTTGAATTTTCGGCGACTGTTCCAAGTCATTTGAAATTACAGGGAAAAACGACAAAATATTTGTTGAAAAAAGCAATGGCGGATTACTTACCACCTGACATTCTTACCAGGGGGAAAGAGGGATTTAGCATTCCCATCAAAAACTGGATTAAACATGATTTGAAAGATCTGATGATGGATG
>CAYVXE010000036.1:0-37781 GCA_964455375.1 uncultured Calditrichaceae bacterium
CGTGAAATACCAGGAGCGCAAGGATCGTGATTCAGAACAAGGAGACCTTGTGCTATAATAATCTCGAACGCCATCGCACCTTTCAGGGCAACCCATAACAAGCCGCCATCTCTGGTGGTGGTAATTGACTCTTACAAAAAAATGAAAATGATTCGATAAAAGACAACAAGCTTTTTGAGGGTGTTATATGGCAAATATTGCAAAAACCTCATTTTTTTTGAAAAACAGGCAAGTGCAAACCAAGGGTGACGATAATTCAAATAGAAATAATTGAAGAAGATGTCACCGGGAGATAATCTTAAAACGTAATAAAAGTAAACGAAAATAATATTTAGAACATAATTAACAAAAGGAGAATCGTTATGGCATTTGGAGACCTTAGTCGGATTGGCGGAAATATTCAAGCATTGCAAGCTTTGAATTCACTGAATCAGATTAACAGGAATTTGGGAGTACAACAACTGAGATTGGCGACTGGTAAACGCATCAACAGTGCTGAAGATGATGCTGCCGGGTTTGTAATTGGCAGAACTTTTCAGGCGCGTTCAAAAGGCTTGGCAGTGGCTTTAGGCAATATCGGTGATGCAAAATCAATGTTATCTATTGCTGAAGGCGGTTTGTCCAATATTCTTGATATTCTTGAAACCATGAAAGAAAAAGCCACAGCGGCAGCGAGTGATACGTTGGGAACCAATGAACGAAATGCCATTGAATCGGAATTGGATGCACTGGCTTCAGAAATTGACAATATTAACACGGAAACAACCTTTAACGGTACCGCTCTTTTGTCCGGAACATCTTTAACCATTCAGACTGGCGCTGAAACGACAAACACACTAAGTATTACTGTAACTAGCGCGAGTCATACAGCTTCAACGCTTAGTGTCGCTGACAGCGATTTAACTGTTACGTCTGCTGCGACAGCTTCAACTTCTTTAAGTAACATTAATGCTGCTTTAACCACTGTTAAGACAAGCATAGCGAATATAGGTGCGGTTCAGGCGCGGTTATCTACGAAAGAGAACACGATTTCGAATGCGATTACGAATACGGAAGCGACAAGAAGCCGAATTATGGATGCGGATTTTGCGAAAGTACAGTTAAATGCTCTGAAACTGCAAATTATGCAGCAAACGGCAACGCGGTCTCTGGCTCAGGCGAACTCGGCCCCGCAAGTGGTACTCTCTCTCTTCCAGTAGTCTTTTTCGTCTTAATAGTGTTCGGCAAAAGGGGCGTCTTTTCAGACGCCCTTTTTTTGTTGTGTCCCCGATTCAGCATAAATTTATACCTTTTGCAATAATTTCAATATATTATATCTGCCTACCGATGATTTAAGAGAAACACAAACGTTTGATGTTTTTTAATGTCGGGCCTGGATTATTACGTGAAAGTCCTCATAAATTTTGCTGATCATAATTTTCACACTAGCCAAAAATTGAATTCACAGACCGGATTTGAAGTAGGTGGATTTGATAGAGTTATTTCCTATTCACCAAAAGATATTGATTTACCATTTTTCAGCAAACACATTAAGATACTGCTAAATGAAAGAGGTGCCGGGTATTGGTTGTGGAAGCCCTATATTATTTATAAGGTCTTAAAGGATGTAAAAGAAAGTGATTATGTTTTTTATGCTGACACCGGATCATTTTTTGTCCATTCAATTGGGCCTATAATTGATGTAGCCAATCGTTGCGAACAAGATGTTATAGTATTTGAAAACAGACGTTTAGGAGAAAATGGACGAAGAGACCGGAGATACCGGGATGTTTTGGGTTGGTGTGTACAGCCTTACGTTAATACGACGTTTTTCGAAAAACTTGTGGGGTCGTTTGGTAATGGGTAAAGGAAAAAATTCAGGAACAGGAAATTGATGCCATTGCAAACCACCTGGGTTTGGAGCTGCAAACTGCAGATATTCAACGAATTTCTGGAAATCTTTTTGGTGATTCTGTGACTTTTCGCAAAGGGAAAATCGGCGGCTGGTGTGACTGTTTTTTTATAGATAATAAAGAGATTTTTAATATTAATGTGTCGCATGAGAAGCTCATGGGGGTTTATTCGAATAAGAATATAAGGATACGACACTGTTAAATCTGATAAAGAAATTCCTGAAAGCAGGCTATGTCGATGATGGAGTATGAATACTGGGGGCACCACAAGGTAGTAGTATTAGACCGATGTTGGCCAATATCGTCCGGCACTATGTATTGGATACATGGTTTGAAACGACGGTTAAAAGCCATGTAAAGGGTTTCTGTGAAATCGTTAGATACGCAGACGACTTTGTTTGTGTAGTGCGTTATTTAAATCAAGCCAAGCGTATAGAACGAGGGTTACAAAACAGACTCAACGAGTACGATTTGGAAGTACACCCAACGAAAATCCGACATATAAGTTGGGATAGATTTACAAAATATCTTGAGCATTATCCGCTATCGAAACCGAAAATAGTGCATAGCTTCTACGTGGTATCTGTAAGGTGAGTTGGACTGTGGAGCCGGATGTGGGAAATCCACAAGTGTCTGGTTCTGTGAGGGGCATTGAAACTCCTCATGTCAATGGAAATTTAAGAAAAGGAGTCATATTATGTCTAGTCGACAAGATAAAGTGATTCTCTCTATCGTTTTACAGGGAAGAAATGATGGTTATATGGAAAACTTTGAATGGAGGTTATCAACAAGCATTAATAAGATCTCACAAAACATTGCTAATTTAAATTACAGCGGAATAGTACAGATAATATTAGTCGATTGGGGAAGTGAGAAACCTCTCACAGATGTTCTTAAGCTCAATAATTATGCGAAGGATTATCTTGATGTTATTTACGTTGAAAAACAGATTGCAGATAAATATAATAGAGATTCAGAATACTCAATGGTTCACGCTATCAATACAGGGATTAGACGCGCTTCGGGAAAGTACACTATGTTTTGCGACGGAGACACATATATCTCTCTTGAAACGATGAAAAATATTGTTGAACTAATTGTAGGTAAGAGTGATATAAGTATTCCGCTTGATCAATCATTATTAATGGCTTCAAGGAATCATATACCTAAATCATTTCAATTCTCAAATCCGTCTTTGACTGAGATAGATAATTTCATAAAAGAAAAGCAAACTGAATTGAATCATGATAAAATTAATCTTACAGATTTTGTGGGAATGGCAACTGCCTATTTAATGTCCAGTGAAATATGGAGAGACTGTACAGGGTTTGATGAGTCGCTGATTTATTGGGGATGGTTTGATATAGATCTTTTTTATCGCATTAAAAGTACATATCAAATTTATGATTTTGAGAATCTTGGAATGCCGTTCTACCATCTTGAACATTACAGTAATTCACAAAATCGTTATATGAACGCCGAAAACTCAAGAAAAATAAATCTAGCTGTGATGCCCCAGACATTTGCCCCAAATAATTCACGCTGGGGTTTGTCAGATGAACTCCTTTCATTACAAAAAATGGAAAAAAATACAACTAAGGAGCAGATTTTCAATTCCCAATTAAACAACATTATTGCGCCTGAAATAAGAGATAATGAATTCTACTTTGAAATAGTAAAATTAGCGAAGAGAAAAGAAATTAAAACGATTCTTGAAATTGGTTCCTCTGCCGGCGACGGAAGTACCGAAGCATTTGTAAAAGGATTGCGGCAAAATCCGGGCAAACCAGCTATGTTTTGTATGGAAGTATCGAAAATACGGTTTGCTGAGTTAAAAAAGCGATATTGCAAGGACAAGTTTGTAAAATGCTATAATGTTTCTTCAGTAGCAGTTGAAGATTTCCCTTCAAGAGAAAAAGTAAAGGAGTTTTACAATTCGAACAGGACTACATTAAATCAATATCCTGTAGAACAAATAATTGGATGGCTCGAACAGGATATAGATTATGTTAAAAGTACCGGAGTAAATGATAACGGAATACATATCATCAGGGAAGATAATAACATTCAAAATTTTGATCTTGTTTTGATTGACGGATCAGAATTCACTGGAAGTGTGGAGCTAAATAAAGTTTACGGAGCAAAATACATATTACTGGATGATATAAACGCATATAAAAATTATGAGTCTTATCAGCGTCTTAAAAAAGATAAAAACTATATTCTTATAAAAGAAAACTGGAATGTGAGAAACGGTTACGCAATATTTAAATTTGATGATAAAGACCTTCCGGTGCACTTTTTTACAATTGTTTTGAATGGTGAACCATTTATAAGATATCATATCGATCTCTTTAAACAATTACCATTTAAGTGGCATTGGCATATAATAGAAGGAGTAGCCGAACTAAAAAACGACACGGCCTGGAGTGTTTCTCTCGGAGGAAAAGTTCCGGAAAATTTTCATAAAAATGGATTGAGTACAGATGGAACAACAGAATATCTTAACGAGTTGCGGGAACAGTTCCCGCATAATGTAACGATTTATCGGAAACGAAAAGGGGAATTTTGGAACGGCAAACTTGAGATGGTCAACGCACCGTTAAGCAGAATAAAAGAGGAATCTCTACTATTTGAAATTGATTCCGATGAACTTTGGAGTTTTGAGCAGATCTTAAATGTAAGAAAAATATTCAAAGAAAATCCAGAAAAAACTGCAGCATTTTATTGGTGTCATTTTTATGTAGGAGAAAAATTAGTAACAACGGAGGAAAACGCTTATAGTAAAACTCCTGTCTATGAGTGGATAAGAACATGGCGATTCAAACCTGGCTATAGATGGATTTCTCACGAACCGCCTGCTCTGTGCATGCAAAATCGACAAGGGGAATGGGTTGATCTGGTAAAAATAAATCCGTTCTTACATGATGAAACTGAAGCAAAAGGTTTAGTTTTCCATCATTATGCCTATGTACTTGAAAAGCAGCTAAAGTTTAAAGAAATTTATTATGGTTATACTGATGCTTTGCTTGAATGGAAGAAATTGCAAAATGCAAATAGATATCCCGTGGTGTTAAGGAATTATTTCTCATGGGTAAATGATTTGCAAAAAGTAGATACAATTAGATCACAAAATATTGTCCCCATAGCTCAAAAAGATGAGAGGGGTAAATTTGTTTTTAATTATGTTACGGAAGATCTTAACAACAAAAGTACTACAGTTTCAAACCAATCGAACTTCAATGAACAATCGACAATCAAATCACTGCGTGGGAAACAAGGTAAAATTGTCATAGACGGCGTAATCTATTATTTGCAGAAGAACCACCCGGCTGGAATCATACGTGTTTGGACCGCCTTGCTGCAGGAACTGTCAAAAACGGATTTGGCAAAGCAAATCGTTCTTCTTGACCGGGGTGGAACCGCACCGGATATTCCTGGCATCAGGAAGCGTCTTGTTCATGAATACAATTATTTGTTGTTTGAGGCGGACTCGCTTTATCTGGAAGAGATTTGCAGAGAAGAACAAGCTGACTTGTTTATTTCAACCTACTACACCTACCCGGAAAATGCGCATTTTGCTATCATGCTGCACGACATGATTCCCGAATTGTGCGGGATGGACTTGTCGTTACCGCAGTGGCGTGCAAAGACGATTGCCCTTGAGAAAGCAAAAGCCTATTTTGCGGTTTCGGAATCTACAAGAGATGATTTTCGTAAATTTTTTCCTCAATTTAATGACCGGCAAGTTTATGTTGTCCCCAATGCGGTTGCGTCTACGTTTACAACCCATAAGGACAGCGATCTAAAAAAGTTTAAGAAGAAATATAACCTTAAGAAACCTTATTTTATTCTTTCGGGAAGCCGGATTTTATATAAGAATGCGATTCAGTTTTTTAAAGCGTTTGCTTTGTTGGAAAACAAGGAACAGTTTGAAATATTTTGTACCGGCGGCGCAGCGAATCTGGAGAATGTATTTAAACCTTATGTGCGAGGTGTGACCTGCCATGTACGTTTTCTCAGCGATAAAGAGCTTTCGATTGCCTATTCCGGGGCGGTTGCCTTGGTCTATCCTTCGCTTTACGAAGGGTTCGGTTTACCGATTCTGGAAGCTATGCAGTCCGGTTGCCCGGTCATTACCTGTAAAAATTCGTCGATTCCTGAAGTGGCCGGCGAGGCTGCGATTTATGTGAAGGAGTCCGATGTTGCCGATATGCTTGCTGCGCTTCAGTTCGTGCAAAAGTCCGGCAACCGGAAGCGGTTCATCGAAAAGGGGTTGGCAAATGTTGCACGTTTTTCATGGCGGGACAGCGCTCAAAAATTTGTTACAGCAATACGGGATGTCGTGCAGACAGTTGCCGGAATGCCGTTTAATGAGGATGACCCCATCTACACTGAGAAGCGGCTTTTCTATGTATTAAAAAAGCAGCAGGGGAATTCACCCTTGGTAACGGCTATGGCGAATCATCTTAAGGTATTTACCGGTTCTGCGACGTACGATCATAAGGCAATTGAACAGGATGAAAACATCATTGCGAGGATGGATTCGTCTACCTTTGAATTGATGCGGAAAGAATTTTATGGTCAAATGGAAGTCAGTGCCGTTTTTTGTTACTGGTTCGGTTTAGCGCTGCATTTCAGGAAACAATATAATAAGGCGTTAGATGCATTTATTAAGGCATTTGATCGGGGAGTCGGTTACCGCTGGCGCATTGCATATCTGGCTGCTGTTTCCGCTTACGATGACTACAATCTTGTGGCTGCTGAAATTCTCCTCAAAGAGATCGTATTAAAGGTTTTTCCCAATTATAAACCTGCTCATGATAAATTAAAAGATGTCATGCGAGAAAAAACGCAAGTTCTACGGACATCTGCGAAGGTAAAAAGGAAACGCATTAAAACCGAGGTTAAAATGTCTGATTTTCACATGGAAGGACCTGCTGAACCTTTGGTTTCCGCCATCGTGTCCACCTACAATTCCGAGCGGTTTATCCGTGGTTGCCTTGAAGATTTAGAAGCACAGAGCATCGCACAACATTTGGAAATTATTGTGGTGGACAGCGCATCAGAGCAAAATGAGAAGAAAATTGTCCGGGATTTTCAAAAACGCTACTCTAACATTAAATACATTCGCAGCAAAAAACGGGAAGGGGTTTACGCTGCCTGGAATCGCGGTATTAAAATAGCAAGGGGTAAATATATTACCAACGCTAATACCGATGATCGCCATAAACACGACGCATTTGAAAAAATGGTAAACGTCCTCGAAAAGAATCCTGAACTTGCGTTAGTGTACGCCAATGTCCATATCACGAAAACAGAGAATGAAACTTTCGAAAATCACACGCGCACGGGTTCATTTCGGTGGTATGATTTTGATTTTATTCGTTTAATTGACGGCTGTTATATGGGGCCTCAACCTATGTGGCGACGCAATCTGCACGAAAAATATGGTTATTTTGATGAACACTATCGATCTGCGGGTGACTGGGAGTTTTGGCTGCGATTAGGAAGGACAGAATCATTTTTCCATTTAGATGAATATTTAGGTTTGTACTTGCAGTCTCCTGACAGTTTGGAACACTGTGATCCGCAATTATCAATTCGAGAGGCTCGAAAAATTCAAAAGCAGTACCTTCCATTCAAACGGGAATTCATTAAAAAACAGTTTGAACTGGCTGAGAAACATTTGAAAAAAGATGACCTGGTGGAGGGGCTTGAACTTTTATCCGGGATACTGGATTATGAACCAAATCATTTTGACACGTTGTGTCTCATCGGAGATCTTTACCAACGTTTAGGCGAGGAATCAAAGGCTGAGCAAATGTGGAAGTTAGCTTCTAAACAGGAACAGCGAGATGCGGACCTGTTGCGCAGGTTGAGTAAACCTGACGGGAATAATGATGGCTTAGAAGACTTGTTTGAACAAGGGAAAGTGTTGATACAAAAGAATGATTTGGCAGGAGGTTTGAAAGTCTTGTCGGAATTGTTGGATATCGATCCTACGCACAAGGAAACGTTACTATTAATGAGTGATGTCTATGAAAAAATTGGCAAACATGAGGATGCGGAGGGAATGCGGAAATTGATATAAAAATAAAAAACAATTAAAATTGAATTCTTTTAAAAAAAATGGCAAGTCCTGCAACAGAATTGCCGATAATAAAGTTAAGAAAACCCCCCAGGGCAGGGAAACTATTTCAAAACAGGGACAAAAACATAAATTTTAGCATGAAACGCAATGGAGTTTTGTTTTATGAAAAATGCATTGAATCAGAGAGCCGCGAATACGATAAATCCTTATCTGGTGCAGCAAATACAGACTGCAAGTCCAGAAAAATTAATACATATTCTTTATGATGTTGGAATCACTGCCTGTCGTAAACGAGACCGGGCAAAAGTAGGGCAGGTTCTGACAGAATTAATTTCAGCTTTGAACTTTGATTATCATGAAACCGCCTTTACTTTTTTTAACCTCTATCGTTTTGCTTTGGATGAGGCCAACAAAGGACATTTTCAAAATTCCAAAATGGTGCTGGAAGGATTGGATGACATTTGGTTAAATTATGTCATGAGTCATGCGGAAGAATAGTCAATTTAGAATAGGTGAACAATGTTTTCATTAAATGTTTCACAAAAAATTGACAAGGATGTTTATACAGATATCGGGGCTGAAAAAATGATCTTGCATCTCTATGATTTAGGGGTTGAGGGATGTAGAGATAAAGATAAGATGAAGTCTATTCAAGTTTTAAGTCAGTTAATCAAAGCGTTAAATTTTGATTTTGGTGAGATTGTCAGTTCATTTTATGAATTATATCAATACACCTTACATATGATTGAACAGGACAATTATAATCAAGCATTAATAGTTTTACTTGAATTACGGGATGTCTGGGAAAAGTCGGTTGTTGCCAGGGAGAGCGTTCGCTAAACTCAATGTAAGTTAAACCGGGAAATAGTATGGGCATAGATATTTTTACATCTGGCAATAATAGCCTTGAACGACTCATTCAGTCGATTATTCAATTTGAATCACAGTCGCGGTTTAGTATAGTGGATAGAAAAAACACCGTCAATGGGAAGACCGCGGTTTTGACAGATTTGGATTCGAAATTATCGAAGCTGAATTCTTTGTCTGAGAGATTGACCGATCAATTTACCGATCATTTTAGCAGCAAAGCGGCTTCAACCAGCGACAACTCTTTATTCACGGCAACGGCAACCTCGACTGCTTTAATTGGCAATCACGATATTTTGATTCAACGACTTGCTGCTTCAGACACACGGGTGTCCAAGCAATTTGACGCTACCGCAACAGACCTGCGCAGTTTTTTCGACACCAATGGTGCACAAACAATTCAGCTCGCCGTGGGGCATCCCACGACTGCAGACAGTAGTAATCGTGTTTCTGTTTCTGTGGCCGTCAACTCCTCAGGTGCCACAAATGATGCTATTATGACGGACATTGCAACGGCAATAAACGATGCGATGGCTGCCGCAGTGACGGCAAATACCATCGACGCGGACGAGAAGGTCGTCGCTTCGGTGGTCCATGAAGTGAGCGGGAAGAGTCGCATTATTTTCAAGAGCCAACAATCCGGATTTACGTATCGAATGGGAATGACCGATTCAGCGGCTTCTCTGTTAACAACGTTGGATATTAATAGCAATGTTTTGTCAGCGGGAACGGCTGGTGGTTATATCACCAATATCGGTACTTCTGCTACAGACAGTGCATTAAATTCAAAGTTACAGCTCGATGGACTTACATTTTATCGTGACAGCAATGCTGTCGGTGATATTCTTAACGGCGTTACGATTACACTGAAAGATATTACTCCATCCGTGGAAACTCTGACAGTGTCCAATGATACTGCGGCTGTTAAAAAAGAGGTTGAAGATTACTTGAGTGCTTATAATGATGTGTTGTCATTCATTCGGGCAAAAGTTGGCGTGGATCCGACCACCAATATACGCGGAGTTTTAGCAGATGACAGTACCTATCGCGGCATGCTGTCTTCATTGCGCGGAATTATGACCGGTATTGTAGATAGCGTCGGGAGTGGTAATCCTGGCTCATTGTTCGAAATCGGTATCACTGCGGATTCTGAAGGTAAGCTAAGTATTACGGACTCTTCAAAATTTGAAAACAAATTGGCAGAGGGGTCAACTAAAATATCCGATATATTTAACTCCACTAATGGAATCGCCAAGAGTACAAAAACATTTTTGGACGGTTTTGTAAAAGTCGGTGGTATTCTTGACAACAGTAAGGACGTACTTTCTGACAAAATAAAAAATTTAGATGCACGACTTGCCAGATTTGACGCCCGGATGGCCAAACGTGAATTACAATTAAGAGAGCAATTTGCTCAAATGCAGAGAATATCCCAGGCTTTAAGCCAACAATCTGCGGCATTTAATAGTGTATCGTCAGCATTTGGATAGTGAAAAATGTTGAAAGATAATGTACAAAAAATCTACCAGGATATAAAAGAGTATTATGATCTTACTAAGCAGGTGAGTCAAACACTTGCAGATGAGAATTTCGATTTATCGTTTCGCCAACTCCAGACGCGGGAGCATCATCTTGAAGTGTTGAAACAACGTTATGTGTCTGAAACGTTTGTTGTACAGAATTGTAAAAAAAACCTAAATTTTATGAAAATAAAGTCGTTAATAAAAGAAGTAAATGAATTGGACCAACAAAATAAGGAGGTGATCGCTGCTAAATTACAATCGACATCGGCTTCATTACTGAAGCTGAGTAAAGAACGAACTGCTGTGAAAAAACAGCGTCATTTTACGAAAGGTCAGCAAAAGAAGATTGTTGATGTTTTACACTAATCTTTTGCGGAGGATATTACCATGAAGATAATGAATTTGTATGGAGTGGATCCTCCCAAGAAACTTGTTAATAGCAAAGTTGAAGAGGTCCGCCAAAAGAAGATTGAAAAGAAAGATTCTAATACAAAAGATCTTTCAGCGGTAAGTAATGATGTCGCGAACAATGATCAGGTAGAGATCTCGAAAGAAGCAAAAGAGTTGCAAAGCCAGCGCGATGAAGTCGTGGTTTCGAAGCAATTGCTGTCGAAATTACCGTCGACTCGTGCACATATTATTTACGAAGCTTTGGCAAAAATACGAGCTGGCATGTTTTCCAGTGACAAGATTGCTGAAGAAGCGGCAACTAAGCTGCTTGATAGCGGCGAGTTAGACAACTTAATTTAGTTGTTTAGTCTTTTTAAATAGTTAAATTTGGTTTGAAATAGAGTTCACTTTGAGATTGAAAACTTTCAATTTCTTCACAGGATAAATATATCCATCTCAACCGACCTGTTTATCCCTCCCCTTTTTTTACCCTGTTTGCAATCTGTCTTGATCTATTCGTTCATGCTATCGGCGATAGCCGGAACCGGTGTGACATACGGATGCAAGTTTTCGGTCTAACCGTTTTGAGGTAGAGATTCTTCATTTACGATGCAGATTGTATCTGTATCAGGTTCCAGACAAAAGTGTTTTTTTAGAACTTCTTGCAGCGTTTTTAGCTTGACAGGTTTGGTAATATAATCATCCATGCCAATGTTGAGGCATTTTTCTCTGTCGCCTTGCATAGCATTTGCAGTCATCGCTATAATGGGAATACCACTTTTGCTTGAATCTTCTAATGTGCGTATAATTATTGTAGATTCCAATCCATCCATAACAGGCATTTGGCAGTCCATAAAAACGATATCGTAGGCGTTTTTTGTGATTTTCTCTACTGCAATTTTCCCATTCTCGGCAATTTCCACGATACAATTTAATTTACTTAACATTTTTGCTGCTACTTTCTGATTGGTCGGATGGTCCTCAACGAGGAGCACATTCACCTGTCGCCGCAAGCCATCTTTTTTCGACGTAATTGTCTCCTGTGTTGATTTAATTTTTTGCGCCGCGGTCGGCTGCTGCAGTATTTTCTTTTCTTCAAGCGCTCTCAACACAGCTTGTTTTAGCTGTCGCTGTTTCAGTGGTTTGGCCAATACCTCAGAAAAAATGGAAATTTGATTGTAACCTGTATTAGGCGTTTCCGGGAAGCAGATGAGGCGACTGTTCTTAAGCATTTTTTTCCCTTGAATCAATTTTGCTAATGCTTCAGCGGTCATATCTCGTAAATTGGCTGGAAGAATAACCAGATGAACCGGGGAATCATTACTTGCTGCTTCCATCATTTTAAAATAAGTATCTGTTCCGGAAATAGCTGTTTCGCAAACCATTCCCAAGGCTTCCATTTGCTCTTTTAATATGTTTGAATAATGGTCACTTCGTTGTACAATTAAACTCTTTTTCTTTTGGAATTTATCTGTGTCATTATTGTCAATGTGGGCTTCAAAGGGCAATGTAAGAGATAACGTAAATGTAGAACCTTTTTGGGGTTCACTGTGCACACTGATTGTTCCGTTCATCAACGTTACCAATTGTTTGGAGATAGTTAATCCAAGTCCGGTACCGCTGTGTTTTCGCGTGGTTGATGAATCGGCCTGTGTAAATTTTTGGAAAATTTGCGTGAGTTTATCTTTTCGAATGCCAATTCCTGTATCTTTTACGGTGAATTGTAGAGATACCTGTTTGTCTTGAATGTCAGTTGCACTTATTTCCAACAAGACATAACCTGCATCGGTGAATTTTATAGCATTGCCAATGAGATTTATAAGAATTTGCCGAAGTCTTCCATCGTCTCCAATGAGGTGTATGGGCGTACCGGGTTTAAGTTGCAGAATTAAATCAATACATTTTGACGCAGCATTTTTGTAAAGCAGATCGATTATTTCTTCAGCCACATCTCTCAAATTAAAAGACACCGGATTTAGTTCCAATTTACCCGCTTCTATTTTAGAAAAATCCAAAATATCGTTTACTAGTGTTAGCAGGGTGTCGCCTGACCGTTTAATGGTATATGCAATTTCCTGTTGTTCTTTGTTAAGCTGTGTATCTAATAAAAGGTCTGACATTCCGATGATGCCATTCATGGGAGTTCGTATTTCATGGCTCATATTTGCCAGAAATGTACTTTTGGCCGCATTTGCTGCCTCGGCCTTCTCTTTTGCGGAATTTAGTTCTTTAAGAATTTGTATCCGCTCCATCTCTGCGGATGCACGTCCCGCAAAAATTTTGAAAATGGGTTGAAGGTAGTCATTTTTTAACATCGGTTTTGTATCTAATACCGCTAAAATACCCACTTTTTTGCCCGCTGAATTGGTCAGAACCATTCCTAAATAACTCTCAATATTGTTTTCAATTAGAAACATATCATTGGGGTACATCCTCTGTATCCCATTTGGTACAAAACAGCATTGCTCACGGATTGCATCTCCACACGGGGTTTCTGCTAAATCGTATTCCACGACATCGAGGAAACGTTCACTATCCCAAAATGCAATTGTTTGCACATGGTTTACATCTTCACTGGTTGTTTCCGTAATGAGGGCATATTTTACATTAAAGGTAGCAGTAAGATGTTTAAGGAGTGAGTTAAAATATTCTTTACCGATAACTGTTGCGGTGCCTTCAATGATGGAGCGCAGAGAATTTTCAAACTGTTTTTGTTCAGTAATGTCGCTCATGTAAATTCTGGTGCGATCGGTATTATTCACAAGATGTAAAAAGCACTGGTAGCATATATTCTCTAATTTTACCTCTTTAATAAAGGTGCTTTGGCCTTCGGTCATCATTTTGTTTGTGAATTGCTTGATCTTTGAAAGAAGAGAGTGGTTATCGTTCCCGGCACGCTTAAGCTCCGGAAAGAGTTCCTCTGCTTTTGGGTTCAGATAAGAAATGTGACCCGCAGTATCAATTTCAATAATAGGATTTGGATTGAGTTCCGGGAAAGAAGCTAATTCTTCTCTTGCTTTTTCAGCCACTGCTTTTTGTACCTTTATGTTGCTGATTTTCAGGTGCATAAGTTCAAATAGTCCCAGAACCATGATGAACATTGAAATGGCCCACCAGGAGCGATACCAGGGTGGTTGAATAGTAAACGAAAACTCTGTCCTGTTACTCCATAAGTATCCCGACTGCTGTGCTCGTACTTGTAAACTATAATCCCCCGTTTTCAGATTTGAGATTAACAGGCTGTTTTCTTTCTCAAGTGACTTCCAGGCATCATGACCGGTTAATCTGTACTGATAATGAATGTTTTCTCCGGGATAGGTGAGCGCGGAAAATTTTGCGTTTAAAAAAGAGTGAAACGGGAATTTTCGGTTGCTGTGTGGAAATAGATTTGCATTGTCATCGTTAAAGGCAATCGATATAAAAACCGGAGCCGGTGTTTTAGGTTTGTGATTTGTACTGCTGCTCCAGGTCGAAAGGCCGCCGTATGTCCCAATCCAGGGTTTTTGAAACCGGTCAACGATGATGGAGCGAAAGGTGGATGTGATATTTGGGAGGCCATTTTGGCGATTAAAGGGGGTGATCTGATTGTCCGAAAATCGAAAAAGGCCATGATCGGTACCGATCCAGATGTTCCCAAGCGTGTCAGCGGCAAGCGCTTTTATGATATAGGGATAGTTCTCGTTGTACTGGTTTACAGCCATTATTGAGTCATCATACACAGTAAACAATCCGTGCGTTGTTCCCAGTAAGATGTTGCCATCGCTGGAAATGCTTAAATCATTGACGATGAAGGTATTTTCTCTTTTGTCGTTTTTGATTTTGTTAACAGGAATGAAAGCGTCGTTGATTGCGTCATACAGCAGGATTTCAGAACCCACGCCTGCGGCATAGAGTTTACCGTCCCAGCCATTTTTTATAATATTGAGTTGAACGTTTAATTTGTTGTCAGACGCGTAATCTTTTAATTTAAAATTCTTGCCAATTCTGTAAATACCACCGCTACCGTCCTGGCATATCCATAAATTGCCATCACGATCTAAATACAGATAGGAGACACTTCTATGTTGCTTGAGTTTGAACCGCCTGACTTTTTGTCCATGAACATAGGTAATCGTTCCATTATTGTCACCAAACCACAAGATGTCATCTTTGCCGGCAATGCTTGAAATAGGACTCGATTTTTGTTGCAAAATATTTTTGTAAACCGGTTCAATTGCGGTCGTTTGGTTTTCAGCGTAACGAATTTTGTAGACGTTGTTTCCATCGGTCGTTAAAATGGCTTCCCGGCCTGCATTGGAAACCGATTGAATAGCCAGATTCGTGTAATCCAAAATCCCAGTAAACATGGTCGGGCACAGGAGGATTAATCCTTCATCCGAGGCGACCCATAAAGTCCCATCCCCGGTGGCCAATAAATGATTAATTGTACCAAATCGATTTTGTAATAAAGTTTGCAGTTCACCGGTATTCGATGTGCTGGTAATTGTAACGACACCTCTATTCGCAATAGCCATAAAGACATCCCCTGAACGTCCTTTTGTCATAGCTGTAATGGTTCCTAATCTAACTTTTGTCTTGAGAAAAGGCTGCGCAAAAATATCGTTCGGATTCATTTCAAAAACACCATTTTCAGCAGATATCCATAAGGTATTTTTATCTTGTTGAACCATCGCACTGATATTGCTAAAGCTGGAATTGTGGATTGGTATTTGAATGAATTGGTCCGTATTGGCGTCATAGTAAAAAAGATGACCCTTTTGAGAAACAGCGATTAGCTTTCCCTCAGAAGTTTCAAAAAATTGGTATGTGCGTGTGTAACTGATGATATGAAGTTTTTCCGGGAAGGCGTACCTTTTCAGTTGTCTGTCACGGTATCTTACGATAGCATCATTTTCTCCAATCCAGAGCGTGCCCTGAGAATCTTCAAAAATGCTTTTAGGGTAAAATAAAGTGGAGTCGGTGAGTTGTGTGGAACCCGGGATCAGAGTTGTAAATGAAAGATCTGAATAATTTTTATTGTTGTTTAATAAACTCAAACCCATGTCGGAAACAATAAGGAATTTGTTTGTTTCCGTTAAATAAAGCGATTTAATATAGGGGCTTGGTAGCATTTTGTCGTAAATCGTGAACTGTCTGCCGTCAAACCTGACCAGACCGGCGTCTGTTGCAATCCAGATAAACCCGGTGTTGTCTTGTAAGACGTCTTTGACCAGATTTGAGGGTAACCCATTTTCGACCGTGTAGGTGTTTATTTTATACACTTGTCCGCCAAAGCCGACGTTTGTATAAAACAAAATCAAAGAGATAACTGTTAGTCTGATGCTCTTTTTCATGCCTATTGACCCTATTTTTTTGTGTGACAGCAACAAACCGATTAAACGAATGAGTGCCCGAGCAAAAAGTTTCACATTTGCTCGAAGCCCTGCACCCGGAGCGTCATAAGTTTTTGTTTTTTGCAAACAGATGTACCTGTTAAATCTGTGTTTCATACATTTGCAGCTTCGCGGCGTTAAACGTCAACCGTCCTGAAGGTGCTCCTTTTTTACCCATTTGAGAATAGTGCTCGCCAAAGCGGACTTGTTAATTGGTTTACATAGGTAGTCGTCCATCCCGGCATTCAAACAGCGCTCACGGTCGCCCTTTAATGCATTGGCTGTCATAGCGATGATTGGAATTGTTCCCCTGTCATTATCTAATTTGCGTATTTCTGTGGTTGCTTCGAACCCGTCCATAACCGGCATTTGACAATCCATAAGTAGGACGTCGTACTCATTTTGCCGGACTTTTTGTAGGGCCTCCTCCCCGTTGTTGGCGATTTCAAAAGTACCGCCTAACTTTAGAAGCATTTTTGCAGCTAATTTCTGATTGATAAGATTATCTTCAACCAATAGAATACGGGTCTCGAACAGAGGTTTTGTGTTGGTTGCTTGCTTGTCTGGTGTTGAAGTGGGTTCAGCAATAGAATGGTGTATCACCATCTCCGTCGGTATCTGTTTTTGCTTTGCTTCCCAGATTGTCATCAGAGTTTTTTGTAATTGTGTGGGATACACCGGTTTCGTCAAATATGCTGAAAATCCATTTTTTGCAAACCGGTTCGCAGCGCCGCGTTGAGCGACAGACGTCAGCAGTATCAGTACAGTGTCTTTTAACAATGGATGTTCTTTTATTTTTTTGCCTAATGTTTCACCATCCATTTCCGGCATCTGGTAGTCGAGGATTGCCATGTGAAACGGCACTTTCTGCTCAGCGGCTTCGATCATTTGCTTCAGGGCCGACTTTCCTGATAGCTGAAATTCAGATTTCATGCCGAGATTAGATAGAATTTCGCACGTCACTTTGCAGTTTGTGCGGTTGTCATCAATCACGATAGCGCGAATACCTGATAAATCGACATTTGGATTTAAGGGTTGTGCGGGGGAATCTTTAGCTATGGGCAAGGTCAGCATAAATGAAAAGGTGGAACCTTTGTTGACGTCGCTCGTAACCAGCAAATCCCCCCCCATGAGTTCAATCAACTGTTTCGAGATGGACAGGCCAAGTCCGGTACCGCCGTATTTCCTGGTGGTTGAAGCGTCTGCCTGGGTGAATTTATCGAAAATTGTGTTCAGTTTTTCCGTTGGAATTCCGATGCCGGTGTCTTCCACGGATAATCTAAACGTGACTTCTTCACCTGTATTTTTTTGCAGATCCAGATTTATAAGCACATGCCCTTTGCTGGTAAACTTAATGGCATTTCCGGTGAGGTTAATCAGTATTTGCCGGATGCGACCGGGGTCGCCAATGAGATGTGAAGGCATTTCGGGAGGATATCGTAATATAAGGTCGATCTTTTTTTCCTCTGCTTTTTCGGCAAGCATTTGTGCAACATCGCCGAGCGTGAGTCGCAGATCAAATGAAATCGGTTCAATCGCTAATTTCCCGGCTTCTATTTTGGAAAAATCTAAAATGTCATTTATAACGCTTAAGAGCGCTTCCGCCGAGCGTTGAATCGTTTTCGCATACTCCGTTTGCTGCTCATCCAATGCCGTATCGAGGAGCAGATCGGAAAATCCGATGACTCCGTTCATGGGTGTGCGGATTTCATGACTCATATTCGCTAAAAAATTGGATTTTGCCTGGCTGGCCAATTCCGCAGCTTCTTTTGCTTTTTTTAATTCCATAGCCGCTTTTTGCCGCTCCGTTACATCGCGTGCAATACTCAGATAGGCTTTTTTGTTTTGGAATTCAATTTCATTGGAGGCGATTTCGACACGGTGCTGTTCTCCGGATTTTGTAATATGCGTGTAAATAAACGGAATTTTTTCGGCCTGGCGGTTTAGTTGTTTTTTTACAAAGTCGAGTTCTTCCGGTGGATGCAGATCCAGTGGGGTCATTTTCTGAAGCTCTGTTTTTGAATAGCCGTAAATGCGTTCAACGGCTGCATTGCAATCGAGAAACAGATGTGTTTTTTTGTCATAAATGAAAATCGGTTCGGCGATCTGGTTAAACAGAATTCGGTATTTACTCTCGCTGGCATTAAGCTCCAACTCTGCTTTTTGATGTTCTGCGATTTCTTTTTCCAATTGTTCGTTCGCTGCGGAGAGCTCAAGCGTGCGTTCTTCAACCTGTGCCTGCAGGTTTTCCTGGTGTTTGATCAGTTCCCGATCTCGTTTTTGTATTTCGTTTAACATGTTGTTGAAATCGTCAGCCAGTTTACCCAGTTCATCGAAGCCGACTTTTTCTGCCCGGATGGAAAAGTCTCTTGTCGAGCGTATCAGTTGTGTTGTTTCAGCCAATTGTAAAATAGGTTTCGAAATGAGTTGTTGTAATTTTGACGATAAGACAAACGTCAGTAAACCTGCTAATAATAAAAATGCAAAGCCGAAGCTGATAATATTTTTGATTCGTGCGTAAAACTTGGTCAAACTGTATTTGATGTAGAGGCTGCCAATCATTTCACCTGATTCATTGAAAATGCTTTGTTTAATGTCGAGATGCTGCATGTGAAACCGGTAAACCTGGCTGCTTGGAATAAAAGACGAGTCTGGTTGAGAGTGGTTTTTATAATCTGCGAGAATATTTTGTTGTGCCGTAAGAACTGCCGCGGACATCACTTTTGGGTCTTTCCCTAAGGATGCGAGAACTTGTTGCGCCATCGATGCATCGCCGAACATAATTGCCGGTGCACAATTGTTCCCCACTACTTCTGCTCTGGTAAGCAAGTCGTTTAAAATAAATGAACGATAAGAAAGCATGTCATAGATGACGAATGCCGCACAAATTAGAACCAGAGCCAAACCGCTGGTCAGTGTAAAGAGAGCTCTTAGTTTTTGTTTAATGGAAAGATTTATAAAAATAGTATTTAGCTCAGCCCTGAGACTCATTTCTATTTCCTAACGAGGGATTCTTTTTAAATATTATTATTAGCCCGGTTACCACGATTGCTGCCGGGATTTTGAAATAGAACTTTATAGGGAATCAATTTCCGCCTGAAACTCTTCGCGGACAGTTTTGAATTCATTTTGTAATTCCTTTACTATGTTTACCGCCTTGTTGGCCGCATCATTTTTGCCAAACTCTTCAAGTTGTTTGGAGAGAGAGGCCATTTTTACTGCTCCCACATTGCCGCTGGCGCCTTTTAACGTGTGGGCGGTAATCGTCAGTTTTTCAGCGTCATTGGCCGCTGTAGCTTCGCGAATGATGCGGATATTCTGGTCAGTGTTTTCCAGATACTCCTGCAGGAGTTCCACAACAAAGTCGGGGTCGTCGTCATCGATTAGCTCTTTAAGCGATTCGATTATGTCATAGTCGATAGAATTTGATTTTGTGCTCATAATAGCTCCTTTTTACGATAAAGTTGTTTAGTACGAAGTTTTTTTTACGTCATCCATTTTGATAGCATTTGTTCTAAACTCGCTTTACTAACCGGTTTGGTTAAAAAGTCATCCATACCGGCATTTTTGCAGCGTTCAATATCAACATCCAAGTTTTCGGCGGTCAGGGCGATAATTGGCAAATGCTGGTCGTTTGGAGACAATTTGCGAATTTGTTGGGTCGCTTCGTATCCATTCAACACAGGCATTTGACAATCCATAAACACCAAATTGAATGTTCGGGACTGTACCTCTTCCACACATTCCTGCCCATTGTTCGCAATGACAACAGCCAATCCCAGTTTTTGTAACATTCTTGCGGTAAGTTTCTGATTGACTTTGCTGTCATCAACCAATAAAACCGTTCCGGTCTGGCTCTCGGTAGGGTCGTTTGCTTGCAGCATCGGCGTTTGGCCACTGAGTGTGGCGATTGTCCTGACGGATGTAAGAAATTTATCGATAGAAAGCGGTCTGGAAAAATAGGCGGCAAAGTCGGCTTTTTTTATGGCCGGTTTATTTACTTTTGCAGTCTGTGAACACACTAACATGTGGCTGATCTTTCTGAGACTTGCCTCGGAATGCATTAGACGAATATATTTGTCTGTACCAAATTGTTTTAATGCAACATCATCTAATAGGCAGATTTGAAACGGGATATTTTGCCTTTCAGCGGTTTTAATTTCCACCACAGCTTGTTCCAAATCGGATACGCTTTTACAAAGCATCTTGGATGCAAGGAGGAGTTTTTGCAATCTTGCGCATTCCAACTTGTGCCTGTTTACCAGTATGATCCTGCAACTGTCGAGGTCCAATTGATTTACATGTTGTTTTTTCATGATTCGCTACTGGCCATTTGTTGTGTTCACTGTTTTGTTGTTTCGGGTTCTTTGTTTTCATCGATGATATGCACGGTCTCCTTCTTGCCCAATGAGTAATGGGGGACAGATTTTCCTGATTTTTCTTCAAGATTCAACCATTTGCGCAGTTTCGATTGAATGAGTTCCGCCTTTACCGGTTTGGAAATAAAGTCATCCATACCGCTGGCAGTGCATTTTTCTTCATCGCCTTTCATGGCATTTGCCGTCATGGCTATGATAGGAATTCGCTGTTTCCTGTTTTCTCGTTTCCGGATTGTTTTTGTGGTCTCGTAACCGTCCAGTTCCGGCATTTGGCAATCCATAAAAATCAAACTGTAGCTGTTTTTTTTCAACAACTCTATGACTTTGCGTCCGTTTTCGGCGATATCAACAATTTCGAAACCGAACTTTTTCAACATTTTCACCGCTACCTTCTGGTTGATAAGGTTGTCTTCTGCTAACAGAATACGAATATTAGATTGTTTTTTTGTTTGCTGTAGCGTTCTTGCTGCATGTTTTTCGGCTTCCATGATGGTATATTGGGTAATAAATCTTTTACCCCGCTCTCCCGGACTTAGATGCTGTATGGCTTTCAAAATTTTATGTAAATGTGAAATGCGAATCGGTTTAGGTAAATACCCGTCAAAGCCCAATTTTTGTAAGCGTCGGGCGTCACCTTTTCCACCTGAGGAGGTGAGCATGATAAGTTTACTACTCTTTATGTCCGCATTTTCATGGATTCTTTTACCCAATGCCTCGCCGGTTTCTCCAGGCATTAAATTATCCAAAAGAACGAGGTCGTAAGGGTGACCGGCTTTAGATGCTGACAGCAATTCAGCGTATGCTCTTTTGCCTGTGCTCACCGCTTTACTTTTCATGCCCCATTTTTTGGTAAATTCAGTGAGTATCTTTCGATTGATAGCATTGTCATCCACGATGAGCACTTTGCCATCATCCAACTTTGTGTTCAGGCCAATGGATGATTTCTCACCTTTTGCTATTGGCAGTTTCAACGTAAAGGCGAAAGTCGACCCTTTCCCAGGTTCACTATGGGCGGAAATGTTGCCGCCCATTAATTCTATTAATTGTTTTGAAATGGACAATCCGAGACCGGTACCGCCATATTTGCGCGTCGTTGAAGAGTCTGCCTGCGTGAACTTGTCGAAAATTGTATCGAGTTTTTCTTTTTCGATACCAATGCCGGTATCTTCTACTGAGATCCTGAATTTTACGTTTCTTTTAGATTTTTGAATCGTTTCCACATTGATAAAAACATAACCGTGGTGAGTGAATTTAATGGCATTATTGGATAAATTGGTTATGACCTGTCGTATACGTCCGGGGTCGCCTACAACCTGTTCCGGTAAATCGGGTGCATATCTAACGATGAGTTCGATTTTTTGTGCGTCGGCTTTCGGCAAGAGAATATTAGCCACTTCTTCCACGGCTACGCGCAGATCAAAAGGTATAGGTTCTATCAATAATTTTCCCGCCTCGATTTTTGAAAAATCGAGAATGTCATTGATGACTGACAGCAAGGCATCGGCAGACCGTTCAATACTTTTGGCATAATCCAGTTGTTCTGCATTTAACGCAGTGTCCAGAAGCAGGGAAGCCATTCCCATAACCCCGTTCATCGGCGTACGAATTTCATGACTCATATTAGCGAGAAATTCGCTCTTGGCCTTGTTTGCATCATCCGCTTCCAGGGCGAGTATTTTCGTTTCTTCCAATGCTTTTTCAAGGAACTGGTTCGTGATGTCAAGTTCCTGGTTGGTTTGTTCAACGGTTTCCTTGGTTTTTTTGATTTCCGACTCAAATCGTTTGCGCTGGATAATGCCTGCTAAGGTGTGGGCGATGGATTCAAAAAATTCAATGTCCTGTACATTTTTTTTGTATCCTTCTTCAAGATAAATCATCAACACGCCGAGAACCCGATTTTTCAGCAAAATCGGAATATTGTAATGCCCGTGTCCCTTCATCCCTTCAAACCGGATTTCGTGTCTCTCGTCGATACAAGAGGCATGTTGAATTTTTTGGGTTTCGGCGGCGCGGCCGCAAAGACATTTCCCGAATGGAACCACAGCGCATTGTTTTTTAATGGGTGCAGGTAAATTCTGTTGTGCTTCCATGCTCAGTATCCCGGAATTTTCCTCGACCAGAAAAATGGCACCCTGTGGTTTTATTTTCAAAATAGGTGCTGACAGGATGGTTCCTAATATTTCCTGTAAAAGGGGTTTTATGGGTTTGTCTTCAAAGGATTTAAGAATGATGGTGTTCAGTATTCGTTGTAGATGATAGCTGTTTTGTCGTAGTTGCTCTGCGCATTTTCGTTCAGAAATGTCGCGGACAACGGCTTGCACAACGATGTTACCGCTTAATTCATACGTGTTCAGCAAAATTTCTGCAGGGAAAACAGTACCGTCTTTTTTGCAGTGCATCCATTCAAATCGGTGGCTGCCGTTGAGCAAAGCGGTGGCTATTTGTGCGTTGGCTTTCGTCAACGAATCGCTGCCGTCCGGCTGTTTTTCGGGTGACAAGTCCGCCGGGTGTTTTGCAAGCATGTCTTCTTTTTTGTCGAAGCCAAATAACGTTAAAGCGGTTTTATTGCAATCGGTGAATCCGGTTTCATCAACCAGTGTGTAAGCGTCACCGGAAAATTCAAATAATGTACGGTATTTTTCTTCCGCCTTTTGCAGCAGTTTTTCGTTTTCTTCGAGACTGCATTGGAATTTTTTAGTTTCTGTGATGTCTCTTGCTGTGGCGTACATTAACCCGTACTCACTGTCGATGGTTACTTTCCAGGACAGCCATTTGCAAGAACCATCTTTGTGAAGAAACCGGTTTTCAAAGTTGACGAGATATCCGTTTTTTGAAAGATTGAAGAGAGCATTTGATGTTGCTTTTTGATCCTCCGGGTGCACAAAGTCCATAAAGGGTTTACGTTGAAATTCGTCAACGGAGAAACCGAGCAGGTGTTCGAATGCCGGATTTAGTCTTTTGAAATGGCCATCTAAACCGATGGTACAAATCAGGTCCTGCGACGAAGAGAAAAGCCGTTGTAATTCTAATTGTGTTCTGCGACTTTCCGTGACATCCTGTGCCGTACCGAGCAATCGTTCCGGCTGACCGTTTTCATCGAAAACGCAATCCCCCTGTCCGTGGATGTACCGAATGCTGCCGTCTTTTAGAATGATACGATGGTCCACCATGTAATGGGTATCTTCCAAAAGCGTTTGTTTGATTTTTAGGTCGATCATGTTCCGATCGTCGGGGTGGACGCATTGCATGAAAATGTCGTAGTTGAGTTCCGTTCCGGGAGTCACTCCAAAAATCCGGTACAGCTCGACGGACCATGAAACCGCATTGGTTTTGATGTCCCATTCCCAGAGTCCAATTTTTGCGATTCTCTGAATTTCTTCAAAGTGTTGGGTAACCGCTAAGTTGTTTTGAGAGGATGTGGATTTATTCGCCATAAATAATTTACCGATTTCTTTTTCAATACTTGGCAATGGTCTTTTTGAAGTGAGCGATTTCCCCCTACATGGTGACTATTTATCTCTATAAATATCGGTGATTTAGCGACATTACTTGAGGTTACATTTTTGCAAAAAATTGTTGGTGAGAGTAAAGTGACTGGCGACAGTGAGATAATTATTTGGTGCTTTCTGAACGGATTTCGAGTCGGCTCTCGTGAATCGATGTTCTTAAATCATTTTAAACTTGTTCCAAAACTCCAGTTTTGCGGTAAAATTGCCTGAGAAACTGTGTTTCGTCTATCTAAATTGGTTAATCGAAACAGAGTTTCTTTGTAAGTTCGTTCCAAAATAGAAATTTTGGAACCTGCAGCACAGGCTTCAGCCTGCCGGAGCAACGTCTTGCTTGTAACAAAAACGTTGATGCGGCGGCACCAGCGTCCTGTGTGAACATTTCATCAAGCACCGAAGGTCACCGATGAATACCGAAAAATCGGTGCCCGTAACTGTCACCATGTCATTCCGACCGCAGGGAGGAACATGCATTTTTTTTAATCAAAAATCGATATTCGTTAATCCTTGTTCAGAAATCAATATCTGCGTTCAGACCTTTCGACTTCACTACGTTCCGCTCAAGGTAACAAGAGAAAAATGAATCTTCCTAAAGTTGACGCAAAAGGGCAACCGCCGGGTCGGAATGACAAATCGGGGCATTTTAGACAACCCCCACAGGAGGGATTTGCTCCAGGTTGTCAGGCAAATCAAAGGTAGCAAATCCTCCCTCTTTGGCAAAGGAGGGAACTAACCAGGCAAATCCAGACTTTTGCCAGGCATATTCTTAATCGGACACGTAGGATTTTGAATATCCAACAAGGCATGATGAACATCGATTTACGAAGAATCTGAATGGGTTTCTCTTCTCAAATCCGAAATCGTCATTCATTGTTCTTAGATCATTGTTGTGAATCAGAGGGCCTCCAGTGCCAGTACGGAAATGTCATCTGCCAGGTTGTGGTCTGACCAGTCTTCGACGGTTTTTAGAGCAATATCCAAACCGTACTTCAAAGGTTTTGTCCGATGATTCCGGAAAAGCTGCAGGAGTTTTTCGCTGCCGAACTGTTGGTCGTCCGCATTCATGGCTTCGGTAATGCCATCTGAGTAGAAGTAAAGCCTGTCCCCTGCGTGCAGTTTTAGTGTTTGTTCCTGGTAAACTTCATCATCCGAAAACCCGATGGGAAGCGCCGCATGATTAAGTTTTTGCGGCGTGGATGCGTTTGTCACTAGGATAGGATTTGGATGTCCTGCTGAAATGTAGGAAAATTCCTTCGTTTCAGTATTAAGGATACCGTAAATAAGAGTAAAATACTGCCCGGATTCAATATTCATGGCAAATCTATTATTCAGTTCCCTGGCTACCATAGAAGGTGGAGCGATTTCTACTTCGTTGGTCTTTTTATTGAGCGTTTTCAGCAGGGAAACGGATCCGGATTGTGGGGAAAGGATGCGGCTCAACGTCACTGAAAGCAAGGCCGCGCTGACACCGTGGCCGCTGACATCGAGAATATATAAACCAAGATGTTTTTCATCCAGTTGAAATACATTGAAAATATCGCCGGCGAGCTCATCGCATGGTTTGTAAAGCCAGTCAAAAGCAACGTTCTTCAGGTTTGGAAGATCATTTGGCAGAAGGGTTTTCTGAATTGCAGCGGCTGCATCCAAATCGCACTGCATACGCTGATTTTGAAGATTGATCTTGCGATTTACATCTTCAAGCTGCATGTTTTTCTGTGCCAGCGTTTGTTCCAGATTGATGATGCGGGCGCCGGCACGCAGACGGGCGATGAGTTCTCCTTTGTTAAATGGCTTGGTCAAATAATCGTCAGCACCGGCTTCAATTCCATGGATGATGTCTTCTTTGTCTGATTTTGCTGTCAATAAAATGAGAAATATATAGTTCTGTAAATTGAGCTGACGAATTTTTTTCACCAGAGTCGGGCCATCCATTTTCGGCATCATCCAGTCAATAATGGCCATAGGTGGCGTTTCCCCGTATCGGATGATTTCCCAGGCCGCCTCGCCATCAGCAACTGAAATGACGTCGTATCCTTGTTTGCTCAGAGTCTGTTCCAGAATCTTACGCGCGACGCTGTCATCATCTGCAATTAGTATTTTCATATCTTTTGACTTCCCCTGGTCTAAATATGTCACTATGTGTAATTTATTTTTTTGTTTTAAGCGAACTTTTTTGTAAGCATAATACAACTCCCCTTTTTGTTGAAGTGTATTTCATCCATCAAATTGTTGATAATGGTCAATCCCATTCCATAAGGTTTTATTTCATCCGGTGAAGGAATTGTCTTTGTTTTATAACCCCTTCCGCCATCGGCGATGCGAAACTGGATTTGTTTTTTATTGATAATGACCTCAATTATTATCTTTCTTTTTGCATATTTGGGGTCTTTTAGTCGCTGTTGCTTCATGTAATCAAACTTCGTTTGAGAACCGTTGTCTATGTACTCTTCTTTCCACTCCGAATTCAATTCGAGATTCCCATGTTCGTGCGCATTTAACAGCGACTCTTCTAATGCCATCAGTAAATTCAAAATATCTTTTTGTGACAGGTTAGAGTAATTGCGCAGGTTGCACTGAATGATTTTCTGCATCGTATCAGCGGAAAATTCCTCTGATGTGAAAGAAAAATTTAACTTGACTTCGGTGACTAATTTGTTTAGTTGTGAGATCGAATGCTGTTCCGATTGCAGCTCTTCGATGCGACGAATGACTTTCAACAACTGCTGTTCATTAAACGGTTTGATCAGATAATCACTGGCGCCAAAGCGTAAAGCGTCGATGACCAACTCTTCCGAAGATTGACCCGTGATGCAAATAACCGGTAGCTGCGGAAAACTTTTTTGACAGATTTTCAACATTTCGATGCCACTCATCTCATCCATGTAAATGTCTGTTAGCATCAGGTCGACGTCTTTGTGATTTTCAAGGAATTCTATGGCTTTACGGCCATTGTCTACCTGAAAAACGGAATAGTCGTAATGGTGTAAATAACTTTCAAGAGCGGTTCTTGACGTTGCGGAATCATCTACAATAAGGACATTTTTAAACTTTTTAGACATTTTGATTATAAAGTAGTTAGTCCCCGGGCGACAATATATGGAATAATCAAATAGATAATAGTGTCGCGGATGAGATAATATGCTATGATAAAAGCAAGAAGTTTCCAGCCCCGTAATTTAAAAAGCTGCTTAAAACCTAATTGTTTCGCGATGGTAAGGCTGTCTAAAATATAGAATTTGTACAGTTTGACCAAAAGGTTGTTTTTTATTAAAATTGTAATAAGCGATTTTGTTTGTGTGGTCATGTTGCGTCAAGTGCTCCTGGTTTCCAGATTATTTTAGATACGCTTTATGTTTTCCAAATAGTTTGTGTGCTTTAACGTATGGTTCAATTTAAGTGTTCTGCCAATTGTGTTTTGCATCGGCTTTTGCGTAATAAACCGCATTGAGCAAACGAACCGGTTCATATTTATCGCTCAGATTCAGAGTTGATTCCGAACCGCCCAGCGCCAGTAAGCCGTTTGCAGTCAGTGCCCCGTGAAGGTGATCTAAGATGGCACGTTTTGTTTGCAAGTCGAAATAAATGAGGACATTCCGGCAGAAGACCAGGTCGAATGTTCCGAGAATTGACGGACTGTTCTGTAATTTATGTTCTTTAAAGGTTACCAAATCGCAAACATCGGATTTGAGTTTCCAGAGGTCACCGATTTGTGTGAAATATTTGATGAGCAGTTTCACCGGCATGCCGCGGCTGACTTCTAACTGTGAATACATACCTTCTTTTGCCTGGCTGAGCATTTGTGTTGAAATGTCGGTCGCAACGATCCGAATATGCCAGTCTTTGAACAAACCGGATTCCAGGATTTTTATGGCGATGCTGTACGGTTCCTGTCCCGAGGAGCAGGCCGCAGACCAGATTTGCAGCACCTGGTTTGTTTTGGTTTTTTGGATGTGTGGAAAAATAACTTTTTCCAGTGCGTCGTAGGGTTTGTTGTCACGAAACCAGGATGTTTCATTTGTGGTTAATGCATCTAAAACCAATGTCTCCAGTTGCGGCTGATGTTTGGACAACTCCTGGCATAATCTGGTGAGACTCTCAATGCCGGCCACACGGGCGACTGTTTTGAGCCTGCTTTCAATCAGGTAGCGCTTGCTCTCTCCTAAAACAATTCCACTTCTCTGATAAATGAAATTTGAAATGAATTTGATATGTTCATCTGACAGTACGTCAACAATTTTTACCGGGGTTGATGTAATCGTTTGCATTTTTTTCTTCAGTTTAATATGAAATTCCGAATTGCGTCAAACATTTTATCCAACGGGGCAACAACGTCCGCAAGATTGTTTTCGACGATGAATTTAGGCATTCCCCAAACCACGCTAGATGCTTCATCCTGTGCGACAATGGGAGCGCCTCTCATCTTCATGAATTCTGCCCCATTGAGACCGTCTTTTCCCATTCCGGTCATGACCACGCCCACAGCACGGTTTTTATAGACATCTGCTACCGACCGGAACAGCACATCTACCGCCGGACGGCAAAAATTTTCCTGTGGTTTTTGATTTGTTTCAATGCATACACGGCCATTCTTTTTGACCACTTCCATGTGGTAATTCCCGGGCGCCACATAAGCATGCCCGGGCTCGACCGGGTCACCGTGAATAGCTTCTTTTACCGGAATGGATCCTGCTCGCGTAAGCTGTTCCGCTAATTTTTTTGTAAAAATCGGTGGCATGTGCTGTACAATCAGAATGGATTGCTTCAACCCTTTGGGAATTTGTGCAAATAGTTGGCTCAGACTGATCGGGCCACCAGTACTGATACCGATAGCAATGACATCCCGCGGAGCAACACTGGCGATGCTTTTGGCAATTGCCTGAATCGATCGGGTGCCGGGTGTTTTAAGATACGAGTCGCTTCCCGAATGTGCATTGGCTAATTCCACCACAGTGGGAAGTAATTTCTCACGAATTTGCTTTAAGCTATTTTCGAGCGACCCTCCGGAAGAAGGTTTTGTGACAAAGTCAACGGCACCTGAACTCAGGGCTTTTAACGTTAATTCTGCACCTCTTTCCGTGTGATGGCTGAAAACGATTGCTTTGATAGATGGATGCTCCTTTTGCAATTTTTTCAGGGTTGTCATGCCATCCATTTCCGGCATTTCCATGTCCAGGGTTATTAGATCCGGCGTGCACTGCGGGAGTTTCATTAAAGCGATCCTACCATTCGGCGCCGTGGCAACAACCTTTATTTGCTGGTTTTCCGAAAGGACGTCACTGATCGCTTTGCGGTAGAGTGCGGAATCGTCAACCACCATAACTTTAATTGGATGTTCCATTCTTGACCTTTAACTATTGCTCGACAGTCGCGTTAATTTTATCAACCACGACTTCAGGTGTAAATGGTTTCATGATATATTCATCTGCGCCTGCGTCCATGGCTTTTAAAATATTCGACATTTTGTTCAGACTTGTGAGCATGATGATTTTAGTGTCCGGGGCCAACTGCTTTTCACGAACTTCTGTAAGAAAGGTCAGTCCGTCCATTTTTGGCATTTCCCAGTCGAGCAGGATGACATCAAAGTTTTGGTCGTTTATTTTTTCCAATGCCACCAACCCGTTTTCCGCTTCGTCGACGTCATAATGAGCATCTTCGAGAATATTGCGAACCATCGTTCGAACGGTCAGAGCGTCATCGACAGTCAATACTTTCATTTTTTTTGAGTCCATCGTTTCTGAATAAATTTTTATATGTTAAACTGTTTTACCAATTCCAGCAATTGGGTTGACAGTTCAGTGAAATTTTCTGCGTATTCTTTTGTTTTGGCCGCGCCAGTGGATGTATCCCCGGCAGCTTCTGCGACTTGCGTAATATTTTCTACTATGGAGTCAGCGCCGCTGGCCGCCTCGGCGACATTACGGGCAATGTCATTGGCCGTAGCTGCCTGCTCTTCAACAGCAGAGGCAATGGTGCCGGCAATTTCATTGATATTATTGATGATATCAGAGACCGATTTTATAGATTCTACTGAATTGGTACTGTCTACCTGAATCATTTCAATTTTTTGCGTGATATCTTCGGTGGCTTTAGCAGTTTCTTTGGCCAATTCCTTTACTTCATTTGCCACAACTGCAAAACCTTTTCCGGCCTCGCCTGCTCTGGCAGCCTCAATTGTGGCGTTCAGTGCTAACAGGTTCGTTTGTTCGGCGATGGAGGTAATCACTTTGATGACTTTGCTGATTTCCTGTGAACTGTTACCCAAATTTGAGATAATGGTGTTGGCCTCACTGGCAACTTGTACGGCATTGTCTGCCACTTTTGCAGCTTCGGCTGCACGGTCGGCAACTTCTTTTATGGTAGCGTTCATTTCTTCAATGGCTGTGGCAACGCCGCCGATGTTTCGACTCACTTCTTCACTGGCTGTGGAAACATTCACCGATTGTGCCGAAGTCTCTTCCGCATTGCCGGCCATTTCATTGCTTACCATCACCAGATTATTGGAAGACGTCGCAAGTTCGTTTGCAGCTTTTTCGGTTGCTTCAACAATGCCAATCTGCAGGGTGACATCGGACCATTCTAGACAACTGCCAATGTGGTTACCGTCGGCATCTAACATGGCAGAAATGTTCAGTTGAATCGTCAGGTCACCGACCTTGATTTTGGCCTGGTAAGGCAAGTTAGACGGATCAGCAAGGATTTTCCGTTGATGTTCCGGATTTTTGTGAAAAATGTCAATGCAGGTACCCACCAGATTGTCGATGTCGAAACCGGGGAACTCCTGTTTAAATACCTCGACATGATTTTGAAATAATTTGATGGATGCCGGGTTCACATAGGTGATAACCAGGTCCTGGTCCACGTGCATCATGGCCGTAACAGAACCGTCAACGGCAGAGTGTAGTCTTGCGGCTTCATTCGCTTTCCGGCGCTGTTCGCCGACAGATTCCCAGTTAACTACATTACCGATATACTCGCCGTTTTCGTTGTAGATCGCGTTGATGTTTGTTTCCAGCCAGACATCGCCGAAATTAAATACCGCTGCGTGCGGCAGGCTATCCGGATTGTTGAGGATTCGCTCGACATTTTCCGGATCGCGGTGAAAGCGGTGAATGGAGCCGTTAAGAATTTCATCCACAGAGATATTGAAGATTTTTTTGATTTCCGGTTCGAGTTTTCGTAATGTTTTATCCGCTTTTTTGTTCATATAAATCAAATTGAGCTTGCGGTCGGCAATAAAAACGTTGGTTTGCAACGCATCAAGCGCTATTCTGGATAGTCCGAGATAGGTGTCTTTAGTCTGTGTATATTTTTTTGCTGACCTTTTAACGGGTTTTTCTGTGTTTGCCATGGTTTTGGTACCTCCATTTGCGGGTTGTTTATGAGTGTTTTTATTTTTTTCTTTTGTTTTGTTGATGGGAAGGGTATGGCTTTTCAGCGTTTTACGTTGCGCTTCTTTTATGACGTTGCGTTTTGCGGTTGGCATGCAATCCTCCTTGAGAAAAAAAATGTCCTTGTCTAATTTATTTGTACAGTTAAAATTTTTTCAACATCCAGAAGCATCATCAGCCCGTCCTTTAATTTGCATACGCCTTTCAGGTATTCGGAACGGATTGTTTTTACTGTGGGAGGTACGGGTTCCATAAGGCTGTTGTCGAGTTCCAGTACATCGCCGATTTCATCTACTAACAGACTGACGGTGCCATCATCGCAGTTGACCACGACATTCATGCTTTCTTTTTTTGCCAGGTGGTTTCTGTTGGTAAGTCGAAGGCCCAGATCGATGGCGGTAACGATTTGTCCCCGCAGGTTGATAAGGCCGGACACATAATCGGCGGCCAGGGGAACCGGTGTCATTTCATGTGCTTTGAGAATTTCCTGAACATGCAAGACCTCGACCCCGAAAAGTTCATTGCCTAATTTAAAAGTCACGTATTGTTTTTTTTGTTGCGTGTCGGTTGAATAATTTAGTTGCGGTTGCATATCAAACCTCACTGAAGTTCTATTGAATTTTTGAATCCTTTATTCTGAGGAATGGATAATTTTTTCCAGAGATGTCAGCAATTCATCACGGTCCAATTTTATTAAATATGAGTTGACGCCGGCCTCTAACCCTTTTTCGATGTCGTTTTCACTTCCTAAACTGGAGACTGCAACGATAGGCATGTCTCTGTAATTTTTGTTGGCGCGAATATTACGGGTGAGTTCCAATCCGTCCATTTTTGGCATTTCAATGTCTGTAATCACCAGGTCGATGTTGTTTGCCGTCATCCGTTCCAGGGCTTCATCGCCATTGTTTGCTTCGTAAACCTCGTAACCTTCTGACTCCAAATACGAACGTTCGATAGAGCGGATGAATGGCGAATCGTCCACGATCAGGACATTTGAAATATCCTTCTTTTGTTCCTGCGCCAGAACTTGAGATTTCCGCTGGAACCACTCCGGATATTCCCGGGAGATGATCGCGTAGGCGTCTATGACCAAAGTGATTTTGTTGTGGACGATCATAGAGCCGAGAATTCCTTCCTGTTGGAAGGAGCCGGTGTCTAATTCAGCGGAGGTCTCGATGATGTCACTGATTTCATTCACGACAAATCCCACTTCATTTTTTTCAACGGAGAAGACGATCAAAGAAATTTTATCCATTAATTCCGACGGTGTCGCCTGTATATAGTTTTCAATGCGCAGGAGGGGCAAAATCCGGCCGCGGTACTGGATGACTTCTTTGTTGCCGGCCATTTGAATCTCGGAACGGTTGATTTTTTCCAGGCGTGAAATCAGGGCCAGCGGAATAGCAAATTGTTCTTTTTCGTTGATAGAGAATAACAGAAACGTCTTCGTTTTTACTGCCTTCACATCTGCATTTTCTACGCTTTCCAGTCTTCGTACATTTTCATTCAGAAGTATCTTTGCTGTGTCCGCTAAGCCGACGACGTCGAGAATTAGTGCGACTTTTCCGTCACCCATCACGGTGGCGCCGGCAAATGCTTTGATGATTTTCAGATGTTTGCTGAGGGGTTTCACGACAATTTCTTCGGTGTCATGGATTTTGTCCACGATCAAACCGAATGAGATGTCCCCGGCTGTTAACACCACGATACTCAGACTGTCCGTGTTTTCTTCCTGTTTTGAATCTAATCCCAGAATATTTTTCAATCTCAGTACGGGCAGAAGCTTTCCTCGCAGCCGATATATTTCCGCATTTCCCATCGTTTCGATACTTTGCATGGCCTCACCTTCCAGGCGTACCAACTCCTGCAGGTTGATTTGCGGGATGGCAAAACGTTGTTTCCCGGTTGTGACCACCAATGCAGGAATAATAGCCAGGGTAAGTGGAATTTTGATTTTGATGGTTGTTCCCTTGCCGACGGTACTGGAAATATCGACGATGCCACCAATTTGATCGATATTCGTTTTTACCACATCCATTCCGACACCTCGACCGGAAATATTTGTGATTTTAGGTGCGGTGGAGAATCCGGGTTTAAAAATTAAGTTGATGGCATCACGGTCGGAAAGTTCTTCGGCTTGTTGTGTGGTAATAATGCCCTTTTCCAGCGCTTTTGTACGTAATTTTTCCGGGTTTATCCCGGCGCCATCATCGATTATTTCGATATTGACCTGTCCGCCTTCATGGTAAGCGCGGAGAATGAGAACCCCTTTTGAGTCTTTACCGGAATTTCTGCGTGTTTCTTCATCTTCGATGCCATGGTCGATTGCATTGCGCACCAGATGCGTCAGTGGATCGCGAATTCCTTCGATAATTGTTTTGTCGAGTTCAGTTTCTGCACCTTCCAAACGGAGATCGACTTTTTTGTTATGATCGCGGGTAACATCTCTGACCACTCTGGGGAAACGGTTGAAAACATTGGCAATGGGCTGCATGCGTGTTTTCATGATGCCTTCCTGCAATTCACTGGTGCAAAGATTCAACCTTTGGCTTGCAGCGTGGAGATTTGCATGTTCAAACTGTGAAGCAAATTGTAAAATCTGGTTTCTGGAAAGAACCAGCTCGCCAACCGTATTCATTAAACTATCTAACAAACTTACATTGACGCGAATGGTTGAATCGCCTTTATTCCAGTTTTGGATAGTTTCTGTTTTGGGTGGTGTCTGTGGTGCTGAGCCCCCGGTAGTTTCGTTTCTCTCTCCGGCGGATACTTCTTCTGCCGATGCGATGTTTTCCGGGAAAAGCCCCCAACTGCCGTCTTCAGCAACAATTTCCTGCTGGGATTTTCCAGCCCGAAGATTGTCTGTGAAAAGTCCCCAGCTCCCGTCTTCGGCTATAATGTCATCGGATGCCGTTTCAGTACTTTGTTTGGAAGTCTTCTTTTTGCCGGCGGTTTTTCTCTTGACCGGTGTTTTGGCTTTGGAGGGGTTTTTCTTTTGGGCCGTTTTGGGTTTTGGGTCTGCTTTGTCAGGTGTAGGAATTTTTTTTACCGGTGCAGAATCCGTACCGGTTTCTTCAATGGATTCGTGCAAAATCTTTATCTGGTCTAATGAATCCAATAAAAACGAGATGACTTCTCTATTAATGGCCCGCTTCCCATCCCGTATTTGCGTTAAAACTTCTTCGGTTATATGGGCAATTTTTTCAAACCGTGTCATTCCCACAATACCGGCATTGCCTTTTAACGTGTGAAATGCTCTGAAAATTTCATCCAAAAGCGAGTGGTTTTCCGGATCCTGTTCAAGCCTGACGATCTCCTGATCCAGCAGATCTATGTTTTCCCTGCTTTCGGTTACAAAAATTTGTATGAGTTCTTCGCGGTGACCCATTGGATACTCCTATGACATGTCCAGTTAATTTGTGAGTTTTTTGACCACTGTAAGTAGCTGATCCGGTTGAAAGGGTTTTACAAGCCAGCCGGCCGCGCCGGCCGCTTTACCCTGCATCTTTTTTTCTTCCTGCGTTTCTGTGGTTAAAATAAGCACCGGAGCGGCTTTAAACGAACTGGATTTTACGTTTTTGGTAAATGTGATGCCGTCCATCTTAGGCATGTTGATATCTGTAATGATCATACTGACGCCATCGCCGGCGTCGGCGATACCATCCAGTTTTTGCAGGCCATCCGTACCGTCATTGGCCAGAACGACGTTGTACCCGGCTTGTTTCAGAACATATTCTACGGAAGAACGAATTGTTACCGAATCATCAACGACAAGTATATGTTTTGTCATGGCACTTTACACCTTCATTAAGTAATTGTATGATTTTACGCGTTTTTTACGATAGTCAGCATTTTATCCAGGTTAATCGAGGTAAACAGATCGTATAAATTGTTATGGAGGCCTTTTATAATCAGGTCCCTGTTTTGGCTTTTTAAGCGCTTGTAGAAGACGATAAGTTTGCCGATGCCGGTACTGGTCATGATGGGAACCAAACTCAGGTCCAGTTTGACCGTTTTGTGATTATCTTGAAGCATCTCTTCAAAAGCATTGCGTAGCGGCTCTCCATCCGATTCCGTGATGGGGCCGCTGAATGTAGCTTTGATTTCATTGGGGGAATTTAAAATTTTAATATCCATGGCAACTCCTTATGAAACTTATTTCGCTAAAATAACGTTAATTCTCCGCCCTGGCATACTCTTTCAGGTTCAACTTCAACGGTCGTGACATCCTTGGGAGATGTAACTGAAAATTTGTTTGATAGGTCAATCAAATCCTGGAAACGGGCGTATTCAAAGGTTCGGTTGAAAATGTCCGGATACGGCTGCTGCAGCGATTCACGAAGCGATACAAATTTTGAAAAAATGGAGCTGTACCGATTCTCTATCTGTTCCGACCGATTGATTAGAAAGCGGATTTTATCAACACCTTTCAATGAATCGTCAAGAAGCCCGAAGAGTTTATCGGATGAATGCCCCACAGCTTTAACGGCATCGTTTAAATTGTCTCGCATGACGGACAGATTGTGTATGGATTCACGGATGTTCGATTTTACATTTTTTATATCATCCTCCTGGTTCCGTAAATTGGTGGTAAATTTTTTGATATTCGCATAAATATCCTTTTTTATCGTATTTAATCTGTCATTTATGCGGGCGATATTTTCATCCATTTTGAGCGTAAGCTGTTCGAGTAAATCCGAAGAAGCCGTGGTGTTTGCAGCGAGAGAATCTTCTCTGGAAATTTCCATTTTTGATACTACTTTGATAATATTGAATTGTTTAATGATTTTCCGCATTTCCTGAAAATTGAACTCGATTGTATTCAAGTCCGATTGGATATCTCCGGCTTTTTCTTCTGCTTCGTGTTTTTTCCGAACAGATATTTCCAAAAATGTGATCAGCTCTTGCATAATTGCAGACGATTCGTCAAAAATTGTCTGAATACTACTTTTCCCCTTTAGTGAACTTTGCGGGTAAGCAAAGAAATCCACCAGATTCACACGGTCGGACTCTACGTCCGCAATTTTATCCTTAAATGTTGCCAATAAACCGTTCAGAGTATTTATTGATTCTTGTAATTTTTTCACCACCATGTTTAGGATACGTTTAGCCATATCGAGCCGGGCACAGGATTTCGCACTTAATTCTTCAACAATGTCCGCCTCCTGTTCAAAATTAAGACGGGTTGTGAGAGTGGTTCGATTTTCGGTGAAAAATTCTTTGTTCAGGTCCATGATTTGTTCTAACAACTGTCTGACGAGATCTTGCGTCTGGAGATTAACCATAATACCCGGAATATTTTCTTTGTTCTTTTCCGAACGTTCCAGTGTCTGTTTGATTAGATCTGCGATGTTCGAAAGCCCGGTATGATATTTGGTGAAGATCTGATTTAAATCTGAATCGATATTTTGCAGACGTTTGTTGGTGTCTTTATTAACGGTCTCAATTTCATGGTTAAAGGATTTGTAGTGGGCCACCAGCGATTCGCTGTTGTTTTGCATCTTCCGGGCAAGGTTGTTGGTCAGGTTTGATAGCGTTTTGATCTCCTTGGCAATATGGCGAAACGCCGACCCCGAGGACCCCGCCTGGCTGGCCACAAACACTGCATTGTACGAGAGCAGCTCAATATCGCCGGAAATCACCGATATTTCAGCAATGGAACTTCTGAGAGATTCGATTTCAGATACTTTTTCCGTAATATTTTTGACCAGCTTTTTATCGACAGCCAACATTTTGTTGATGGATTTTGCCACCGTGACGAACTTCTCTTTTGCAGCATCAAGGGCAACTACCACAACGCTTTTTTCGTCGCTGTCAGAATGACCTGAAATAAAGTAGTCGATGAGCGCCCGTGCTTCCGCGTTCTCATTGTCAATTCCATCGACGAGTTGCGGTAAATTTTCAGCAATGCTTTCATAAGTGCTGGCACATGCATCTTCCATATTCTGAATGTCGCGCTCGCAGTGTGCTATGTCCGCACCGATCATTCCCGATATATCCAGGTAGCGATTGATTAAGTCCGTTTTCTCAATTTTGGCCATGATATTCCAGTTTTTTAGTTTTTGAAAGAATTCTGATGCAGATTCCTATCGGCATTTGATATGGATTGTTAAAATTTTTGTCAAAATTGTATGATTTTTTTCGGTTGGATGCTTTCTAATATTCTTTAATCAAAATATCAACCCTTTACAGAAATGACCACTAGTAAGTTCGTTGGTTGTTGGCGAGAATAGCGTCTTCTCCCATGGTCACGTTATTCCTATCCTGTAGCCGCCATTATTGCCAGACAAAGGAGCGTGTCGAAGTTGTTTTGTCACTTTGAGCACAATGGGAGTGGAGACGGAAGGTCTGCGTAATGCGATAAAGGTTG
>CAYVXE010000037.1:0-35967 GCA_964455375.1 uncultured Calditrichaceae bacterium
AGTTAATCCCACATCAAAAATTATAATCCATCTTAAAAACAAAAGTCGAAGCAAGGTTACCGGACAATGAACCGAAAGCATCACCGGACTGAAAGAAAGCACCGATCATTTCAATTTCGATGTGCCGCCACTCCTCCAGACCGACGACTATATCCATCTCACGTCCGATGTCTGGGCTTAGTCCAAGAGGCTTTGCTTTTAATTTTGATTTACGCAGGAAAGTCGAGGTTTGAACCTGTTTGTAATCATGGAAAATAAATTCGATGGAACTGGAACGGAACATTTCGAATCCCAACGATGCCGTAACAATTTGCAGATTTGAGAGTTCAGGACGCAAAAGTTCGCCATAATACAAAAAGCGATCCACCCCGTTAAATTTGTTATTGTTATCATTTAATCCCGTTTGCCGGAAAGAGTTATCTGTGTTGTCATTTGGATTTTTATCACCGGAACCAATCGCGTAACCAAACGTAAACGTCGGACGCAAAGGTAATTTTGTTTCCCAGCTCAATCCGGAATCCAGAGCCCATCCGGAAACATTTTGTCTGAATTTTGATCTGACAATACTTACGTTATTATTTAATTCATCAAATGTAAAAAGTGTTTCTTTTCCGGCTACAAACGCAGCATCTGTCCAATAATTTAAACTGCCTGCCCTGTCAAAATCAAAGGTTCCTGAAAAGCGGGCACCGGCCCAAAATAAATCGGCATCTATTTCATCTTCATCCGCCGCAGGAATGAATTGCCCAAACATAGGGTTAGAGGAATGATCCGATTGCCTCATGACGAACAAATCGAATTGGTGCATTCTCGAAAATAAATATGAGATCCTCCCAAGGGTTCTGAGTACATCGTTATTCTCAGGGTCAATTTGTTTATCTATCGTCGACAACTTAAGCATTTCCTGTGCAAAGGCGATTTCCGCATGAAACCTTTGGCGGTTCCAAAAAACACGGAATCCATCGAGGTCCTGGTCCCACCACCATTCGCGTGTTTCGCGAAAATTAATTCTACCCACTTGAAAGCCAACCCCGCTGCCGAACAGATTTCCCAGATATAACCACGCCTCACCGCGTTCGAACGCCTGTTTAGTTTCCCGGTCGCCGGATGGTTTGTAAACATCCGCTTCCCTGAATGTTTTTCCCTCTAAAAACAATGACCCATAATTTGAGAACCGGTAAAACATTTCAAGTTGGAACTCATTATTTAATTTAACAACGTTATCGTTTATGTTTTCTCGCAACTTAAAGCCGTTGCGATAGGAAGATTTCGTGCCAAATTCGCCGCCAATAATTAACGGGTGATGGAAAAGCGGAATGGTCAATTGCTTGTCCGGCCGTTTATCATCCGGGTTGCGAACAAGAGACGTCCCGCGGTTATAAACATTTTCAGGCACAAAAACTGACAAATCAAGAATTTTCAACAGCAGTGAGCCATCGGGGTTTTGCCTGCTGTCTTTAACTTGTCCAAGTATTTTATAATAACCGGAGTCAAGGTCAGATTTTTCTATGGATTCAGCAATAAAATTTCCGCGACTGTTTAAATGACCGACAACTTTTATGGCATGCCCTGGCGCCAGTTCAACCAGGGTCAAATTAGTGAATTGTGTTTGCTGATTGATCTTGATAGCGATCGGCCCAACACGAATGGAATTCGTTTCCCGCACAAGTTTTTGTATCTTTCCTTCAATACGACCGGATTTCGGATCTCTATTCGTATGCCGGTGTTGAACGCGCACCGCCTCGATACTGCCGTCTTTATATTTAAAGGTAACCTTGAGCCGCTGCCGAGAAAAGTCACCGGCCACCCCATTCACAACCGCAAGCAGCAGCGCCACAACTGCAATTTTCCATAGATGACTTTCTATGGTCGACCCTATTCTCAGGCAAAGTCTTAAGCAATTCATACAGACCTCACATTGATTTTAATTTGTTCTGAGCCAGAAAAATGCGCAGGAACCGTTTCTGACAGAGAACGCATATTCACTGCTTTCACATTTTTGTGCAGTGCTAAAAAGGAAAGCAATTCTTTGGCATGTCGCATTTCGTTCTCATCCATAACTGCATGATGAAACATAACCCCAACAGGTTGACTGGAAAATGTTTCTAAAGCTAAATGTCTGCCAAATTCTTCAAGACCGAGTCGAACATGTTTTCGATGTGCGAACCAATCCATGCGAATGGGAATTTCTAAAAGCGAAGACAAATTCAGTGGAACGGCTGTCTTTTCCCTCGATAAACCATTGAAACCAAGATCAATCAGGCACTGACCGGTTTCTTTTGTACATCGATTCCAGGGAGGTGTAAATATTTTATCGCATAAAAGACCGAATTCCATTTCAAGAATGTTTGCGCCTTCTTTTATGTCTATAAATTGTTCCCCGTAACTTCGATGTTTGCCAAACTCACTTTTCCTTCCCTGACGTTCATGATTCACATGTGCATATCCATGCTGATGTACGCCCACTTTTCTACCTGAAGCCTCTATGCATTTCAAAAGCTGTCTGCTCAACTTTCCGGTTAAATCTTTTGGAATGACGGCCAGATCGATGGGTAAGTCAGCTTCAACGAAAATATTGAGCAGTTGAAAAAGTCTGTCATCACTCCACCCGGCATCGTCGTCACGAAAGAAAAATGTCACGGGTTTGGACGCACTATTGAGAACATCGTTTAAAGGCCGCAACCAGGATATCGTTTTGTCGGTTTTCAGTCGATTTTTGGGTAAAAGATTTCTGTGCTTTTCTAAAAGATTTTCAACAGCTGCTACCGTATTTTTTACACCCTCCAGGTTAAGATGAACTGTCGGGAAAGGTTCATTCAAACGATTTCTTATGGTTTCAGACAGCAAGGCTCCGTTAAATGTGTTCGGATCTATGAGTTTAACAATACCCAATTTTTCCAACTTTAATGCGCGCAGCATTTGCTCATTTTCACGTCCCTGAGTAAAAGGCACAACACAAGCTGGAATTCGGGCATTGAGTATATCCATTGTTGTGTTGTAACCGCATTGACTGAGTGACAATGCTGACTTCTGCATCTCCTTGCAAAGATCAGGAACAGTACGAACGAGTTCGATTCCTCCGAGCCGCCCCACCTGTATTTTCAGTAAATCCCATTCATGGTCAGGAAAAAATGGGCCGGTTACAAGGGTCATGGGTAGTCTACTCGTTTTCCATAAAATCCGGTGAGCAATAACAGCAGAACGAAACAATTTTCCCCCAACGATGCCGCCACCTGCGGAGACCAATATGCGTTTTCCGTGCTTTTGAGTTGCTCGTTGCTTCGATTTCGAACAGAGCTTTTTATGAATGAATCCTGTGTAAACGACAGGTACTTTTAGCGACATCCGTGGATTGAATGTTTCCCGTAAGCAAGCAAATTTATCATCTGAATGCACAAGGAGGCCGTCAAAATATTCGTTCGATAAAAAGCTGGCACGTGAATCGTGGCGCTCCTGGTCCTGGCGATCCGTAATGAGAATATCGCGCAAGCTACACAAAACCAGCGGTTTATCCCCATTCATATTTCTCACATAGTCGAGCAACGGTAGGAGTTCATCAATAAATTTCTTGCGTCCAAAAGGAAAAAGTTCAATCAAGACTACGCTGGGTCTGTTCTTTTCAAATTCCTGTAGAATAATCCGGCGTCGAAGACTTTTCGCATTTGCAATTGGTCGTTCCCCGACGAGTCTGCCCGTTTTGTCCATCCGAATAGATGGCATATTCACCACTTCGATATCATCCGGTGGTTGAATTCCTTTGGGAATAGGACCTCCATTCAAGAAAATAATCTTAAATTTATCGCTTAGCCCCTCTGCAAGGGCGAAAGAACGGATTAAATGCCCCATCCCTAAGGAATGCTGGCAATAAATTAAGAGAGTGTCGCGTGGCTTCATATCAATTCTCCTGTAACACATTCCGCAGCGAACATTAAATGCTTCTCTGCCTTTTCATCACCGTAGGGTTCGATGGATCTCGCAGCTTTCAAAGCCTTCGCCAGTCTTTTGTGGCATCGATATGCATTTAGCAAGTTCATGTTTAAAGGTCCCAAATGCATCTCATAACCGTTTATAAATTGTTCGTTTATCTGTGCGACCGGAACGCTCGTTTTATCCTCAAAATCAATTTCCGTGATAAACGTTGCCACATCTAATTCCGGATCGCCGAATGAAATGCGGTCGAAATCCACCAGACCGAAGCGCCCACCGTCCACAAGCCATTGATGGACGTGCGGAGAACCGTGAATCGGATACATTTTCCGGTTCATATATTTTGAATGCATCTCAGTTAAATGAGTAAGGAGGCTTTCAACGATAACAGTGAGCCGAGGAATCCGACGACATAAATCCTTTGCGTATTTGAGCGAACGTTGTAATTGCATTTGACCATTGAGTACCGCATCGGGTTGAACCGTCGAATTCGGGATGGTGGCGAGAGATTTACCAACTCTATAAGCCAATTGCGGGCCGTTCGAACTCAATAATATTTTTTCAATTCCTTCACCCGGCACTTCACTCTGCCAGAAAGATTTCGTTGTTGCGTCCCACTTCAGCGGTTCGGCAACCGTGAAATCCATGTACCCTTTTTTACATACATGCCATATTTTTTGTTGTTCATTGTAATAGTCTCTGCCGCGCTCATCCGGAAATATCTTAATGAAAACAGACCTCTGATCCGCAGGATCTTGTGTACGCAAAGTGCAGCGCTTTCCCGGACGGTAACGCAATATTCTAGTATTTTCACAGTGCTGCAACAGTCGGGGCAAGGTTTTCAGTTTGCTATCCGCCGGGAATCGGACGATCTTCATCCATCCGATATCCTCTTGAAACCGTAAAACCTGAAATTGGGAATCTGTGCCGGGGATTGTTCGCCATACTTCAACAGAAACAATTTCTTGCGTGTTATTTTGCGATTCGAATATTAGCGTTGCTATTTTGTCTTTATCCGGGTCAAAACAGCCGAAAGTTCTTTTCCACTCCCTGGGAATTTCCCACCATTCATTCCTTTCTCCCGTTTCTCGTACGAGTCCGGTCATAAAGGAATCGTCAGCAAGCAAATGCAGGAGGTCACGGTTTTGAGTGAAAGAACTTGCATCTTGTGTCATATTTTTCTGTCCTAACGTCATGAGATTAAACCTCAACAGTCGCGGGTTTGTGAATTTGCATTGGGTTCAGGAGGTTGCTCGGAGCTCCATTTAATTTGATCATCTGTCCATTTTCAATTTTGTAAATCACGTCAGCCCGTTGCATGAGGTCGGTTTGATGACTGATCGCCAAACATGTTTTATTCTTTCTGATTTTGTCAAGGGCATCGAGAATGATATGCGCTGATTCAGAGTCCACATTCGCTAACGGTTCGTCGAGGAAAAGAATCGGACGGTCAAGCAAAAATGCCCGGGCTAAAGCAAGCCGTTTACGCTGGCCACCGGACAAGTTCAGAGCATTTTCACCAAGATGCGTGTCCAGACCATCGGACAATTCAAAGATTTGACTTTCCAAAGCCACAAAAGAAAGCGCCTGCCAGATGTCTTCCTCCGTTATGGATTTGGAATCCAGCGTCAGGGCTTCACGAATCGTACCGGCAAACAGATAGTTATTCTGCAGCATGACTGAAATTTGTGAGCGCAGAGACGCCATTTTTATCTTTTCTAACGGAAGCCCATCCAATAAAATCTGTCCACGTTCAGGGGCATAGAGACGCACCAACAAATGCAGGAGGGTGCTTTTTCCACAACCGCTGTTTCCTGTGAGCACAGTCAATTTGTTAGATTCAAATTCAACATTTACATCTTGCAAGATGAAACGGGTTTCCTTGCCACTTTCGGGATAAGCAAACCAGACATCCCGCAATTCAAATATTCCCTGCGTTACAGGTAACGTTAAAGCGTCCGCTGCTTCTCTGACAATTGGCTTCTGACCTAACAGATCGATCAGTTTTTCAGTTGCTGCCAATCCACGCGCCAGGGCGCTTGCGAGCTCGTTAATTTTTTCAACCGGCTTCAAGAGCTGGGTCATATAGGCCGCAAAAACAGTAAGTTCACCCACCGTCAGTAAATCCTTCAAAACCAGAAATGCCCCGCCACCCGTCACAATTCCTATGGCAATACCCTGGGCAATTTGCATCGCCCTTTCCATTCTTACCGCAACCAGGGTCATGTTCACTCCTGCTTTTAAACTCTCGATGTTGGACTTCTGGAACCGATTGCGTGTGTGGTTTTCCTCCCCCTGTGCCTGAATAGTTGTTAAGCCCTGAACGATTTCCTGTGCAAGGTTGGCCACATTACCCTCAAACGTGCGCTTTTTTCCGGATGCTCTTTTTAACGGTTTGCTATAGTAATTCATTAAAAAAGCCAAAATGGGTAAAATGATAACCGTTAGCAGAGCCAACCGTGGCTGAATCCAGAACATCAGGATGAGCGTTAACAACATCGTCGCACAATGCCTGAAAATGAGCGGTAGCGTTTTAGTTAGAAGTCTGGCAAAAAGATTAATATCAGAGACGAGCCGCATAACCAGTTCACCACTCTGATAAGACAACCTCATGATTGGGGGAAGCGTCTGGATATGCATGAGCATCCGATCGCGCATTTGCAAACCGAGTCCTTCTCTAACCTTCGCGACGATCAGTTTATTCGCGGCGCCACCTACAGCCGCAATCGTCATCAGCAGCACGAAGGCAAATGCGAGAAATAAAATTTCCTTTTCGGGATTTGTTTGGAAGAAAACCGATTGTAACCATGCAGGTAAAGACGCTTTGCCAATGACGTTGTCTATAATGATTTTTAGGGGCCAGGGCGACAGAACGAGGGCCCCAATGGAAAGCAGGTTAAACAGATAAGCACTGAGCAATTTGTTGCGGAACGGGCGAATTTGTGGCATAAACGTCTTTAACATCGTCCACAGTGAGTTCTTGGTTTTTTTTCGGATTTTCATTGCATTTTCAGATATTTTAGGAGAGTAAGTTGTCGCTGGAAGCTAATTGAATTAATTGTTGTACAATTTCGAATCTACCCTTCTTTAAACGCGTCAAACTGCGGGCGACCCTTTCCTGCACCAGCGCCAAAGAAATCCAGAAAGCCAGCTCGCGTTCATCCACTTTCCAGTACACATTGTATTGATAAAATTTCAAGAAGGTATTTGCAGCCCGTTTAATCTTTTCCAACGCAACGTTTTCAATCAAGCCTCGATGATATAATGTGGCAATAAAGCTCCCTAAATCAGCAAATGCTGGACCGCGGCAAATGTTATCCATATCGATGATGGCAACACGTCCTTTATGAGCAAGAAAATTTTTCAAATGAACATCACCGTGCAGCGTAACTTCCGGCAGCATATTGACGGTTTCTATCTTCTGCAAGAGCGTTTGAATACGTTTCGTTAAGTTAGAAGACAAAACCTGACAATGACTAAAATCGTTTTTTACCCGCCGCAACTTCTGTTGGATGTCATAAACATCCAATCGCTTTTTATTTTTTATGGAAACCGTATGAAATTTCGCCAGTGCAATTCCAGCTTGAGCCATCAAAGATAAAAACGGTTTACCTGTTAAGTCATAGCTTTGTAAAGGAACGCCGGGCACGGATTGCTGCCAGAGCGTTTTTAGTTTTTTATCATAGCCCAGCGGTCTGGCTATCAAAAGCTGATCTTGCTTTCTGGCCGTGCGTTGCCAAAAGTCTGCCATATTCTTATGCGTGTAAGCGCCTTCATCATTGTAGTACGTTTTGCCATAAATTGTCAGGCTACGACGATAACCGTAAATTTTATCCTGGAGCTGAACATTCAATTTAACCGTACATGTGTGCTCAGGCACATAATGAATAATCTGGTGGGTGTAACTGTCCCACAACCAATTCTTACCAAAATTGTTTTCAATTAAGTCAGGCAATATGTTTCTTTCTAAATACGATGCATGGACGATCTTCGGCAGAGTCAACAGTTTTCTCTCATTGGGAAATGTCCAAATTACCATATCGAGAGCCGGGATATGATGCAGCGAATTCACATCCCTGGAAGGGGAATTGGTTTGCGAAGCTGCCTTCAGAAATCTGGCCTGCGCGCCACCCGGTTCATAAATTCGCGTACAGAGCCGTTGTTGAATCACGTTCTGACTTTTTGAATCACAAATTGCTACCCTGTACAAAATCAAGCAGTTTTTTCCAGGTTTATATTTAATTCTCTCAATCTCACAATCCTGGATGGAATAGCGATCTGCCGAGGAATGAGGCAGCGAATGATCAAAAAGATTTTTTTGGAAAACCTCACGCATGATGCCTGCATTCAACGCGATAGGCAATTGGGGCAATGTGTGATCCCTGGGCGGACTGTAGGTATTCATGAGCACTCCTGAAATTAAAGAATTTCGATTCCAGCGGTTTGCGCTGCGAAGTATGACTTTTCTTCTTTGTAAATGATCCGAGATTCGCCGGTAATCGTGTTTGATCTTAGGAACAATATCCTTCCATCGAAAATGAAATCTGCAAAAGAGTATCGCCTCTCCGGCAAGTTTTGGCGATTGAAATAGATGTCTGTATACGCGTAACCATCCTGCTGAATTGTAACACGTAACGCGGTTACCTCCTCCGGAGTGTGCAGACCGGCATCGCTTTGCACGTGCAACTGTTCAATGTGAATTTCAGGCCGGCAGGATTTGTAAGGAAACAAAATTGAGTGGAAGAGCACTCGATGTCCGGTATATTTTGTTTTCAGGATTGGCGCCTGAAGTTTTTTACCATACACAGGTGAAATATAGCCGGAATCAATTGTATAGGTAAGAGAGGAATTTGAGGATTGGGTAATTATCAGATGAGGCGCATGCACAGAAACAGACGATCCCGTTTCGGTCAAATTTACTTTTCCATGGGCTTCATTGGACAGATGAAAACGCAATTCATACTCATGACTCCGGTCAGAATAGAGCAGGTCGGAAATGATCCAGTAATCGAGACAAGCAAAAAAGATTTGTCGTTCATGTGTAGCACTGTATTCATGACTGCGGGCTACACCATGTAACAGGTCGGCGTTTTCTTTGTGAATGAACTGTTTTAATTCATACTCTGGTTCGGGACCGGCGATCTTAAACTTCCCCTTTCTCGCATTGTACGTATAACGGATTTGATTTTTCCCATCCACAAGGACCGTATTGTGGCTGCCGGTGCCCCGAAAATGGACACGCCAGTTAATATCATCTGTCTCGTTGTACGTGTAGCGTCCCGGATCGACGATGAGCGATCTCCCGAACGCAGCCATTTCCATATTGAGTAAATCAAAATGGCCGTGATTCCCACGTCCTAATGGCCCGCAATCAAACACCAGATAGCGCTCGTCTGCAAACGAATTGCCACGTTCACCCCAGCCGCTGCGCAGAACGTAATAACCACTTTCATGAAATCCACGGGAGCGGTAGTGAGGTCTGATTCCAAGTTTACCTCTGCTCGCCACATACAACAATTCCGGATCACCGTACAGTTCATAACCCAGATGCAACAAATCTAAGAAACACCCGGAATCTCCGTCACTGAGCGCAGGAATATATCCATCCGGCTTGTGAATATATTTGGCAAATTCAAGAGCTTGACGTATGCGGTTATCTGCCTCGCAGTCAAAAGGGATTTGGTTCACTTTTGCCAGCTTGCGGATCCCAAGTAAATTTTTCAGTACAATATGATGGTAATCTGTGGAAAGCTCACAATGTACGCCGTCTTCCAACAGATCGTCTTTAATATTTTTTGTAATTTCTGCCAGAGAGAAATCCAGCCAACGTTTAGAATCTTTCATTTCGGGAAAGACGACTGCACCAAGAAAGATAGCATACAATTCCAACGTGCGGTGGTTACGGGAAGGCGTCAGATTCCGGCACAAATAGTCTATCTGTTCATGCAACGAACGCAAAAACTTTCGGTAAATTTGCGGCGAAATTTCTGCTGTCTGTCCCTCGGTGACAAAATAATAATGCGCAAAAATCCAGTTCTGGATGCGGCGGCCGGTAACGTCGGTGGCAATAAAACCCGGTTCGACGGAATCGATCCAACGCTCTGTCAATTCAACCCATTTATGAACATATTTCGTATTTCGGGTTTCGGTATAAAGTTTGCCTAAACCAACGGCATAGTAGAATTTATGCAGCATGATGAGCCATTCGATATCATCGCTTGGATTCTTATGCCAGTCGAACTTTTCAGGGAGCTTGAAAGTCTCGTTGTTGAACGTAAAAACATTCTCTGAAATCGCTTCGATTTTTTCTCTCCGTGTTTCTTCCTCGTCTGCCACGGGAAAATAGACCACAGACTTTCGGAAGCGGAAATAATCATAGAGGTCTTCATCGCTGAAGCCAGCGATTTCCGTTTGCAAAAACATCTTATTTTCGTTCAATTGAATCATGGCTAATGATGCATTGTATTGAGAAAAAGGTTTCTAATTTTAATCGTGTTCTTTCGGGAATCGAAGATACGGCAAATCTTTTCACGTGCAGCATTTCCAAGCTGATTGCGCAAAGCCTCATCGCGAAGCAAATTCGCAATGGCATTTGCAAGCGCCCGGGCATCTTTTTGCTCCACCAGTAAACCATCCACGCTATCGGTCACGAGTTCCGGGATACCGGAAATATTAGTGGAAACGACCGGTAATTTATTGGCCATGGCTTCAGCAAGAACGTTGGGAATTCCATCGCGGTCACCGTTTTCAACAATTTGACACGGCAGGACGAACAGGCTGGCTGAGCTGTAAACTTCCTGCAATTCTTCCTGAGTCAGTGCATGTTGCAGCGATATAACCTCGCTTAAATTATGATCATGAATTAGTTGTTGAACGACCGACGTTTGCTCGCCATCCTCTCCTATGATCAGAGTACGAAAAGAAAAACCGCGCTCTATTAAGATGGCACATGCTTTAACCAGATGCTCAAATCCTTTCTTTTTCACAAACCTGCCGATAGATAAAATCAATGGCAGCTTCGATGCCGTCGCCGTTTTTGCAGGCTTAAACAGACTGGTGTTCAGACCATGATACACCAGATGAATTGGCGTACCATTCGTTGCGATGGTTTCAAGATATGTTTTATTTGCACCGGTACAGGTGAGAGCAAATTGGGCTTTCTCTAATTTCAGGTGTAGTAAATCGCCGGGATTGAGTTTTTTCAAATAAATATCCTTTGCATGCGCAGTAAAGCTAAAAGGAATTCCGGTCAACTGACTTGCAAACATGGCAATCGTCGTGGAGCCATGGCAAAAATGCGCATGAAAATGTCCGATGCGTTGCATTTTTAGCGCTTCAGACGCAATATAGCCGGCCTGAAGGAATTCCTTCACAAACACTTTTTTGGGTTGAAAAAAACTGCCAGACCGGTAGCGGACGCACATGCTCAGAGCTTTCACTAAAGTTCTCACATAACGTATGGGTTTACGTTTCAGGAGCTGCGCATGACTTCTGCTGAATTTGGAAAAATTACACCTCAACCACTGATAAAATTTGTTTTTGGATAAAGAGCTAACCGCAGGCAAATATGTGACTGGTGCTTTGATTTCTTCAACGCTTTTATGTGTTTTGCTGTCCTCCGACTTTTTCACTGAAAATATTGTTATGTCCAATCCCAAACGTTCAAGCTGGTAAATTTCATTGCTGATGAACACCTCCGACATTCTCGGATAACCCTTTACAATGTAGGCTATCTGCATCTTCTGTGATGAAAAACTTACGTTCGCATTCATCATAGCAGATTGTTTTGCAAATCGGGATTTACCATCACAACCGGTCGCTGACGACCGCAATGTCACATTGATTTTTCTCATGATAGCAGCAACCCTTTCATTACCTGGACGTTGGTCTGCAAATCAAATAATGAGCGTACGGTCTGTCGTCCGGCCCGACCCAGGCGTTCTGCGAAATCAGGATTTGATAGAACGGTCTGAACAGCAAATGCTAACTCAGACGCATTCTTCTGCGGCACCAGCAAACCCGTGTATTCATTTTTGACCACTTCCGGAATGCCTGAAATGTCCGTAGCCACCACAGGAATTTCCATTGCCAGAGCTTCTAAAACAACATTTGGGATACCATCCCGGTCGCCTGTTTCCGTAACACAGGATGGCATGACAAACACAGAACATTTTTTATACAATTCAATGAGTTCCTCATGCGCAAAAGAGCCGGGAAGATGTACACACTTTGTCAGATGATAGGTTTCTATTTGCTGTTGCAGGGACTCGCGTTCAGGCCCCTCACCAACAATTAAGCATGCAAAAACGTAACCCATCTCTTTTAACTTGGAACACGCTTCCAGCAGATATGAAAACCCTTTTTTCTCAACTAATCTCCCCACTGCAAGGATGAGAGGTAAATGACGTTTCAGCCTTTTTTGTCCATTAAACTTTTTAAAATTAAGACCGTGATATAACCGATGAATGGGCGTCCCGTTTTGGGAGCACCGTTCCAAATGTTCCTTATTGAAGCAGGTACAGGTTGTCACCCATTGCGCATGGTGAATTTTTTCCCGTAGCAAGTTTTGCGGATAACAATAAATATCTTTTGCGTGGGCAGTGAAGCTGTAAGGAATATTCAGAAGTCTAAAGACCCAGAAAGCCATCGTCGTGGGATCATGCGCGAAATGTGCGTGCACCTGATGCACCTGGTTGCGCTGAAACTTCCGGCAAAGCCAAACCCATCTGGAAAAGCTGTGGGCGAGCGTAAATGACCGTTCTTTTTTTCCGGTCATTAAAAAGCGGCGACTCACTTTAATAAACTTCAGGGGCGACTGAAGCGTGAATGTGGAAATCGCCAGCAACACTTCTGTAGCGAAACGAATGGTTATCTTTCCCGGCACAAATATCGGCTGTGTTTGTAATAATTGCACGTCGCTTTGCTGCCTTGAATCATTTTCACGTTTCAGAGCAAAAATTGAAAATGAAAGACTCTGCCGTTGAAGCTCAAGCAACTCGTTCAAGATGAACGTCTCAGAAAGCCTCGGAAAGCCACTTAGCAGAAAAGCGATATTTTTATTAATTGTAGCTTTTAATTTCATCATTTTATCCCAATATTTCGTTTGTCAACTGTTCGATGCGAAACAAACCATTTAAATCAATTCGTTCATCTACATTTTCCGTAAGGTGTGACTGGTTAGATGTTTCCATGATTGCCTGCAGTAATGCACTTGCATTCAATTCGTCTGGATGAATCATATTGACCAGACCGAGTTCTGCCAGGCGTTTTGTGCGAATGTACTGTTCTTTCACCGGACGTACTCTCGGAATGATCAAGGCTTTCTTCTTCGAAGACAATATCTCACACGTAGAATTGTAGCCCCCCATACTGACAACCACATCCGCTGCCACCAACAAATCTTCAACACTATCGGAGAATTCTTTCATGCGCATAGGATGACCATTCCTGCAATCGCTTTCAAGTTCAAGACGCTTTTCCTCAGGCATTTCCGGACCGGTGAGCAATAAGCTATCCATGTGGTATTTTTCATGATCCGTCTTGACTCCCTCGACAAATGTTTTCATGATCGAGTAGCCATCGCCACCGCCGCCAACCATCACCAGGGAAAAGACATGACCGTTCAGCCCCAGTTCCGTACGTATTTCCAGACGCTTTCTTTCACTTTGGGGCCGTCCCAGGTAGCCGGTAAAAACCGCTTTTGCAGCCACGGCATCCGGCATTTCATATTCCTCAACGGTATCGAAAATGTCTTTCGCACCATAAATCCAAACAGCGTCGTAAGAATCTTCAATAATATCAAAGTAGTGATTTCTCTTCCAGATGGGCACGGTAACGGAGGGTGCATCGAGAATATCTCTCAAACCCAGAACAACTTTTGTCTGCAGGTTTTGTTTTAGATACTTCAACGCCGGCTCAAATTCTCTTTTGATGCCGAGAGGTTTTTTATCGACAACCACCATATCCGGACTGAAACTTTTTACTGCGGAAAGGATTAAGTCACTCCTGATATCGATTAACTCGCTTAGGCTCATGTCCCAGTACTTTGCCCGGAAACATTCGCTGCTATTTCTTGTCAAACATGGCAGTTTTATGTAATCGACTCCGTTGGGAATTCGGAGAGAATGAATCACCGGTGAACCGGTCAACAATAAGATTGAAATATTGGGAACGGTTTCTGTGAGATGATTACAGATGGCCAGGGTTCTGCGGATATTTCCCATCCCATAGGCATCATGGGAGTAAAAGAGAATCCGTTTTTTATTTTTACACATGGCATTAATCCTGTATATTTATTCTTTCGGTTAATAATAATTTACCGATATTTTTAGTTGAGGGATGTGAGCCTCAATCACACTTTTGTGACTGATTTTCATCCCAGCTAAGGAATTAACAAGAAGGCCGTTCGATTTAATTATCCCAGCATCATTCCAAAAGTTAAGCACGACATCCCTCACTAAAAATATTTTTGAATCAAGACGAACGTTTTACGAGGTACTGTTTTACAAGTTTTATCTCGTTCTCCGCTTTAACATTCGAAAATAGCGTTAAAGCACGTTCAAACCTTTTTTGGGCGGCACTTTTGTTGCCCTTTTTCAGATACATTTTGCCATATTCAAAATGGGCTTCTGCTTCGCACAAAGGACTGCTAAATTTCTGTGTTAATCTGATGCTGTTTCCAAAGTAAGTTTTCGCATCATCCCATTTTTCCTGTTGTGTAAAAATAATTCCCATGAACTTACATACATCTGCTTCACCTAAATGGTCATCCAGATTTTTGTAAATCCGCATGGCCTGCCCACACATTGCCTGGGCCATTTTGATATCATCGATTTCTAAAAACAGTTCTATCCGGTTCAATTTTACTGTAGCCTGGAGCCGGACATCACCACTCTCCTTAGCTAATTGGTAACTTTTTTCGTAATGTTCCTCCGCTTCCAACCAGCGCTTTGTATCGGTGTAGGTCATTCCCATATTATGGTAAGTCTCGGCAAGCCCGCGTGAATCACCCGTTTTTTCAAAAATCAAAATACTTTCACTATAACTCGCGAGAGCTTCTTCCCAACGACCCTGGACATTTGCAACTGCACCAAGGTTATTGCTCACCTGTGCCATCAGTTTCATTTCATTTAAGGGTTCAGCGATGGCTAACGCTTTTTGCCAGTAGGACTTTGCCTCTTCAAGGTTCCCTTGCTCGAAATAATAATATCCCAATCCACTAAAAGCATTCGCTTCAGCAGCTTCGTCCATGCAACTCTGTGCCAGATTAAGGCTTTCAGTATAGACACTCAGCGCTTCCTTGAATTGGTTTTGCATCAATTTGATATGACCAATCCAACGCAAAGCTTCAATCTTACTGTCAATAAATTCATCAGACCGGCACAGAGAAACAACGCTTTGAAAAACGGACAGAGCATCGCTCCAGGCGCCGATTTTTTCAAATGAATGCCCTTTCCAAAGTTCCAGTTGAATGGTTTGGGATTGGGAGAGCTCCGGCAAATAGTCTTCACGCAACAGGTCAACCGCCTTCTCGAAATATTCCACAATATTTTGCTGCTCTCTTTCTTTGAAGATTTGCAAAACCATTGCTTGAACATCATCGAGAAAACTATCCATGTTTTCCAATGATCCCTTATTGGAATCCAGCCAACCTTGCAACTGTTTCCAGCACTTATTGTCGGCAAACAACGTTTTAGGACCATGCTGTTTTTTAGATTTTCGTGTCAATTTAGAGTCTCTCCCATTTCCTATTTAAGCTGGCTTTTATTTAATGCCTGCATCTTAACCCTTTGAAATAGCGTATCTGGAGAAATGGTTTGTCGAACCGGTGACTTCGTTGGTTTCTGTATTTACCGTGCTTGGCACGGAATCCCAGGTCTGTGTGGTGGCATTCCAAAAAACGGCCTTAAATAACTCAGCATCCAAGCCGCTTTTGAAGGTATGATCGTAGTTGAGTATTACTTTCACCGGAGCCTGAAATTGAATCCCGTCCGGGCCGAACTCGAACATCAAGGTGTCAGAGACTGGCATGGAAAAGGATAATTTCACAAAATCTGTTAAAGCACCAGCAGGAATCTCGATACGATGTGCGGCATGTATGATGACTCCACCTTCAGGACCGATAACAGCTGTGGTGACACCATTTTCTGCCGCCTCTCGTTTGCGCACCAATAAAAGAGCAGACGAGTCAGCAGGTGAAGTACCATTTGAACCCTTTCCAGATTTGAATAAGGTCTGCTGGTTCGTACCTGTAATTGACAAATCCCCCTGATTTGAGCAAGCCGAAAAACTTAAGATGCTCATATATATGAACGCAACAAATAAGATTTTCTTCATTGCAGTTAAGTTATTCATTTTTACCTCCATTGTTTATTAATTACCTTAGCTGCTTTTCTTTATGTCAAAAGACATGCCAAAACAAAAAAGCAAACTAAGCTTATTTGATTACTCATTGTTATTTATGTGTTTATATGGCATTTTAAATTTACTGATTTTCTTGTATAAACTAAATTCAGGGTAACATTATGTTACCTTTTCAGCTTTATCAAAGGTGTGATGGTAACAAAATATTACTATGCTTTTGATAGGCGAGATTGAGGTTGAAGGCCGTATTTGCTGATTTTTCGATCCAGACGTGGGCGGGAAATTTTGAGCATAGTACAGGTTTTTCGTTTATTCCACCGCATCTTATCCAGGACGGTTTGGATAAACATCTTTTCCCCGTCTTCGAGACTTAGCCCCTCAGGTGGAATCTCTATAACAACATCGGTTGACTGTTTTTTTTCACTTAAGATTAATGGAGTACTCGATTGCAGCGCCTCCTCAACGTCTGCACGCGTCACTTCATTTCCTTCTCCCAATAGCACAATTCGTTCAATGGTGTGGCCCAATTCACGCACATTTCCCGGCCAGGTGTAATTTAGTATCAACGTTTCAGCATCATGGCTAAATGTTCTTAAAGGGCTTTCATATTCGTTTGCATAATGTGTTAAAAAATGTTGCGCCAACAATAAGATATCATTGCCGCGTTCCCGCAAAGCTGGCAAATGAACGGTGAAAACATTTAATCGATAATATAAATCATTCCGGAAGGACCCTTGCTTAATAGCCCCCTGCAAATCCCGATTGGTTGCAGCAATGATTCTGGTTTTGATTTGAATATCACAGATTCCGCCTAACCGTCTTATTTTTTTTTCTTCCAAAGCTTTCAGTAATTTCACCTGAATAGCCGGCGAAATGTCACCTATTTCATCTAAAAATAACGTACCGGTTTCTGCCAGCTCAAACAAACCTTTCTTTTGCGTTTTTGCGTCTGTGAAGGCTCCTTTCTCATACCCGAACAATTCAGACTCCAAAAGGTTCTCCGGTAACACGTTGCAGTTAATCTCAACGAAAGGGTGCGTCTGTTGAAAACAATTATAATGGATAGCCTTTGCAATCAGTTCCTTTCCGGTGCCTGTTTCTCCGGTGATAAGAACGGTCACCCATTTTCTCTGGATAATTTTGCTTAAGCGCCGAAAGAGATTCTGAATTTCCGGACTCCGGCCAATGATGCTCGAAAAATTATATTGTTTTTGCAGCTTACGATGTAACCGTTTTCCCTGGTTAATTTCCTCAAATTGCTGAACTGTTCTTGAGATAATTTTGCGTAATTCTGACGACGCTGTTTCAACATGAACAACCTCATCCACACCAAATTTTACAGCTTTCACAATTCGGTTCATCTGGCTGGCCTTTGTCAAACCAATGACTTTAATGTTTGTGAAATTGCTTAGAATGGCTTTTGACATTTCCAGGTAATTTCTATCAATATCCACAAGAATAATGTTCGGATTATGAGCTGCAACAATTTTTGCAATTTTATCCTCGTCGGAAGCTGCAAATATTTGGCAGGAGATGCCACTCAAATAATGTTCATCGATCTGTTTCAGAACATCGGGACTGCCCAAATATAAAAGCACTGCTTCCTCATTTTTCAAGGCCATTACTGGTCCTGGCAACATGATATTTCCTTTTCATTTTAGGTATCCACCATTCAGTAATATTTGCAAGAACCCCCCGGGCATCCATTTTCACACCAGTGATTCTCTTATCAAAAGCTGCAAGTTTTTCCCGGGTGAACAAAAAAGTGTATGGCGCATCATCAAGAATGATTTTTTGAAAATCCGCCCAAATTGGTTTTGCTTTGTCAGGATCTAATGTTTTTCGTCCCTTTTCAAGCAGGGCATCAACCGTCGGGTTTCTGTAAGAAATAAAATTATAGCCGCTCTCAATTGCTTTTGTGTGCCACAAATCGGTCGGATTCACAGTGAAGTCTGTATCCCATCCTGAAATGACAGCGTCAAATTTCTTGTTCATGAACACATCATCGATGAACAAGTTCCACTCCAAGGGCTGAACACGGACTTTCACACCTACCCTTTTTAACTGCGCCTGGATCATTACGGCAACATCTTTGCGCAACTGACTGCCGCTGTTTGTTTTGAGGGAAAACTCAAACAAATGCCCGTCCCTGTCCAAATAGCCATCGCCATTCGAATCGTGCCATCCATTTTGTTCAAGAATATTGCGGGCAATTTCGGGATTATACGGATAGTCTTGTAAATACTTGTCATACGCCCAGTTGAAGGGTAAGAATGGTCCGATGATGGGCTCTGCAAGTCCCTCACAAAGCGTATCGATGATTTCCTGTTTATCAATCGCGTACGTTAGTGCCCGGCGAGTTTCTCGATCAAAAAGCAGGTTCGCAGTATTCCAGCCAATAAAAGAATAGCTAACGCCTGAATAGTGAATAGTTTGAAATTTATTGCGACTTTTTAATTGCCGTAACCCTACAGGGGTTAAGTTAGGAACAACATCTAAAACGCCTGTAAGTAGGTTCGTCAACAAAACGGTTTCATCGGGAATGATGACAAAGACAACCCGGTCTACCCAAGGCCTATCTAAAGCAAACACAACATTTGCTTTAAAAACAACGGACTGATTTGCTTTCCACTCAACGAGTTGGAAAGGACCATTTCCCACCGGATGCCGGTTGAAATCACATTCGGAAATCTTTTCCGGCGGAATTTTCTCCAGAATGTGCTGGGGCAATATAGGAATCTGCGTGTCATAGAGTGCGTCCGGGTACGGCTGCTTCAAAATAAACTGGATGGTATAATCATCAACAATCCGGACATCTCGCACTAAATCGAAACGGCTGCCGGCGGGATAAGCCACTTTTGGATTGGTTGCTAATTTGTAGGTGAAAAGTACATCGTCAGCAGTGGTGGGTTCCCCGTCAGACCATTGCACATCTTTCCTCAGATGATAGGTCAAAACGGAATCGCCGTTGGTAAAGCGCCATGACTCTGCAAGATAGGGAACGACCCTGTACTGTTCATCCATTCTGGTCAACCCCATGAACAGCATATTTTGAATAACCTGCAAAGCGTCGGAGTCGGAAGCATTCAATTCATTAAAGGAATCGAAGTCACCTTTCATCCCAATGACAACCGTTCCTCCGTACTCTGTTTTGTTTTTGTCTTGAGCACCACTGGCGCTGCAGTAAAAAACTGCAACTGCTAAAAACGCCCAACATATCTTTCTATGTTGGCGCCTGAAACAACTTACTATTTTTTCCATCTTTCACCCCACTGTGAATACATTTGACATATCTGTTTTTGCCAATGAAATAATTTTCCGGTATGACCTCCTTGCACCTGGATTCAGCCAGGCAACACCTTGGATGAAATGCACACCCTGACGGTAAGTTTATTAAATCGGGTGGATTTCCTTTGAGAGTCGGCGGTGTCGTGTTGTTGCCTTCTTGTGAAAAGTCAATTCTTGGAATCGCCTGCAGCAGCGCTTCTGTATACGGATGAAGTGGATTCGTGAATAACGCCTTTGTGGGAGCTTCCTCAACAATTTTGCCGGCGTACATTACGGCTACGCGGTCTGCAATATTGGCGATTATGCCGAGATCGTGAGTAATCAGCAACAGTGAAATCTGAAAGTCATTCTTTAATTCCATCAGCAACTCTAATATTTGACTTTGAATGGATACATCCAGAGCAGTTGTGGGTTCATCAGCAACAATAAATTGCGGACGGCATGCCAGTGCAATGGCAATGACAATTCGCTGCCTCTGCCCACCGCTTAACTGATGCGGATAACTACCGTAACTACGCTCTGCATCCGGTAACTGTACCTTGTACATCAAATCAATGGTTTGTTGCTTCGCCTGTTTTCGGGTCAATCCATCATGGGTGCGCATGACTTCGGCTATTTGTTCACCAACAGAGATTAATGGATTGAGCGACGACAGCGGGTCTTGCATGATAAAACCCATCTGTTTGCCCCGTATTCGGCGCATCTCCTTTTTAGATAACGATAAAAGATTTTGTCCATTGAAACGAATCACTCCTTCCAAAATCCTACCAGGGGCGGGAACAAGCCTGAAAATCGACAAAGCCGTTATTGATTTGCCGCTTCCGGATTCACCAACAAGAGCAACCGTTTCGCCGGTGTTTATCTCCAGGTCCACCCCGTTCACGGCCATCAAACAGCCGGCTTTGGTGGGGAAATAAGTCTTAAGTGATTTTATTTTAAGAAGTGGTGTCATTTAAACGCCTTTAAAGGATTTTAGCCCTTCACCGGTCAAATATAGCCCCACAATTGTTAGCAGAAGCGCTAAACCGGGAAAAATGATAAGCCACCATGCAAACGGCAAGTTTGCACGCCCGTCGCTGATAATAGACCCCCAACTTGCTAATGGCGGTTGCACTCCCAGACCCAGAAAACTCAACGCTGACTCGATTAAAATGATATCAGCGACCCGAATGACAGCCACAGTTACGATGGTTGTGAGTAAATTTGGCAATAAATGCCAAAATACAATTCTAAGAGGCCTCAGCCCTGAAAGTTTTGCCTTCACGATAAAGTGTTGATTTTTCAATGAATGGGTTTCGGCTCGTACCAACCGGGCAACATCCATCCAGCTCGTCAGTATTAAAACGAAAATTAACCAGAGTAAGCTGGTACCAAAAAGCGCCATCGTTGTCACAGCAATAAAAATCACCGGAAAGGCTAAAAAAACATCTAACAACCGCATCAAAATATTGTCCGGGATTCCACCTGTGTAGCCAGAAACAACCCCATAGCCTACCCCAATCAATAAAGAAAGCGTCACCACTGCAAACGCAATGCCTAACGATATTCTGCCGCCATGCAAAACCCGGGAAAACACATCACGGCCAAATTGGTCTGTGCCAAACCAATGACTTGAGGATGGCGCAGACAACTTGGTCTGCGCAGGATTGAACAGTGTATCAGGAGAATCTGATGCAATAAATCCGGCACATAAAGTTGCCCCGGCAATCAAGAGGACGAAAATCAGCCCCACCCTGAAATTAACAGTTTTTAAAATATCGTTCATTGTATGCCTTACGCAAACAGTGGACAATTAATCGTTGATTCGTATTCTTGGATCTATGAGCCTGTAAATGATATCGGAGATGAGATTGCCCGCAATCACCATAATAGCTGCGATGAAATTCATCATAATCAAAACGGGATAATCTTTGGCGAGAACAGCTTCATACGTCAGTTGCCCAATTCCGGGCCATGAAAATATGACCTCAACAATGAAAGCACCACTGATCAAAAAAGGAAAATAAATTCCGAACAAAGTGACGACTGGTAAGAGAGCATTTTTAAACGCGTGTTTGAAATAAACTCTATTTACACTTAGACCTTTGGCTTTGGCAAAGGTAATAAAATCCCGTCTGAGAATATCTCGCATGTGAGCGTGGACGTATCGAGCAAGTGCCGCTGCGCCGGTTACTCCCAGTATGAGTACCGGTAAAACCAGATGCTTAAGTTTGTCACTGACAAATTGAAAACCGGTCAGTTCACTTGCAAATAGGGATTGAATGCCAGAAGCAGGCAGCCATTGCAATTTTAGACTAAAAACCTCAATGCAGAGTAAGGCAAGCAGGAAAACCGGTGTAGCATAAACAATCAGGCTTGCATAATCGCTGAGTTTTCCCCAAACTTCGTCTGCGAGTATTCCTCCTGCGATTCCCCACAAACATCCAAACAAGATCATGATGAAAAGCGACACGCCGGTCAACAGTAGGGTCGCGGGAATAGCCTCATTTATAACATCTTTGACGGGACGATGTTTTGCCCAGGAATAACCTAAATCACCGTGAATTACATTTATGCTCCAAACAACAAACTGCTCATGCCACGGTTTATCGACGCCTCTTTGTTCCTTAAGTTGACGCAGATTCTCTATCTTCGTTTTAGCGCCGAAGTAAAGATTACTGGCATCCCCCGGGCTCAATTGAAATAACATAAAATTCAACAATGCTACTCCTACCAAGAGCACAATTCCCTGCAAAAATCGATTTAACAATAAACGCATCGTTAGAAATTTACACTCTTTTATGATTAAAGATTACCCCTCATCTATTTGGCTCAAAAAGGGGGGGGAAATAGATAGATGAGGGGTTTATTTTGTTGTGCCTTCCCGAAAAATCATGTCTTCCGGGAAATGCTTCTCCTTATTTCAACAACAACATACGCTGTGTTTTTGTCACAACACCGGTCTCCAGCCTGTACAGGTACACGCCGCTGGCCATGGTAATGCCTCTTTCGTCGCGGCCATTCCATTTTACCTGGTACACGCCGGGATTCATTGGCGCATTTACAAGAATACGAACCCTTTGTCCCAATAAGTTGAAAACCGTTACTTTTGTATTCACCAGTCCATTTGCATTATTTGGTACCTGAAATGAAACAGTGGTTTCCGGATTGAAAGGATTCGGATAATTTTGCAACAAAACAAAGTCATCCGGTGGCGTTCCGCTGCTCTTGATACCGGCTTTAATACCGGTAATGAGGCCCGGCTCCTGAACCTTTACTTTCGTGGCGAAATAAAGATTGCCGTTCCCCTTTTGCATGCGGACGTCCACTACCTGACCGGGTTGCAAATCACTTAAATTTAAAGGCCGGTTGAGTCTGCCCAATATCATGGTTGAAGAGTCGACGAGGATTTGCCTGCCAAGCATTTCAATGCCATTAAAAACAACATTCGTTAATTTGCTCGCTAAAAGCGTAACATCCTCAATTTTAATTTTTGTCGCCAAATTCACACCGCCAGCCTGAACACTCGCCTGGACCTCCACGGTCTGTCCGACTTGCAAATCCGCAAAGGTAATCGAATTGTTGGATTTATCCAGGACGACCGTATTGCCGTCCACCTGAAACTCAACACCCACGACCTGAATGAAATTAACATCGAGACTATCGATGGGACCGACGACCTTGACTTCATTCGCAAGGTTATCTTCCACTTTAATACGGATCGCAATAAGTGAGCCATCCGGCATGAGATCGCCGCGTATTTCCACCGACAAACCCACAAACAGATCTGCAAATGAAATGGTGTTATTATTATTGTCAAAGACCGCAGTGTTTTCGGTAACACCAAATGTCTTACCGAGAAGTGTGACCGAGTTGTCGGTTAATTCTTCAATCGTACCTCGCAGTTCAACTTCATCTACAATTCTGTCCTCCACTTTAATTTTTGTTGCCAGAATTGTACCGTCAGCCTGAACATCACCACGAATTTCCACAAGCATGCCAACTTGTAATTGCGCAAATGCAATTGGAATATTTTGTTTGTTTAAAATAATTGTATTTGCATCGACCAAAAAGGCTACGCCACCTACAACAATGCTATCGGCATGAATTTTCTCAATGGTTGCGGTGAGTTCGACCTCATCATTAAACATATCTTCAATTTTGATCTTTGTGGTAATCAGCGAACCGTCGGAAGCGACATCTGCACGAATTTCGACGAGGTCCCCGACCTGTAAGCTTGCAAAAGAAATCATCTGATTGTTATTGTCCAGAATGACCGTTGAATCAGTGACGATAAAACTAAAACCATTTACGGTAAGCACATGATCACCAATTTCTTCGATGACGCCTGACAAGTCCACTTCATCATTAAAATTATCCTCAAGCTTAATTTTCGTTGCCAGCAAAGTGCCGTTATTTAATCTATTTGCCCGCACTTCCACCAGAGCACCGATCTGAATATCCGACAGCGGAATGGGTTGATTGTTATTGTTCAAAATATCGGTGGAATCATCCACTGTAAAAATGAACCCTGAGACAGTAATTGCATTTCCTGCGATCTCGGTGACTTCACCGGTAATTTCGATTTCATCATCACCAAAATTATTACCTCGGTCTTCAATATTAATTTTTGTAGCAGTCAAGACGTTACCGGCTCCAACATCGCCACGAATTTCAACGACCATTCCTACTTCCAGCACGGAAAAAGCGATCTGCACATCATCGTTATCCAGAACATCTGTGTCGCTGGTTACCAGAAAAAGAACCCCATTAACGGAAACCGACGTTTCGGTTAACGCATCAATCGTGCCAGTGAATTCAACTTCATCCCTTTCCGGGTCTTCAAGGCGGATTCTGGTTGCTAATAATGTGCCGTCACTCTGCATGTCGGCGCGAACACGAACAAGGTCGCCGACTTTCAAATCGGTCAGTGAAATAGGATTCTTATCAAGATTAAGAATCTCGGTTGTTGCATCCACAAAAAACGTGTCACCAAAAACCACAATGTTGTTTGCACCCACGGACTCGATCAATCCGGTCAATTCAACTTCACCATTTCCCTGGTTCATTCTGCGGTTTTCTAATTTAATACTCACAGCCACCAAATCCCCTTGCTCGTTGCGGACGGCCTGCACCTCCACAAAATCATTCAGCAACAAATCTGCAAACATGAGAGCTACATTATTATTGTCAAAGACTTGCGTGTTTGCTGTCACAAAGATTGTCGAGCCGTTAACCTGCAAAAAGTCGGTCCCCAGACTTGCTATGGCGCCTCTTATTTTCACATCTTCTCCGATTGGAGTCGCAGCATCTATAATCTGAACATCTACTTCTACTCGAAACTCCTGGCCGCTGTCATCTCGGATGCGTGCCTCCCACTGCCAGTTAGCTGTATTCGGGTCGGCTGTGCTCAGAACAATCTGACTCTCATAGGTTCCGTCCAATAAATTAGTGAAGCTACCCTCAAATTCATCGCCGCCGCTATTTGCTTTCAACTTAAATTCATTTTTATCAATATCTGTGTAGTCAATTTTCGGCGCCGAGACTTTCATATAAAGCGTGTCCTCGCGGGAGAACAAACGATTGTTTGTTGAAAAGTCGGCCTTTTTTGACAGGACAAAATTCCCTTGTGCATACATTTGGCTGTTTCCTGAGACCAAACTGATGAAAAAGGCAACGCTCATTAAAAAACGAAACTGTAACTTAAATTTCTTCATGATTCCTCCTGATGTCTTGTAATTTTGTATTTTTAGAAATTTGCCCTTCACAAGGCAATTAGAATGCCAGATTTTTATTATACAGCCTTAAATAACTGTTTTTATTTACATAAGAACATATTCTTACATATATGCAAATAAAACTGACAGTATTTTAGTCCGTTTTATTGTGCAAACAATTCGTCCCTTGAGAAAAATTTGCACAGTATATTTGGATTGCATATTCAGATTTATTTCTGTAAACTATACCCAATCCGTTGGAATAATATTTGCATTCTTTAGATTGATATAAACATGATGTATATTTATAATTTTTATGGAGTGGATGTTTTGGAAAAGCAAAAGGAAATGTCAACAAGCAGAAAGAAGATTCTCGTTGTGGACGATGAGCTCTATGTGAGAAAATGTTTAAACGCCATATTAAGCAAACTCGGTCATGAGGTTGTGTGTGTAAAAAGTGCAATAGATGCTGTGGACACCTTTCAAAAAATACAACCCTCACAAAATCCTTTTAAAATCGCTTTCGTCGATTTACATCTTCCGGAGAAATTAGGTGGTTTAAAAGTTTGTGAAAAAATCAGGGAACAGGATAAAGATATTCAATTGATTTTAGCCAGCGGGGATACGTCTAACCCAATCATGCTCGATTATAAAATGTACGGATTTAACGGAATCCTTAAAAAACCCTTTAGTATCAGCCAGGTAGGACAATCTATCGAGGAACTCTCTAAGTTAAATATGATTGACATGGAAGATTAAAAACGCACTTGCATATTTATTTTTGCATGCCCGTCTAATAAACCCGGCGCTATAGAAAACGATCGCTCCCCAACCTCTTTTTTTTCATTCTTTGTCAAAACAGCATCCAGATAACTAACCAGCCAAACTCCCACAGAAAAGACAAAAAAACTATTCCGCAGTTTATGATAATTGTTAAACGTAGAAAAGCGGGAATCGATTTTGACGGGATCTGTTTCGGCTAAATAATCATCTTCTGCATTATTTCTGGCAATGTGGGCAAGTACCGTTCCCAATACCCCGACTCCCCACAATGAGGTAAAGATAAGACCTCTGCGCTTTTGTCTTTTGTACACCTGCCCCCAACCGGGTAAAATCATCGATCTAATGGCCGCTGACGGACGCGGGTCCTGCAACACAATATATCGGACAGTACCTGCCTGTTGCTTCTGTTCATTTTGATGAAGTGTCCATTCCCGTTTTACATTTTCAAAAAATTCTACAATTTTGGGCGAAACGAACAACGGTTCTAATTTTAGATCTGCGTTAAGTGACAGAGCTTCTTCAAACTGGAGACGCGCTTGCGACGGTTTGTTTTGTGAAAAATAGATCAGTCCCAGAATCTGATGAATTTGTACCAATTGATTTGGAGAAAATATCTGATAATTTTTGATGGCCGCGACAGCTTCTTTCTCAGCCTCGTTGTAGTTTAACTGATTATAATTCTGTTGGATGTTGTCAACAATTACGGCAGGATTATCCTGCGCAAACAAAACGCAAGGTACGGTTAAAAGTGAAAGCAACAAAAATATTTTCATTTTCAGCTCAGATTTATTTTAGGAACAACATTCGTTTAGATTGACGTCGGTCACCTTGCGACAAAGTATACACATAAAGTCCCGAAACAACGCTTAACCCGTGACTGTCCGTACCGTTCCAGTGCACCTGGTATTCACCGGTTGAGAATTGGTAAATAAATTGTTTTACTAATTGTCCTTTTATATTATAAATGGACAAATTAATGGGAGATTGATCGTTTACGTTCACGGTAAATCTAATGACCGTCCCGGCATTAAAGGGATTCGGGTAGTTCTGCTCTAAGGTAAACTTTAAAGGTTGCTGAGGATCTGGGGTTTCAACTGAAGTGGGGACGCCAAAAGCATTTGCAGTTTCAACACTGGCCAGAACGGAACCGTTGGCCGAACTCCCGCCGATAACATAAACGTTGCCACTCACGGTTTCCATTACAAATTGCTCCCGGGCAATTGTAAGAGGCATATCCTCAACCCATGCGTTTAAATCAGGATCGTAAAGTTCAACAGAATTCAAAACCTGATCATCGGCTCCGCGGCCACCGGCGACGACAATTTTTCCATCGAAGCCTGCAGCGCTCAGACCGCCACGGGCTGTAAGCAGACCACCTACCGGACTTGCTCCCGCCGCTTCAGTGTAAACCTGTACAAAATTTAACGGTCCGAAAGAACTAAAGCCCCCGATCACATAAACCGCATCATTGATTCTGGTCGTACCAAAAGAGGCTTTAGCAAAATTGAGCACCCAATCCTGAGAAACTTGCCATTTGTCATCATTTGGCAAATATCTCTCAACAGAATTTAAAAGATGGGGATTACCTTCCGAACCGCCGAAACCGCCAAGAGCATAAAAGTGTCCATCTAACTCCAGTGCTGCGGGACCCTCCCGCTCCTCTTCCAAATCGCGAAAATCCCTCCACCGATTCTCCTGCGCATCAAAAAACTCGACTTTTTTCAGAATTTCGTCTTCATCACTTCTCCCGCCAAGTACAAATATCTTTCCATTGAAGACCGCGGCCGCAGCATTTTCGCGAGCTTTCTTGAGAGCAGGAAAATTCGTATCCCAACTGTCGGATTGCGGATCATAAACTTCAACAATATCTAAAACATTTCCACTGCCGTCACGACCGCCAATGACGTAAATTTTATTATTGAAAACAACCGAACAAATATTAAAACGCGGCGTCGGCATATTTGTTTTAAACTGCCAGCCGGGCTGCGCCAAAAGGCTCGAAACAAAAATGACGAAGATCACACAAAAAAACAAACTTTTTTTCATAGTTTTCTCTTTACCTTTTAACCCGCATTTTCACAGATGTCCAATTTCATGCGCAAAATTTGCAGCATTTCTTCTCTAAATCATCCCTATTGGTCTATCTTGCAAAATACATTCCATTATTTTGCCAGTAAATTCGTTAAATTGAATTTTAACACTTTTTTTTCACCCGCTGAAATATCTACATTTGTTTGCCAATCGCCTAATTGTGGGTTTTTAAGTGTTAGCCGGTGATTGCCGGGGACGAGAATAAAGGGGTGATTCTGTGGCGGCACGGTGTCTTTATATTGACCGTCCACATACACCTCTGCAAACGGACTCACCATTAATGACAACGTCCCAACCGTTGTCCAAAAAGAAAATTGAATTTCCTCCACTTGTTCACTTTGAATGTTCAGTACCACTTTATGCTCAGAAGGAAAATCCGGGTTTCGAAATAAAACTTCGTGCTCACCCTGACTTAAATGAATCATTTCACTTGAAATGGATCCTACAGAATCACCATCCACAAATACAAACGCCCATGGACTGCAATGAATATTGAGAGTTCCGGGCTTCACAGAAAACCTCGCGACATTCGTTGTATTAGCTACATCGACTAAATCTTGCGTCTCCGAAGCTTTAGGGCGTGATTTAGTCACAAACTTATCACCTGAACGATTCATTGCTTGGAGCGAGTCTTGAGAATGTGTCTTGATTTTTTTTGTGATTTGCAAACCGTCTATATTCTTTTTCTTTACGGAGTTTTCAATGGGTTGCGTTTCGGTTTGGATAGAATCAGCTATTCCGAAAACAGGCGTTGACTCAGCCTCCGATTGCTGCATATTGTTCGAATTCAGGGCAAAATAACTCCAAAACAGGACTGCCAGCACAGGAACACTCAAATATAAATATTTAGCAAAAGACGACTTCTTAACCTCAGTTGTTGCCACTATTTCCGGGGAAACTTTCGGAACATACGCATCCGGATCAGAGAGATATTTCTCAAGGGATTTTGTTGCTACACTAAAATTTTGTTGTAATTGGAATGCATTCAATTCATGCAGTAGAGCCGCACAAGTCTGATAGCGATTTTCCGGCGTCTTTTCTAACATTTTTTGGCAAATAGAGACCAAAGGTGCGGGAAGATCACGCCTGTGTTGCAAGAGTTCCGTTGGATCATCTTTCAAAATAGAATTAAATGAGTCGCTTATGGAGTCTCTTTTAAAAGCCGTTAGCCCGCTTAACATTTCAAAGAAAGTTACACCCAAAGAGAAAATATCTGAATACACGTCAAATTTTTCTCCAAGTATTTGCTCTGGAGAAAAGTAAGCGACCGTGCCTTTAATTTCCTCACCTTGTCCCTCTTCAGACCTGATGGTCTCCGCCATCCCGAAGTCTGTTATTTTTACCAGTCCCTCTTGAGAAATAAGAATATTTGATGGTTTTATGTCCCGATGCAAAAGACTTTTATCATGAGCTGCTTTCAGACCCAGACAGGCTTCGCGAAGAATATACCAGGCTAACTCAGCCGGGAGTGCATTCTGGTGGATTAAGTCTTCCAGAGTACAACCTTCGATAAACTCAGTGGCAAAATAACGTAACCCTTCGTGTGCACCGTAATCAAAAATGGTTACAACGTTCGGGTCCTGTACTTTGGCAATCAACCGCGCCTCTTCTTCAAACTGGCGACTAACCTCGGGGTGTGAGCTCAATTCGGGATTCAACACTTTGAGCAGCACAAATCTGTCTAATGATGCCTGATATCCCTTGTAAACTTGCGTTGTGGCACCCTGATGAATTTGTGCGAAAATCTGAATATCGCCGATTTGTTTTATATTTGCCATTCTTTTAGCTTGTAATGCAGCCAGCGTCTGGACACCCCCAAAATACGCGCCGTCTCAGAAATGTTGCCATCCTGCTCGCTCAATGTCTGGCGCACCAACCGCCTTTCAACTTCCCGCAACGTCAGACCGTATTCAATTAATTCAGCCACGTTGGCCACAGGCAGGCGCAAATTATCCACCGTAATGAGATCGGATTTCGCCATCACAACGGCCCTCTGGATGGTGTTTTCCAATTCTCGTACATTTCCGGGCCAGGTGTGCGTCAGCAATGCCTGCATAGCATTCTTATCAAATCCTTTGATAGCTTGTTTTTTCTTTTGCGCATATTTATCAAGAAAATGGTTTGCAAGCAGTGGAATATCCGATTTCCTCTGCCGCAGCGGCGGTAAATGTATACAGATGGTATTCAGGCGGTAAAACAAATCTTCCCGAAATGTTTTCTCCTTGACCAATTCAGAAAGAACTTTATTTGTCGCAGAGATGATCCGGACATCGACTTTCCGAATCGCATTTTCCCCGACGCGTTTAATTTCTCCTTCCTGAAGAACCCGCAAAAGTTTGGTTTGTATGCTCATGCTTAAATCACCGATCTCATCGAGGAAAAACGTTCCGCCATCGGCTGCTTCGAACAAACCGCGCTTGTCGGTAACGGCACCGGTGAAGGCCCCCCTTTTATGCCCGAAAAGTTCACTCTCCAACAAACTGTCCGGCAGAGAGCCACAAAAAAGCGCCATAAACGGCTTATCTTTACGCTCACCATTGTAATGAATGGCCCGGGCCACCAACTCCTTTCCGGTGCCGCTCTCCCCTTCGATAAGAACTGTGGCGTCCGTATCCAGCACCTGTGTCATAATTTCGAACACATCACGCATTTTGGGGCTTTGACCGATAATTTCGTCAAAACCATGGATGCGTTGAACCTCTTCTCGCAGTCGCCGGTTCTCCTCGCGTAATTTCTGGTATAATTGAGCATTTTCAATGGCGACTGCGGACTGATTGGCAAAGGCTGTCAGAAATGGAAGATTCTCATTGGTGAACTTACTTCGCTTCGATAAACTGTCCAGATAAATGACTCCGATTTGCCGCTTTTTTATGCGCAGCGGGACACATGCAATGGATTGAATTTTCTGCAGAACAATACTTTCACTTTTTTTATATTTCGGATCTTTCTGGGTCTCAAAGAGAATGACGGGTTCTCCATTGGCCATCACTTCATGCACAACGCTGGTGGAAATTCCTGTGATATCTGCAATTTGGTTATCCGTGAAATTTTTGCTGCTTTTCACTTCAAAACCCTGTGCCGCGGCGGACGCATTTAGCAAAACGAATCCGCGCTCCGCCGACAGCGCTTCCATAGTTATTTCCAGAATATTCTCCAGAAGTTGATCGATTTCCTGTAGACTGTTAATGACATGCGCTATTTCAGAAAGGGCTTCGATGGATGATAATTTGTCATCCCTTGCACGTGTCTCCATAGAACCTCTAATTTATAAAAAAGGATGCTTCTTTAGACTGTGCCCGATTACCAAATTCATCGACAATAGAAATTGTCCAAAAATAACTTCCGGGCGACATCGGTTGAATTGCAGTAAATGACGTATTTGCCTGATCGATTTTCGATTCCGAAAACACGGGTAGAACGCGACCGAAATTTTGACTGAAAACATCCACTGTATAGGTAAATTGAATGTCCAGATTCACCGGCTTCCAGGTGAAGGTCGGTGTCGGTGTATTTACCGTAGTAAATCCGATTGGCGAATCCGTGATCGGAGTGAGATCAAAAATCCGTGAAATAAGTCTTGGCATAGATTGTGTTTGATAGTTTGGCTGGTCACTGACGTTTATAAATATTTCCTTTCCCAATAAATCCTGGAGATTTTTTCCTGGAATTTTGTCTTCCAAAATGGTACCACGATAGATACCCGCCACTTGACTCGCTTCGAGGGTGTCTTTAAAACCAACTGCCGGAATGGAGAGTTCCACCTGGGCAATATCATTCAACCCATCCGGGTCATCGATGCCCGCTTCCACATCCAATAAAAAAAGGTCCGTGGACGGAAACCAGCGATTTATACGTGCGGAACGGATAGTAAATGTATTTATCTGCGGCAAACCGTCTAAATGATACTCTAAGTCCGGATTGTTTTGCAGGTTTACAACCACGGTATCCAAAACAGTAGCAAATCCGGGTTTCGTCACAGTAAGCATGTAAGTGCCCGGAGTAACACTCTCTAACTGAAACTGTCCCTGAGCATTGGACACAGCTACAAATGGCCCCGGTTCCAATCTGACTTCCACACCTGCAAGCGGAGAAAAGGGTGAATAAAACGTCAATGTCCTGCCTGCGAGAACATCTGTATTATCAAAATTATTTGATTTTGGATCAAGCGGATTATTTCTGTCCGCATTACTTAAACATGCCACCTGTAAAAACGGTAGCGCCAAAAAACATACATACATAAATTTTTTGGGTGAAAAATACATACGCCCTATTTATTAATTATTTTCAAAAAAAGCAAGTACTGATTGCACCCATAATTTTCCGACCTCATCAGCTGTGCAATTATTTCTCACCTTAGCGCAATATTTGCACATGCCTATCATCATTAATTTCATAACCTACTGTATTTTCATTAATTACAACTGGTACGAATATTGCTGACGGAATACAACGGCTCTACAAAATAAACCCCAATTACGAGGAGGATATTATGAAATATGTCAGGATCCTTTTCAGCGCACTTTCCCTCATTCTATTTTCTACAACCCTAAGTCATGCAGACGGCCTTCTGCAGAACAAACAAACCAAACAATTTTTGCGCTTGTCAAAAACATTGATTGACGTTCAGGTTATCGATCAAATTGCCGTCACCACGATGACGCATGAATTCATCAATCCGGAAGATGTGGACTCTCTGGATGTCATCTACATGTTTCCACTACCGGAGAATGCGGCCGTCACCGGAATTGCCGTATGGCGGGACAGTAGTTTTGTGGACTTTGAGCTGACAAAGGCGGATACAGGCGGCGGAAATCAAACACTTCCCCCTGGGAATTCAGACCCCGGCCTCATGAATTATTTGCTGCCGAATCCCTTTATTTTACCAACGGTCGCTACAGCAGACACCTTTCGTGTTCGACTGTCATACGCAGAGCTGCTACCATTCGATTTTGGCGCCATTCAATACCGTTTTCCGCTTTACAGCGACCGTTATTCGGCCGGCCGCTTAGATGCATTTGCCATCTTACTGACTTTCTCCACGCACCGAACGATTGCGGACATTCAGACGCCTGGATTTCCGTCCGGTATCGAACTCAGCGGACCGTATTCCGCCAGAGTTGGGTTTGATCAGGCAAACTATACGCCAAATGTCAATTTCATTGTGGACTATCAACTGGCACAAGATGAAGTCGGCCTTTTCACGCTTCCCTATCGAGACCCCGCAGATACAACAAAATCAGCGGGGTTTTTTGTTGCCCTCCTGGAACCAGGTGTCGCAGACCAAGAGGACATCCTGAACAAGCATTTTATTTTCGTCCTCGACCGCTCCGGAAGTATGGGTGGCACAAAAATCGTACAGGCACGTGATGCCGCTCAATTCAGCGTTGAACATTTGAACGAAAATGACTTTTTCAACATTGTTGACTTTTCCTCCAATACAAAACTCTTCCGCAATGAAGCCGTACAAGCGACGCCCCAAAACATCGCAGATGCTGTGGGTTACATTCATGGCATCAGAGCGGTCGGCGGAACTAATATCAACGAAGCGCTGCTCACCGCTCTTTCGCAGACAATTCCCAACGAAATCAATCAACTCATATTTCTAACCGACGGCCAACCAACTGTGGGTGTAACCGCAAAAGAAGAAATCTTGGATAATGTCCGAAAGGCAAACATGAATGACGCCAGTATTTTTGTGTTTGGTGTCGGCTTTGATGCCGGTAAAGATTTACTGCAATCTCTAGCCGATCAAAATCACGGTGTGGCAACCTACCTCGACCCGGATGAACCCATCGATACCATCATCGGCAATTTCTTTTCCCGCGTCAACAATCCGGTGCTGGCAAATGTCCACCTCGATTTTGGAACTCTGAACACCTTCGACGTCTTTCCAATCGAGTTACCCGACATGTTTGCCGGTTTTCAGCAGATCATCGTTGGCAGGTACACAGAGCCGGCAATGAGCGACATCACCTTGCACGGCACGGTGGCGAACGCTGACACATCGATCATTTATCCGAAGGTGACCTTTCCGGACAGCAACACAGTCAACAGTTTTGTGCCAAAAATCTGGGCCAAGAAAAAAATTGACTATCTTTACGCCCGCTGGCTCACAGAAGGTGAACCCGACGAACTCAAGGATGACATCATTTCCCTCAGCACTGATTATGGCGTGCTCTCCCCGTTCACCGAGTTTTCCCCTCCGGTGGGCAATCCAACAGCGGTGGAGGAAATTCTTACCATTGCAGCGCAAGTCGGAATCGATGTTCAGGACGGCTTACCCAGCATCAAACTTTCCTGGCATTTTTCCGGACCGGTGGATGGAATTGTGAGTGTTGACATTTTTCGCAAAGCGGGAAATTCCGGCGATTTCGTGCGGATTGCCACCCTGTCACCTGACCGCACCACGTTCACGGACACCGACGCCAATCCCGCCGACCGCTACCGCTACCGTTTTGAAGCTAAGATGCTCGACGGCGGCACGTTTTCGCAGACTCTGGATTACCAACCGCAGCTTGCAAAAACGTTTACTCTGGCGCAAAATTATCCCAACCCGTTTAATCCCACCACGAAAATTCGTTTCTTTGTGGGAAACTCCTCACAAGTAATTTTGGTCATTTTCAACTTAAAGGGTGAAAGAATCGCCACGCCGGTCAACAACGTACTGACCGCAGGTGAACACGCCGTCGAGTGGGATGGGAAAGATGAACGGGGCAGGCAGGTCGCTTCAGGCGTGTATTTCTACCAGCTAAACGCTGATGATTTTAAACAAACCCGCAAAATGATTTTAGCCCGGTGACGGAGGGAACAAAATGGTCAAACGAATTCTATTGCTCACGTTTCTACTGTGCAGCAGGGTTGATGTTTGTCAGATGTACGCCTGGAATCCAGCCCCCTTTAAACTCAACCGCAGCGGCGTCCGGATAGAAAGCAAAGCCACACAATTTCAATTTCTGGACTGGAACGGCGACGGGATGCCGGATTTCATCCTCAACGATGACGGGCATCTGGTGTACGCCGAACAATCCGCAAATGGCCTCCCGCAGTGGAGGTACAAAGAACAAACATTTCCGCAACTCGGACTCCAGCGCACCTCGTTTGGCATCTTTCCAAAAAACTTCCGATTTTTCGATTGCGACCAGGACGGCGATTTCGATTTGTTTATTCAACGCAACGGTGCCTACACATTTTACGAGCGTCTCAACACCACCGGAGAAAGCTGGCAGGAAAGAGCCAATTGGCTTCAGGGTCTTGACGATCGAACCCAGTACAGCGCCGCTTTCGTGGATTTAAGTCGCGACGGCAAACTCGGCCTCGTCTTTGGAGAAACCAACGGGACTCTGACATTTTACGAAAATGTCGGCCGCCAGGAAACGCCTGTCTGGCAATTGCTTCCCAACGTCTTCGCGCCGGTCAACGTGGATTCTCTGGCGCCACCGGCCTTTTACCGCGTCGACCCAAAGGGCATTTATGATCTCATCGTCGGTAATGCCGAGGGAAAATTGTTTTATTACGAAAACCTCTCCACTATAGACGTGCAGGAAAGCCCGCCCACCAGTCCCGGCACGTTTCGACTTCTCCAGAACTACCCCAATCCTTTCACCCAGGAGACGACGATTCGTTTCACATTAGCAAAAGCGCAGTTTGTGCAGTTGACCATTTACAATCTGCTGGGACAAAAGGCCACCACTCTAATCGATGAAAAAATGACTGCCGGCGAGCACGCTATCATCTGGAAGCCGGGGAACAGCCCAGCGGTCTGTACTTTGCCCGTTTGAAAACCGCGAACCGCAGTGACGTTCGCAAAATGATTTTAAGC
>CAYVXE010000038.1:0-21576 GCA_964455375.1 uncultured Calditrichaceae bacterium
TATAAACATCGAAAAACATCTCTCCAAAGCTCCTCCACAGGAGCTTTTCTTATTTGTGGTGTGCGTGTGTACAAGGCATGTCGTGGAATTAACTTGATTCTTATTTGTGCACTCCTATATTTTAATAAATATTAAACCATCGTCAAACATTTCAACTGTATGAAAGCACTTTTCCTTAAAGACCAATTATTGTTAGAAAATATCCCGGTACCGGTACCACAAAAGGACGAAGCCCTGGTGAAGGTCAGCATGGCAGGCATCTGCAATACAGACCTGGAGCTTATAAAAGGGTATATGGGCTTTCAAGGCATTTTAGGACATGAATTTGTGGGCGTTGTGGAGAGTGCCAATGACAAAGACTGGGTTGGAAAACGTGTCTGTGGGGAAATTAATTTTGGCTGTGGAAAATGTGACATGTGCCTGAAAGGCCTGAGCCGGCACTGTCCGGAAAGAACAGTGCTCGGTATTCTGAACCAAAACGGGGCCTTTGCCGAGTACGTCCTCCTACCCGTAGACAATTTGCATGTTGTTCCGGATGCAATCCCAAATGAGCATGCGGTTTTTGTAGAGCCGCTTGCAGCCGCTTTGGAAATATTGGAACAAATCAAGATTGAGCCCGGCCACAAAGTGGCGGTCATTGGTGACGGCAAGCTTGGGCTGCTCATCTGTCAGGTGCTCAGGCTGAGCGGTGCCGACATCCACCTGTTTGGCAAGCACGAAAGAAAATTGAATCTGGCAAGAAAATGGCAGATAAGAACCCATCTCCCGAAGGAGCCGCTGGCAAAAATATTCGATGTTGTTGTCGAAGTGTCCGGGTCTGCTTCCGGTTTTTCCACTGCCTTAAATCTTTTGAAGCCGCGTGGAACGATGGTGCTCAAAAGCACCTATCATGGCAATCTTGAAATAAATGCCGCGCCCATTGTCATCGATGAAATATCAATCGTCGGCTCCAGGTGTGGTCCATTTGCTGCTGCCATTCGGGTTTTGGAAAAAGGTTTGATCGATGTGCAGTCGCTCATCGACAAAGTATTTTCTTTTGATGATATTATTGACGCTTTTGAATATGCAAAGTTAAAACGATCTCTGAAAGTAATTGTAGATTTCAATGCGTAATATTAAGATTGAGTTGGGCGAAAATTCTTATCCTGTTTTTATAAGCCGTGAACCATTTGAAAAATTTGCGGAGCTTCTCAAGTTATATAATTTTAACGACTCCATGGTCATCGTCACCGATACAAATGTTTCTGAATTGTACGGCATGACCTTAAAAGACGCACTTGCAAAATCCGGTGCATCAATAGACATGTTTACCATGCCGGCAGGTGAAAAAAACAAAACGCTTAAAACGACAGAGAAACTTTTATCGCATCTGTTAGAAAGGCAATTTAACAAGAACCTGATACTCCTGGCATTGGGCGGTGGTGTCGTTGGTGATCTTACCGGATTTGTAGCCTCTGTTTTTAAACGTGGGGTTCGATTCATACAAGTTCCCACAACCTTACTTGCTCAGGTAGATGCTGCCATTGGCGGTAAAACAGCAGTAAATCATGCTTTCGGAAAAAACCAAATAGGGACGTTTTACCAACCAAAACTGGTGTGGAGCAGTTTGTCCGTCCTGAGTTCATTGCCAAAGAAAGAAATCATTTGTGGCCTTGGAGAAATTATAAAATATGGGGTCATTGAGGATGAAAATCTTTTTACGCTCGTGAATGAGAAGTTGTCGGGTATCTTCAACTGTGACCCGGATTTGCTGGAAGAAATCGTGTATGCGTGCAGTGCAGTAAAAGCAAAAATCGTGGAGAAGGATGAAAGGGAGAGAAATGTCCGCATGATCTTGAATTTCGGCCATACTGTGGGGCATGCCCTTGAAACTGCAATGAATTACAAGCGAATATCGCATGGAGAGGCCGTTCTTTACGGTATGCTGGCCGAAAGTAAAATTGCTGTTGATTCCGGGTTAATGGCAAAAACGGATTTCAACAGAATTAAAAATATGCTCATGAAACTGGCTTTGAAACCAAAATTCAATGCATCTGTGGAACGAATCATGGAATGTATGTGGGCCGACAAAAAAATCACATCTGACAAAATCAGGATGATTTTACCAAAGCGAATCGGTAATGTTTTAATTATTGATGATGTAGATAAAAAACGTATTCGCTCCGGATTAAAATATCTTTTTTCCGTTTATCAGTAGCTGTCTTAAATAAATGTCTGTATGGTCTAAAGGAGAATGAATGTCTATGAGAATGCTACCACGTTGGAGTTTGCTGAGTCTGGTTTTAGGAATGATAATTTTCGGCTGTAGTAAAAAAAATAAAGATTTGCACCAGGCAAGTATGAAGATCAATGCAAAGGATGTATCCGGTCACATTGCTGTTCTGGCTTCAGATGATTTCGAAGGCCGGGCGCCGTCCTCACGTGGCGAGGAGCTTACCGTCAATTACCTGAAGGATGAATTCAGCAAGTTGGGTCTATTGCCGGGTAACGGCAGCAGCTATTTTCAGGAGGTTCCTCTGGTAGCAATTACGGCTGATCCGGGAACAAAATTGACCGTAGCAAACAGCACAGGATCCGAATCATTGCAATATTCAACGGATTTTATGGCCTGGACAAAACGGGTTGTGGGCCGGGCGGCCGTTCATCAATCGGAAATGGTTTTTGTGGGATACGGTATTGTTGCACCTGAGTATCATTGGAATGATTACAAAGATGTGGATGTCGAGGGAAAGACCGTTGTTATTTTGGTGAACGATCCCGGTTACGCATCGAAGAAGGAAACTCTTTTTCATGGTGGTACGATGACCTATTATGGCCGGTGGACATATAAATTTGAAGAAGCTGCACGTCAGGGTGCGACAGCGGCGTTTATTGTTCATGAAACCAAACCCGCTGGGTATCCGTGGGAAGTGGTTGTAAACAGTTGGTCGGGAAAGCAATTCGATTTGGCGAGTGATAATAATAACATGGACAGATGCGTCATTGAAGGTTGGCTGCAGGAGCAGACTGCGATTGCGCTATTCAAATTGGCCAATGTCGATTTTCAGGTTTTAAAAAAATCAGCGCAGTCGGAGAATTTTCAGGCAGTTTCATTGGGTTTAAAAGCTACATTAGCTTTACAAAACAATATAGAACATTCCATTTCCCACAACGTCATTGCAGTGGTTCCCGGCAGTACACGGGCTGACGAAACGATCTTGTATTCTGCCCATTGGGATCATTTCGGCTTAGATCCTGCTTTGGAAGGAGATAAAATTTACAACGGTGCTTTAGATAACGCCAGCGGAACCGCCGGTTTACTGGAACTGGCAAAAGCCTTCAAAGCGCTGCAAAAGCCACCATTGCGGTCGATTGCATTTTTAGCAGTGACCGCCGAAGAGCAGGGATTACTCGGTTCTCAGTATTATGCATCGAATCCCATTTTCCCTCGTCAAAAAACCGTGGCTGCAATCAATATGGACGGTCTGAATATTTTCGGAAAAATGATGGATATTACCGTCATTGGCCTGGGGATGTCGGACCTCGATGACTATGTCATCCGGGCGGCAAAAGAGCAGGGCAGAAGCGTGCGCTCTGACCCTGAGCCGGGTAAAGGATATTACTATCGTTCAGATCATTTTAGTTTTGCAAAACAAGGCATTCCGGCGCTTTATACGGACATGGGGATAAATAGCGAAAAGCATGGTGAACAGTGGACGCTCCAACAATTGGCAAAATATACGGCCGAAAAGTACCATAAACCATCCGATGAATATGAACCTGATTGGGACCTCTCCGGGGCGGTAGACGATTTACGCATTTTATTTGATGTCGGTTATCATTTAAGTATGGAATCGACTTTTCCAAATTGGAAAGCTGGTACTGAATTTAAAGCAATCCGCGACAAGGAGATGCGCAAGGCCTTTTCTCAGAGTAAATAATAACAAGTAGTTTCATCCGATGGAAAGTAACAAATCAGCCTGTAAGTCTCTAAGGATAAAAACTATGAACGAATATCTTTCAAGTAAAAGAGAATTCAAATACAAAAGACAAGTAGATATTCCAATTAAATATGACAACCTTATTTTTAACGAGGTTTTCTGACTCATTTTATGTACAGATAATCAAAAAAAGTATTAAACAATTTATGATATAAACTTGGAGCCTTTGAGTCTTAGTGGCTACATCGTAACGATGGGAATCAAAATGGACAAACAGTTTACACATTATGATCATGAGGGGCGGGCAAAAATGGTGGAAGTCACCCAGAAAGAAGATACGTACCGTGAAGCAGTGGCCCATGGCGAAATTACGCTGTCTCACGAAGTCCTCGATTTGATGAAACGGGGGCTGCTAAAAAAAGGAAACCCTCTCGAAGTGGCTAAAATAGCCGGCATTATGGCTGCAAAAAACACCGCCCGGATGATACCTCTCTGTCATCCGTTGCTTCTAACGAAAATAGATTTAGATTTTGACGTGACCAACACAGGCATTGAAATTGAAAGCATTGTCGGCTGCATCGGTAAAACCGGTGTTGAGATGGAAGCGTTAACGGCGGTCAGTGTGGCCGCCCTGACGATTTATGACATGTGTAAAGCTGTGGATAAAACCATGACCATCGGTGAAATTTATTTGCTAAAAAAGAGCGGTGGCCGTAGCGGGACGTTTGTCAGAGAGTGAAATCACTGTTTTGAATGATGATTTCGTGAAATTGTTTTGGGTTGATTTTTTGATGATTTATTTGTAAAATAAGATTCAACTAAACATGAGGGTAATGTATGAAAATTAAAGGCCATGTCCATAAATATGGTGATAATGTAGATACGGATGTGATCATTCCGGCTCGTCATTGTGTCAGTATTTTGGAAGAAGATTTAGCGGCGCATTGTCTTGAAGATTTAGATAAGGATTTTGTAAAAAATGTACAACCAGGTGATATAATTGTCGCCGGAAACAATTTCGGCTGTGGCAGTTCGCGTGAGAATGCGCCCATTGCCATTAAAGGCGCCAAGGTCGGTTGTGTCATCGCAAAGTATTTTGCCAGAATATTTTACCGCAATTCCATAAACATCGGTCTGCCGATTCTGGAATGCCCCGAAGCGGTTGATGGTATTGATGCCGGAGATGAATTGGAAATCGATTTGGAGACCGGTAGCATCAACAATCTGACCAAAAATACAACCTACAAAGCTGCCGCTTTCCCCGATACAATGCAGGAAATAATAAACAAAGGCGGGATGGTTAATTATGTCAGAGACAGATTAGGAAAGTAACCGAATCCCGATTTTCAATTCGATAGGTTTAAATGATTTTGTTGAAAAAGAAGGAGTTGTAGATGAAAGCACACGAGGTTGTTTTTTTGTCGGGAGTGCGGACTGCTTTTGGTACGTTTGGCGGCGCGCTTCGTGGTCTCTCAGCCATAGAACTGGGAACAATTGCTGCAAAAAGTGCCATTGAAAAGTCCGGTTTGTCTGCGGATGAGATAAATCATGTGGTGTTCGGGAACGTCTTGCAAACCTCATCGGATGCCATTTATATGGCCAGACACATCGGTTTGAAAAGCGGCGTGCCGATAAATGTGCCGGCACTGACGTTAAACCGGCTGTGCGGGTCAGGATTTGAAGCCATCGTTCAGGGAGCAAAAATGATCATGCTCGATGAAGCCTCGGCTGTATTAGCCGGCGGTACCGAAAGTATGAGCCAGGCGCCTCATGTGATTCGTGGTGCTCGCTGGGGGTTACGGTTAAATTCCGGGCAACTGGAAGATTATTTGTGGGAAGCTCTGCTCGACCCCTATTGTGATTGCCAGATGGCCATGACAGCAGAAAATTTGGCGGATAAATATGATATTAGCCGAGAGGAAGCGGATATCTTTGCGCACACCAGTCAGATGCGGGCGAAAGCGGCCTGGGAGGCAGATCTTTTTAAAGATGAAATTGTCCCCGTCGAAATGAAATCCCGAAAAGGAACAACCGTGTTTGAAAAGGACGAGCACATGCGTCCTGAAACAACATTGGATGGACTTGCAAATCTCTCACCGTATTTTAAAAAAGATGGTACCGTGACCGCAGGAAATGCCAGCGGCATCGTGGATGGCGGCGCAGCCGTCGTTATTTGTTCCATGCAAAAAGCTGAGGAGAATGATCTGAGTCCTTTGGGCCGGTTGGTTTCCTGGGGAGCCGTGGGTGTTGAACCGTCTCTCATGGGAATTGGCCCCGTCGACTCCTGCAAATTAGCGCTGCAACGTGCAGGTTTGTCTTTGGATCAGATGGATTTGGTTGAAATTAATGAAGCATTTTCGCCTCAGTATTTGGCGGTTGAAAAACAGCTCGGTCTCGATCGTGAAAAGACCAATGTGAATGGCGGCGCCATCGCCGTTGGCCATCCGCTTGCTGCTACCGGCGCACGACTTACGTTGACCGTATTAAATGAACTCAGACGACGAGGTGGAAAATACGGTATGGCGTCTGCCTGTATCGGAGGCGGTCAGGGAATGGCTGTGATAGTGGAAGCATTTTAATCAAAACGATAAAACTTAAAAAGAGCATTTAGGAGGATTCATGGCAATTAAGAAAGTTGGTGTTATCGGCGCCGGTTTGATGGGGGCCGGAATTGCTCAGGTGGCTGCCGCCGGAGGTTTTGAGACAGTTATTCGGGAAGTTGCACAGGAGTTCATCGATAAAGGGATGAGCAGAATTGACAAGTTCCTGTCCAGATCTGTTGAAAAAGGCAAAACCACGGCGGAACAAAAAGAAGCAACCCTGCAAAATTTAAGTGGAACGATAAACCTGGACGATCTGAAAGATTGTGATTTGATTATTGAGGCGGTCACCGAAAATATTGAAATCAAAAAAGAAATTTTCAGTGGGTTGGACAATCTGTGTCAACAATCCACGATTTTTGCAAGCAACACGTCATCTCTGACCATTACCGAAATGGCAGCGGCAACCAAACGACCGGAAAAATTTGTGGGGATGCATTTCTTTAATCCGGTGCCCATTATGAAATTGGTTGAAGTCGTTCGCACCATTCAAACGAACCAGGAGACCTTCGACACAGCGTTTGAATTTGCTAAGTCCGTAGGTAAAGTACCCATTGCATGCAAAGATAATTCCGGGTTTGTGGTAAATTTACTACTTGTGCCCTATTTGCTCGGGGCGATACGTGCCGTAGAAGATGGCGTCGCTTCCATAGAAGACATCGATAAAGGCATGACTCTTGGCTGCGGCTATCCCATGGGACCGTTAACACTTTTGGATTTCGTGGGCATCGACACAACATACTACATTGCCAACATTATGTTCGATGAATACCGTGAAAAGCAATATGCGCCGCCGCCCTTGTTGAAGAAAATGGTCAAAGCCGGTTTTTACGGCAAAAAGACCGGAAAAGGATTTTACGACTATTCCGGGGAAAAGCCGGTAGCAAATGATTTTGGAATTTAATCGTTGAAAGTAGAAGAGGAGTGGTAGATGGCTTACGAATTTATTTTATTTGAAATTAAAAGCAAGACGGCGTATTTAACCATTAACCGACCGAATGTCTTAAATGCGTTGAATTGGAAAACCATGCAGGAAATACGCCAGGCCTTGACCAGTGTGAAAGACAACCCCGATGTCGGCGGCATCATCGTGACCGGTGCGGGAGAAAAATCGTTTATTGCGGGTGCAGACATTAAAGAACTCGCAACGCAGGATCCCGTAGGTGCAAAAGAGTTCTCACTGGGAAGTCAGGAAATATTAAATTATGTGGAAAATTTTCCCAAGCCGATCATTGCCGCAATTAACGGTTTCGCGCTAGGCGGGGGTTGTGAATTTTCCATGGCCTGCCATATTCGGATTGCTTCGGAAAGAGCAAAATTCGGACAGCCGGAAGTGGCCCTTGGAATTATGCCTGGCAATGGCGGAACCCAGCGTCTGCCGCGTTTGGTGGGGAAAGGGCGAGCCATTGAACTTATTCTCACAGGCAACATGATCGATGCACACGAAGCGTACAGGATTGGTCTGGTGAATCAAGTTTGTGCACCGGGAGAACTCATTACCAAAGCGCAGGACATTTTAAACACGATTTACACCAAAGGCCCGGTTGCCGTAAAGTTGTGTCTGGAAGCCATACAACACGGCATGGAGATGACACTGGAAGAAGGCGTGCAACTGGAGTCGAATCTCTTTGGACTCTGTTTTTCCACCGAGGACATGAAGGAGGGTACGCAAGCCTTCATTGAAAAAAGAAAACCTGAGTTTAAAGGTAAATAAAAGCCTTTTCTTATGGAGAATCAGAACTTAATTTATGATTGGAATTTGCACGAGGAGGGTTGTTTTGTTCCATCTGACCCTATAGAATTTGATGATGAAACCTTACGCGATGGATTACAAGGCCCTTCGGTAACAGATCCGCCAATAGCGAAGAAAATCGAAATCCTGCATTTGATGAACGAGCTTGGCATAAATACGGCCGCTTTGGGTCTTCCCGGGGCAGGACCGCGTGCCGTAGCAGATGTGACCTTACTTGCTCAGGAAATCGTTAAAAACAAGCTTCCAATTCAGGCCAATTGTGCAGCCAGAACCGTGGAAGCCGATATCATTCCCATCATTGAGATATCCGAAAAAGTTGGGATTCCCATCGAGGCCTGTACATTCATCGGCTCCAGTCCCATCCGGCAATTTGCTGAAAATTGGGATATTGATTTTTTACTTCGGCAGTCCGAATTGGCAGTAGAGTTTGCGGTGAAGCACGGGTTGCCGGTCATGTTCGTCACCGAAGATACAGTCCGCTCAAAACCGGAACATGTACGCCAACTTTATACCACTGCCATTGAGCATGGCGCCAAACGTGTGTGTGTGTGTGATACGGTAGGTCACATCACGCCGCGCGGTGTTAAAAGTCTTGTTCGTTTTGTTGTGGATGTGGTCAAAGAAACAGGTGAGGATATCAAAATTGATTGGCACGGGCACCGGGATCGCGGGTTCGATCTTGCGAATACCTTTGCTGCAATTGAAGCAGGCGCCTCCCGTGTTCACGGCTGTGCGCTGGGCGTCGGAGAGCGGGTGGGGAATACCCCCATAGACTTGATTCTATCAAATTGTAAATTAATGGGCTGGATTGATCAGGATTTAACGCGTCTGAAAACCTATTGCCAAAAAGTTTCCAAAGCGCTTGAGGTTCCAATCCCTAAAAATTATCCTGTCATCGGTGAGGATGCTTTCCGTACCGGGACAGGTGTTCATGCTGCAGCAATCATCAAGGCTGAGAAGAGGGGTCAAACATGGCTTGCAGATAATGTTTATTCAGGCGTGCCTGCTTCGTGGTTTGGCAGTGAGCAAGTTATCGAGATCGGCCCCATGAGCGGTGAGTCAAATATTATTTATTGGCTTAAGAAAAAGAATTTGGAGCCGAAGAAAAAGTGGGTTGTCGCCATCTTTAAAAAGGCAAAAACCTCGAATCGGATGTTAAGCGATAAAGAAATTTACGAAATCATCGACCGACCCAGCGGAATCAATGGCGAGAAATAAAACCCCTGATCCTGACCGACGCATCAATAAAGACCGCAGATCTAAACCAACGTCTCCTTTCACATCTTCAAGTTTGTTTGGTGCACGCAAACATGTTCGCAGGGACGAAGATAAAAATCGGCACATGTATGTGGACCGGTATAGTACACGTGCTGTTTTAACGGTTATCATGACGATTTTATTGTCTTTAGCAGATGCCGTTTTTACCATAAAATTGGTGGAGGGAGGTGCTGAAGAAATCAATCCGGTAATGGATTTTTTCTTGCAGGATGGCCCTATTCCGTTTTTGATAGCAAAATATCTACTCACAGGAACATGCCTGGTATTATTTCTTGTGTACAAAAATCATCCTTTTTTATTTGGTTTAATTCGCGTCAAATCCCTGATGGTGGGAGCATTGATTATTTATACATTATTGATTTTCTATGAGTTAAACCTGCTTTCTACACTCGGCGGCGTGCATTAATCAGGTTTATTCAGGCATTGGGGAAATGTCGTGATCGAAATCATAGATGGCTTCATCCACGGAGTCGTACACTTTCAGGAACCAGAAAAATTCCAAAACCTTATAAACTTCGTAGACATTGTCGCTCATTCTGGCAAGTTTCAAGTCACCGCCGTTTTCCCTGATCATTTTTATTTTGCTCAAAAAGATACTCCAGCCGCGACTGCTGATGTAGTCCACGTCACCCAAATCGATGATGATGTTGAATGTATCTCTGGTAATGATTCTTGAGATCACTTTGTCCAACTCGTCAGAAGCTGTAAACTCTATATAGCCGCCAACTTTCAGGATGTTAATTGGTTGTCTCGTCTTGTGATCTTGCTGAGTTTGTTGATTTTCCATTTGCAGGTTTTCCTTGCGAAGGTTCTTCATAAATTAATCATTTTTACCATAATTTCAAGCATTTTGTCGAGACATGTGTCTTGCATTTGGATTTCATTTGGTGTAATTTCCTTAAATCAGGAAAACGAAATGATGGAAAGAACGATTTTACATGTTGACATGGATGCGTTTTTTGCTGCTGTCGAGCAGTTAGATAATCCGGGTTACCGGGGCAAACCGGTCATTGTAGGCTCGGATCCAAAGGACGGAAAGGGCAGGGGCGTTGTTTCCACCGCAAGCTATGAAGCAAGAAAATTTGGTGTTTTTTCAGCCATGCCTATTTCTCAGGCTTACAAGCGGTGCCCCCATGGAATCTACGTACGTGGCCGGCACAAACGGTATGCGCAAGTTTCCAGACATGTGATGCAAATTTTACATGGTTTTTCGTCTGTTATCGAGAAGATCAGCATCGACGAAGCTTTCCTGGATATCACAGGAAGCCTGAAACTCCTTGGAAACGCGGAAACTATCGGCAAGCGAATGAAGGCAAAAATAAAAAAGGAATGCAAACTGACGGCTTCCGTTGGTATCGCCACATCAAAATTTATCGCAAAAATAGCTTCAGACCTGAAAAAACCGGATGGCTTCGTCATCGTTAAGCCAGGAGATGAAAAAGCCTTTCTTGCTGAATTACCTATCTCCAAGATGTGGGGCGTAGGGAAGAAAACCGAACAGACCCTAAAAGCGTTGGGGATTGAAACCATCGGGCAAATTGCTGCGAGTTCGGAACTGTTTTTAAGTAAAAAATTTGGTAAATGGGGCAGCGCCCTATGGAAATTAGCTCAGGGTATTGATGCTCGGCCGGTGTCGACGGCAAGTCTACGAAAATCAATTAGCCAGGAACGAACTTTTGACGAAGATGTGGCAAATGAGGCTCTGATAGAGAAAACGCTTTTTTCCCTTTCCGAAGAAGTTGCCAGGCTCATGCGAAAACAACGAATCAAGGGGAGAACCGTCACGCTCAAATTACGTTTGGAAGATTTTACGACCTTCACAAAAAGCAGAACTCTTTCGACATTTATTGATTCTCCACAACTTTTACGGGGAATCGCCGTTCAACTTTATCGGGCGTATGAAAAAAACAACAAGAAGGTGCGCCTTCTTGGCATAGGTGTGTCGCAGTTAAGCACAGAAGCGGGTGAACAGCTCGGGTTATTTGAACAAGATTCTCCACTCGATTCCAGGATAAGTCAACTCCTCGATGATCTCGAAAAAAAATTCGGAGATCGGGTTGTACAGCGAGCGGCATTTCTAAAAAATAAAAAGGAACCTCCGCCGGAATGATGCATGTCAGGCAAATCTGCAATATTCAAAAATTGCAGAACAGTCACACGGATTTCACGGGTAAACAGGATTTGCACAGATTTCACTTGATAGTCTAAAATCGACATTCGTTATTCCTTGTTCCGAAATCTATTTCTCTATCCAGAGCTTTCAGCTTTCCGCTTAATTGGCGCATCTGCTCGTTTCATGTACAAATTTCCCGCAGACATGCAACATCATTGTTTTGTTAACCGGTGAGACATAAACTGTTTTGGAAACATTTTTCTGTTGCACCGGATTTTTTGAAATCACCTTAAGTCCATAATTAACAGTTATGTAAAAAGTTTGACGAAGAAAATTCGAGTGGTATGGTGATTGCAAATTAAGGCTAATATTTTATTGCTGAGGAGACCGTATGGCCAAATTTGCATCCATATTTTTTTTGGGGACAGCCCTTTCTATCTTACTAATTCTTACCGCTTGCACAACCACGTTTCCCACCGATTTGTCGGTATCCGATTACCATGTAAAGGCAGGAGATATGATTCTGGTGAAGTTAGATCATTACCCGAGTTTAGAGCAAAGTCTTATGGTCAGACAGGACGGAAGTGTTAGCCCTGCAGGAATTGGAAAATTGGCGGTCGCAGGTCTATCTTCAAAAGAGTTGAAATTGATTATTCAGCGTAAATATATGGAAATATTGCCTGAGCCGGATGTGCATGTCGCTGTGTTGCGCACGTCTAACCTATCGGTTTATATTGGTGGAGAGATCAAAAAACCGGGTAAAATACCGTTTCGACCTGATTTGTCGGTTATGGAAGGAATTACGCTTTCGGGCGGCTTTCGGGACAGAGCAAAGAGCTATCAAATCATCATTTTCAGGGATAAAGGTAAACTTGGTATTAAAATGTATCACTTTTATATGAAAAATGATTTAGAATTCATAAACGGAAAATTTAAATTAGAGCCGTATGATGTTATAATCATTACGAAAAAGAAAAAGAAGTTCAAATCGACGGGAATTGAAATTTAGCTAACCTGAATGATTCACAAACCTGAATCTAATGACCGGACAAGGTATTGTAAAGGTACCAATTAGGCTTATCATTTCGAATCCAGCGTTTTTTGCCGGACGAGAAATCTTTATTTACTTGAATTGTCGCAATTACAGATTTTTCGCCTAAAAAACAGGCTTGAAATGACAATTCGGCAGGAGCAGCTAAAAAAATCAGAGATTTGTGAATTAATCAGGCTAAATACTGGGATATTAATTTGATTGAACATTTACCCGATTTGCATTTGTTTGTTGACGACCCTGAAAAAGTAATACGATTTCAAGATATTGAGTTTTTAGAGATGCAAGCGAATAAAAGAATACTTCTAAACCACACCTCTGATGAAGATAATATGACCAAAAATGTGTTCAAAAAAACCTTGACGAAGCAATGATTTTATCATGAATTATTTTACTGATTTGGATTGATTATTCTCTTGACTCCAAATTGCAAAATATTTATATTCTCCCTGTTTTTTTAATTCCATCTTAACTTTTTATTCGTGTTTGCGTTAAATTGGAGTGGAATAGTTTTTTGCAACTTTTTGTTACTAACGCAAATATTAGGGTGTTATGTTAAATTGTACAAGAATTGTGGAGACGACTATTGCTTTATGAGCGCATTCGAGATGTTATTATTTTCTTTTTACGGTTTTGTTTTATTGTTGTTGGTATTTTTCGGCCTGCATAAATACTTTCTGCTCTACCTTTTTTGGAAATATAAAGATAAGCCTATCCTCCCTGCTGCTGAAATGGATGAGTTGCCAAAAGTGACAATCCAACTTCCAGTTTTTAATGAAAAATATGTGATCGAGCGTTTAATAAAAGCGGTCTGTGCAATCGATTATCCAAAGGATTTATTGGAGATTCAAGTACTGGATGATTCAACGGATGAGACCAGGTATGTCGCTCAAAAGCTGATTCGTCAATATGAAGGGTTGGGATTTGATGTGCAGTATGTCCGCCGTGCACACAGAGTCGGGTTTAAAGCCGGCGCGTTAGACTATGGGCTTAAAATTGCAAAGGGTGAATTCATAGCTATTTTTGACGCCGATTTTGTACCAAACTCTGATTTTTTAATGAAATCACTGCCTTATTTTACCGATGGGGAAGTGGGGTTAGTGCAGGCAAGATGGGGCCATATCAATCGGAATTATTCTCTTCTGACCAGGGTGCAGTCGATGTTTTTGGATGGTCATTTCGTCATAGAGCATACAGCCAGAAATCGTTCGGGAAGATTATTTAACTTTAATGGTACTGCCGGCATTTGGAGAAAGAGGACAATTGCTGATGCCGGGGGTTGGCAACATGACACACTGACTGAGGACTTGGATCTAAGTTACCGTGCACAAATTGCAGGGTGGAAATTTGTTTATTTACCTGATGTTGTCACACCCGCTGAACTGCCTGTGGAAATGAATGCTTACAAATCACAACAGCACAGGTGGGCAAAAGGTTCCGTACAAACGGCCAAAAAACTCTTGCCAAAAATATTTAAAAGCCGCTTACCATTTTATGTAAAATTAGAAGCGAGTATTCATCTTTTCAGTAATTTTACCTATTTATTCATGACTATTCCTTCTATACTGATGCCAATTGTTTTAGAGGTCCAGTTAAATCGGGGATGGGATTGGATGGTCTATGTCTACTTATTTGTGTTTTTCTCAGCAACCGCATCTGTCATCGTTTATTATTTAATATCCCAAATGGTCACCAATGATTCCTGGAAAAAGCAAATCCCGTATTTACCATTACTCATGTCTTTAGGCATAGGACTTTCAATTAATAATGCGAAAGCAGTTTTGGAGGCGATCTTTAATCATGTGACGGAATTTAAACGTACGCCGAAATATCGAATTGAAAAATCCAGTGATAATTGGCGTAATAAAACCTACAAAATGGGATTTAATTGGCAGCCCATTATTGAGATATTCCTGGGGTTATACTTTACGGCTTTCCTGATAAGTTTAGTTAACAGAGGGCTTTTGATATCGATCCCATTTTTTTTCCTGTTTCAATTTGGTTTTATTTATGTTGGGGTAGCATCACTTATCCAGGCATTGCACGTGAATCTGAACTTAGTCCGTGCTAAACTTTTTTTCCAGAAATCGGTGGTGTTACTCACGAAACATTTAACATAAATAAATTTATGTTGAACCTTGACAAATAATACAAAAAGGTAAACAAATTTATCTTGCTATTTTGCGTATAGCTTTTTAATTTTGTTCAGTTTTATTTTATATGATGTAATAAGGAGAATTTTAAAATGGCAAAACCTCTTGAATTCACGGATGCCAACTTCGATGCCGAAGTCATCGCTTCGGATGTGCCTGTTCTGGTTGACTTTTGGGCAGAATGGTGTGGGCCGTGCAAAATGATTGCACCGGCTGTGGAAGAATTAGCCGATGATTATGACGGTAAAGTTAAAATAGGTAAACTCGACGTAGATCATAATCAAATGACAGCCAGCAAGTACGGAATAAGAAGCATTCCATCATTGCTTGTTTTTAAAGATGGCCAGGTTGTGGAACAAATTGTGGGTGCCGTACCGAAAGGGCATATACAATCTAAATTGGATGCTGCTCTCTAAAATAATACAAAAATACACTCAGTAAAAGGCACTTTGATTTTGAAGTGCCTTTCTTTTTGTATTTAAAGGACGCTGTTATGGTGGTACTATTACTGTAACTAAAATGCTTGATTTTCATGGATGAATTTCATACTTTACTTTTACACAAGGTGCTTCATAGTAGATAACTATTATTGAATATTGAAATACAATTTTATATAAAATTGATGATTCGGAATCATAGGTTGCCATTGTTGTTTATGCACAAGAAAAGTATTCAACAGTGGCATTTTTTTGGGAAGATGGTTTTTTGTCGTTAGGAGGACGTCTATGTATGCTTTGATTATGGCAGGTGGTCTCGGGACGAGATTTTGGCCAAAAAGTCGAAAAAAACATCCAAAGCAGTTGCTAAGGATTGACAATGAGAGGACACTCATTCAAAATACCATCACGCGGCTGCAGCCTCTTATGCCACCGGAACATATTTTTATTGTTTCTACAAAAGAGCAAATAGATGAAATTCACCGACAGTTACCCGAGATACCCGAAAATAATTTAATCATTGAACCAAAAGGAAAAAATACAGCGCCATGCATAGGCCTCTCAGCGCTGTTTATGCAGCAACTTGACCCGGAAGAAGTGATGGTGGTTTTACCGGCTGACCATTTGATTACCAATAATTACGAATTTATTAAAATTTTACGTGCCGGAAATAAAGTCGCGGCGGAAAAAGGAAACCTTGTAACTATCGGTATTAAGCCAACATTTCCGGCCACCGGCTATGGCTACATCCAATTCAATGGTGAAATCGAATCCGTTGATGGTGTGGAGGTTTTAAAGGTAAAAACGTTTGCCGAAAAACCTAATTTGGACACGGCAAAAAGATTTGTGAGCAGCGGCGATTTTCTCTGGAATAGTGGTATTTTTTTATGGAAAATTAAAACGATTTTATCGGAAATTGAGGAACACCTGCCGCACTTGTATGATGGTTTGATGGAGATAAAAAAGAGTCTTAATTCGCCAAAGCTAAGCGAAACGATTAATCGTGTGTACTGTCAGATAAAAAGCATCTCTATCGATTATGGTGTGATGGAATATGCTAAAAATGTGACTGTCCTAAAAGGCGAATTCGGTTGGAATGATTTAGGAAGCTGGGATGAAGTTTACAACATCTGTGCGAAAGATAAAAACAAAAATGTCCTAATTGGGAGGCACTTGCTTAAAAACAGTGAGGGGTGCTTTATAGATTCCCCGGATAAATGTGTCGCTCTGGTGGGTTTGAACAATTTAATTGTTGTAAATACTGACGATGCCCTTTTAATTTGTCCGCGTGAAAAAGCGCAGGAAGTCAAGGACATCGTTGAGATGGCTAAAAGAAAAAAAATGGATGAATATCTGTAATGACGTTTTAGGTGCAGCATGACAGCAGAAGCGATTCTGGAAAACCTTGAAAAGGTAATTGCTGATTTATCCATTGAATTGAGATATGAAAAGGGGCAATTTAGAGGCGGATATTACAGATATAAAGATACGCAGCAAATTGTTGTGAATAAAAATCTTAGCACCGAACAAAAAATTACTATTTTAGCGACTGAAATCAAAGCAAATACGGATTTAGATAAATTGTATCTAACTCCTGCTGTTCGTGAGGTTGTAGAAAATGCAAGTCGTTTGGGGTAACCCGAAGCATAGAAATAACAGAATAGGAGATGGAATGGAAAAGCAGGATCTCATTGAGTATTTTGATAAAGCATTGTTTGTGCCGGAATTGCAAGCAAACGTAAAGGGAGATATTTTTAGAGAGTTTGCCGACCTGTTTGTAGCATCTAACTTTGTGCGAAATAAGGCATTAATCGTCGAGATGCTCACCAAACGTGAGACCCTCGGCAGTACCGGAATCGGTAGGGGGGTTGCTGTTCCGCATGGCCGTACGACGGCGGTTTTGGATGTGATTATCGCTTTTGGTAAATCTGAAAAAGGTGTCGGGTTTAATGCTATTGACAAAAAGCCAGTGCATATGATATTTGTTGTACTGGCACCACCAAATGAAGAAAATAATAAATATCTGCCTGTTTTGGGAAAGTTGGTGGAAACGTTGAGCGATAAGAAAAACCGTGAAAAATTGATGGCGGTGGAGACCTATGAAGATTTTATTGATGTATTTACCGGGGAGTAAGCATGCTAAATAAACAATTAGAATTGCTTGTGGCGTTGCAAGATTTGGATATTATGATTAAAGATGTTGAGGATGTCAAACAAATCGGTTTTGATGTTGAAGGTAAGGAAAAGTTGATTGAAGCCCGGGAAGAATTGACCCAGAAAATCAGTAAGCAGTTACTGGGAAATTATGAGCAGTTAAAACGCAGATTTAAAAGACCCATCGTACCGGTTAAGAAAGATGTTTGCCTCGGTTGTTTTATGCGAATACCAACCCGACTCATCACGCAAGGACGGAAGGATTTAGAAGTGATTAATTGCGAAGGCTGTGGTAGAATTCTCTACTGGTACGAATAACAAAAACCGAATTTAAGCTTTCTGCAAGTTTCAGATTAAGGTTTTTTTTAAACAGCCTTTTCGTAGATTGAATATTTTTTATACAAGGTGGCGCCTAACGCCTCAATAGCCCGGTTCATTAAAACGTTATCATCTAAAATCCACGAAAACTCACCGACACTGTATCCTTTGTTTTTCCCCCGGACGTAAGTCTCGTAATAGAAGGCCGGCGCCAGCCCTCTTTTTTTCTGAAATTTTTGTTTAACGCCTAAGGTGATGACTCGAATGCCTTTGATTTTTTTCTTATTCAGGAGTAATTTGATCAGACCAAATGGAAAAAGTCTGCCGTTTATGTCCTTAAAAATTTCATTGTAATCCGGTAAAGCCAGAGAAAAACCTGCTGGTTCGCCATTGACTTCTGCCACGAAAACAATATCTGGGTCCACTGCCGTTTTTAGGTCTTTTGCTGCATGCCTGAATTCCTCCGATGTCATGGGTACGGCACCCCAATTGTTTTGCCAGGCATCGTTGTAAATTTCCTGTATGATGCTTACTTCCTTGTCAAATTCTTTCATATTAATGGTGCGCAACTTAATCGATGGATCTTCCAAAGTTTTATTGGCAAATTTAATAAATCGTTCCGGAATGGGCATATCCCTGTTAAAGGTGTACGCGTAAAGTTCTTTTATTTTTGAAAAACCGGCTTTGTCCATCAAATCTAAATAATACTTAGGATTGTAAGTCATCATGATTGCGGGGCTTGAATTGAAACCCTCGGAAAGGAACCCCGCGGTGTCATTAACCGAGTAGTTCATCGGGCCGCGTAGTTGTGTCATATCTTTCGATTGCACCCATTCCTTTGCGGTATTTAAAAGTGCAGCGGAGACTTGCTCATCGTTTATACATTCAAAAAAACCGAAAAAGCCGGTTTTTTCATTGTGAATTTTGTTGTGTGGATTGTTCAATATTGCTGCTATTCTGCCAACAATATCACCGTTCCTTTTTGCTAAAAAAAAGTCGGCTTCCGAATGATTGAAAAACGGATTTTTTGTTTTGTTCAGTAAGTTTTTCATGTCCAGCAGGAGGGGAGGAACCCAGTACGGATCATCCTTATAAATTTTCCAGGGGAATTTGATAAAGGTCATCAGGTCTTTTTTATTGGAGACCGGCAGTATGGTGATCTGATTCATCGGGTTTCCTTTTGAAGTTTAAACAAAAAAGGCCGTAGCTGCATAAGTACGACCCTTTTAATCTCACTGAAAAGTGCTTAAATTATTCCGAATTCTTTACCGATACGTTCGAACACATCAAGCACCATATTCAATTCTTCCTCTGTATGCGTTGCCATGTAACTGGTGCGAATGAGTGACTTGCCTTGCGGAACGGCAGGTGGTATGGCAGGGTTGGTGAAAACCCCGTTATCAAACAGTTTTCGCCAAAATACGAACGTATCCACTTCTGCACCGATAACGATAGGAATGACCGGGCTTTCACTGCCACATGTGTTGTATCCCATTTCATCGAAGGCTTTTTTCATTTTATGCACATTGTGCCAGAGTCTCTCACGTCTTTCCGGTTCAGTCCGGATGATTTCCAATGCTTTGAGCGCAGTGGCAGCGTTTGCAGGAGGAATGCTTGCCGAAAAAATAAGTGCTCGTGCGTGATGCTTCAGGTAATCGATGACTTTTGCATCGGAAACAATATAGCCGCCAAGAGATGCAAAGGATTTGCTAAACGTGCCCATAGTAATTGCAACATCCTTCTCCACACCAAAATACTCAGCCGTACCCCTGCCGTGGTCTCCAAAAACACCAACGGAATGGGCATCGTCAACCATGATTCTGGCATTGTATCTTTTAGCTACATCAATCAGACCGGGAAGGTTGGTCAGTGTCCCCTCCATACTGAAAACACCATCCACAACGATCAGTTTACCACTTGTCTCTTTGCTTGCTGCAAGGAGCCGTTCCAGGTCACGCATGTTATTATGTTTGAATTTAACCACCCGCGCAAATGAAAGCCTTGCCCCATCAACAATACAGGCGTGGTTGTTCCTGTCCGTGTAAATAATATCTTCTTTTCCGGCGATGGTGGCGATGGTGCCCAGATTCGTGAGAAAGCCGGTTGAGTAAATTAAGGCCGCTTCACGATTCATGAATTCCGCTAATTTTTCTTCGAGTTCAACATGTAGCGACAACGTGCCATTCAGAAAACGCGAACCGGTACAACCGGAACCGAACTCATTGATAGCTTTAACGGCGGCTTCTTTAATCCGGGGGTCTTGTGTGAGCCCCAAATAGTTGTTTGAACCAATCATGATCAGTTTTTTGTCACCAATAACAACTTCAGAATCGGCGCCAGACTGGATTGTTTGAAAATAGGGATACAGTGATTCTCTTTTCAAATCATCAACACGTGTAAATTTGTAACATTTGTCAAACAGGTCTGCCAAAGTTAGTTCTCCTCAAAAAAAGTAGTGTCGGGTGAAATTATTAAACAGTCAATATAAATAATGTGCTATAATAAATCAAGGTAAAAGTTAAAGCGAGTTAACCTCGTATTTTTAATTTCTTGCTTTAAAGTAATAATCCATTAAATTAGTTTGTGGTTGACCGAGAAACATTTTTTTGGGGCAGCCACCGCGTTAGTGGAAATCCTCTGTGTCACCCCATTGGATTCCGGGTCAGAAGCGCGGTGGAATAACAAGTAACCAAACTGAAAATTTAAAAATAGGGACAACATTGAAAGCATTGGTCACAGGCGCCAGAGGATTTATTGGGAATTCCCTGGTGCCGTTTCTATTAGAACGAAATTGGGCGGTAAGCTGTCTTTTGCGTAGAAAGTCTCTTCACGATAACCGTCTATCGCATTTGCCGGTACAGATCATCGAGGGTGACATCACGCAGCCGGAAACATTGATCAGGGCTGTCCAAAATGTGGACGTGATTTTTCATTTGGCTGGCGCTACCAAAGCCAGAAATGAAGGTGAATATTTCGAAATAAACGCTGGTGGGACCAGAAATTTACTCGAAGCTGTTCGTTCCCGGAACATAAAATTGAAGCGGTTTATTTTAATCTCCAGTTTAGCTGCCGCCGGGCCCAGTAGCAACGGCGAGCGGAAGACCGAAGGAATGAAGTCTGAGCCTATTTCATTTTATGGAAAAAGTAAATTAAAAGCTGAAGAATTTACCTGGTCTTACGCCGAGCATTTTCCTGTGACCATTATTCGGCCCCCGGTGGTTTTCGGACCGCGGGAAAAGGACATGTTTCTTTATTTTCAACTCGCTCAAAAAGGTTGGCAGCCCCTCATTGGTGGTGGGCCTCGATGTTTAAGTCTGATTTATGTGAAGGATTTAGTACGGGGAATTCTGGAAAGCGCAGAATCAAAAAAAACCATTCAAAAGCTGTATTACCTTTGCAATGATCTGGACGTCACATGGGAGGAGTTGGGTGCTGAAATTGCTGCATCTTTGGGAAAGAAAACAAAAAAAATGACGGTTCCTGTTTCGCTGGCCTTTGTTGCCTCTGCGTTAAGCGACTGTTTTGGCAGGCTTACCGGTAAATTGACAATTCTCAATCTTGATAAATATAAAGAGTTAAAAGCAACCCACTGGATTTGCGATGCTTCCTCTGCGCTCAGGGATTTTAATTTTCAGACGCATTTTGCACTCAATGATGCGTTGAAAGAGACGGCTGCGTGGTACAAAGAGGAGGGGTGGCTTACATAAATTAACGAACATTTCTCACCTGGTTTGAGGTGTCATTGAAGTAATCTGAATCCCTGCATGCTATCTAAAGATTTTTTCTTAAAAGCGATTCT
>CAYVXE010000038.1:21676-31960 GCA_964455375.1 uncultured Calditrichaceae bacterium
GAAGTAATCTGAATCCCTGCATGCTATCTAAAGATTTTTTCTTAAAAGCGATTCTTGTGTGTGATCATTGCTCATCAGATTTCTCAAAATGACGTGTCGCCTTTCTTATTGCTTGTACCTTATTTTACAAGCAAAGATATTTTTTCGGCGATGTAGTGGGATGCGATTTGGCTGTTGCTTAAGCCTTTCACTGCACTGAATGCCAGATATCGTTTTGATTCGAGGTAGGTGAGAAGAGTCTGTTTGGAAATTACCGGCCGATAAAGGTAGATTTTATTTTTATCATTTCTCCAGATTTTGGGGCCGATCTCAATAGATGCTACGCCAAATAAACTGAAAGTTTGCAATGGAGAGATTCTTTTTCTTATCAAAAGGCCTTTATCTACCATATTTTTAAGGATAATTTGCAGGTCTTCCGCCGTGACTGCGACACTTGAGTCTAATTTTGCGTAAAGGTCACTACCCGTCGCTTCTCTTTCGCCCCATAAAATTTTCAGGACATCAATTTCAGTATTTGTTGGGATGGGCAGATACCGAATATCCGGAGGTTTCGCCAATGATTTAAATCCATTTTTTAATCCGCTAAAAAGTCCGTTAAGGGGTAATGTAGGCGGAATATCCACATAACGTCGCAAGATCTCCTGATCCCAATTGTCGCGGCCATATTGTTTCAGTTGCTGCAGGTCTTCGTTTGAAAGCGAGTAAAGATTTTTTTGTGAGGATGAGAGATTAAAGTCGACTGAACCATTTTCATGCACGTCTAATTTCTGCACGCTGTCGTTAATAAAAAGATATTTCCGGTAAGCATAGATCTTTTGTTTCTGCGTGTTTCCGGTTAAGAAGTCTTTTGTTCCCACGGAAATGAGGGAATCTGAATCAATCTGAGTCGTGTCTATTTTGGTTTGCGTAAAAACAACAGTTGTAGAGAAAAGAAGGAATACGAGCGTGTGGACAAATGATGATACATCGTATTTTACTGTGTTAAGCAATTTCATCTCCGTATGTATTTTTGTTCAACAATCAAATGGAGAGGAATGTTCCGTGATGGAATTTGCTTGCAAATTTTTTTTCGTTTGTCTATCTTTGCCAATGAAATTTTTCATTAAAGAACAAGACCCGGTTCAAATACAAGAAAGGCTTCTGGAAAATCCGGCTATCAAGCTTCTTGACATACGTGAGCCCATGGAACATGATTATGTCCATCTGGAAAACAGCATTTTAGTCAACAGTGACATGGCCCGGGAAATCATCGAGAAATGGTCCAGGGATACGGAAATGATCTGTTATTGTCACCACGGGTCCCGAAGTCATCAGGCAGCATGGGCGCTTGCACAACGAGGGTTTACAAATGTAACCAATATGCTCGGCGGCATTGAAGCCTGGGCAAAACTGGTGGAACAGACTTTACCGAGGTATTAGAATCATGTCGAATAAAAAACAAACATTTTTCACCTTCATCGGTGTTATCGCAATCATTTTGTTTGTGGCTATTTATGCCGTGGAATTGTTCAACCATTCAGGGCCGCCGGTTACCATCATGTGGATTCGTGCCAATTTTGGCAGAAGTGGTTTAATCGCTCTGAATGTTTTGATTGTCATTGCCTTTTTAGCACTCTTACCATACCGGAAATCGACGTTCAGTACCTGGAAATCGAAAGGTGCGTTTATTGCCTTTGTCATTGCCCTCATGACAGAAATGTTTGGCTGGCCATTGCTTATCTTTCTCGTGTCGCCTCTTGTACGAGTGCCCTCCCTGAGTCAATGGTCATTTCATGTTTTCGGACACGCAGGACCGCTGATTGGAACCTGGCTGAGCATGATTGGCGTGGTACTTATTACTTTTGGTTGGTACAAAATTCACCGCGCTGAAGGATTAGTCACCGATGGGATTTACCGGTTTATCCGCCATCCGCAGTATACGGGCATCTTTCTTTTTACACTGGGTTGGATTTTGCACTGGCCCTCTGTCATGACTCTTATTCTCTGGCCGGTGCTGATTGCAGCCTATATTTGGCTGGCGAAGCAGGAAGAAAAGGTCGTGATTCAGGAATTTGGCGATGCGTATTTAACCTACGCGGCGCGTACTCCGCGCTTTTTACCTCTGAGTATCCACAGAAATCGTTGAATCGTTCCCCAATCGTTTTTCGTTTCACACATGAGTACCAGGTGTCATATTAATAAATAAGCCGGGAACTTTTTCTTGAATAAGCGCATTTATCTTGTTATATTTGACCCTGTTTTAATGTGTGGATATTTATGGAAAATTCCAGTAGTAATAGAATTTATTTAGACCACAGTGCCACAACGCCTGTGGCCCCGGAAGTTTTGAATGCCATGCTTCCGTATTTCAGTAAGCATTTTGGTAATGCGTCCAGCATCCATACTTTTGGGCAGGATGCAAAAGTCGCGCTTGAACAGGCGCGTGGGCAAATCAGTAAATGCATTCATGCGCAGCCTGCGGAAATCGTGTTTACCTCCGGTGGAACTGAGTCGAACAACTGGGCGTTAAAAGGGACGGCCTTGGTGTTTGCAGGTCAAAAGAAACACATCATTACCTCTAAGATAGAGCATCATGCCGTCTTGTATCCCTGTCAATACCTTGAAAAACGTGGCTTTGATGTTACCTATTTACCGGTGGATGAAGTCGGTATGGTTTCGCCGCAGCAGGTTGCGGAAGCCCTTCGGGACGATACTTTTCTCGTCAGTATTATGCATGCTAACAATGAAATCGGCACGATCAATCCCATCGCAGAAATTGGGAAGATTGCCAGAGAACACGGCGTTCTCTTTCACACGGATGCTGTTCAGACGTTCGGTAAACTTCCCATCGATGTAAAGAATATGACGATTGATTTGCTCTCCATATCCGGGCATAAAATCTACGGGCCAAAAGGAATTGGGGCGCTCTATATCCGGCAAGGGTTGCGGCTTGAGAAATTGCTCCATGGCGGCCGCCACGAGCGGGACCGTCGAGCCGGGACAGAGAATGTTACCGGCGCCGTTGGTTTTGGTAAAGCTGCCGAAATAAGTCTGAATAGAATGGAAGATGATCTCGCAAAGATGCAGCAATTGAGCGCTGACTTCTCGTCCGAATTACAACAGTCCATATCGGGAATTCATTTTAACGGACACGAACGTAAACGGCTTCCCGGAATCGTGAACGTTTCTTTTGAAGGTGTGGAAAGCGATTCGCTGCTTCTCAGCCTGGACCTGGAAGGAATTGCCGCCTCGAACGGATCTGCCTGCACATCCGGTATTGTGGAGCCGTCGCACGTGATCACGGCTCTCGGATTACCGGGACATCTTGCTCGATCGGCGCTGCGTTTCAGCTTTGGGCGGGAAAATACCTCCGACGAAATAAGTTACACTGTACATACTTTACAAAAAATATTAACTCGTTTGCGAAGATTGAAAAGAAAATAAGGGTTATGTTGCCTTTATCATGATCACATTATTTAAAAGACGAATAGATGACCATCATAAATCCAAAAAATAAAGAAACTGTTCTTGTTGCGATGAGCGGCGGTGTTGACAGTTCGGTTGCTGCAGCGCTTTTGCAGGAACGTGGTTACAACGTTATCGGAATGACCATGAATTTGTGGGACTATGACCGGGTTGGCGGCAATGTCAACAAGGATAGTGGCTGCTGTTCCATCGACACCATGGATGATGCCCGCGCTGTGTGTCACACGTTAGGGGTGTCGCACTATGTGGTGAATTTCCGGGTGCAGTTCGAAGCCGCGGTTACAGATAATTTCATCTTTGAGTATCTTGAAGGCCGCACTCCAAATCCGTGCGTTCGTTGCAACACATACATTAAGTGGGGCGTTCTCATCCAAAAAGCTGCGGAACTCGGTGCGGACAAAATTGCCACCGGCCATTATGCCTGCACTGCCTACGACGAGGCAGCACATCGCTATTTACTCAAGCGGGGCAAAGATGATCACAAAGATCAAACGTATGCCCTGTGGGGAATCAAGCAGCAAGGTTTAGCCCGCACTTTGTTGCCGGTTGGCGAGTACAGTAAAGATGAAATCAGACAACTGGCCCGCAATATGGGGCTCAAAACTGCGGAGAAACCCGAGAGTCAGGAGATTTGTTTTATCCCCGACAATGATTATACCCGATATTTGAAAATGAAGAAGCCGGAATTAAACGACATTCAGGGAAATATTGTCGACCGGGAAGGAAATGTTCTCGGTACGCACAAAGGATTTCCATTTTACACAGTGGGACAGCGAAAAGGCCTCGGATTGGCAATGCCGGAGCCGGTATATGTGACGGAAATCGATGCCGCTGCAAATACGGTTCGTGTTGGCTCAAATAAAGAGCTTGAACATGTAGGCCTTTTTGCAGAAAACCCGAATTGGATCGCCATAGAAAATCTCAAGGAAGAAATGAAGGTGGAAACGAAAATTCGTTACAATGATCCCGGTGCACCAGCCACCATTAAAATGCATGAGGATAAGGTGGAAGTTCTGTTTGATTCACCACAAAGAGCCGTAGCCCCCGGGCAGTCTGTTGTATTCTACCAACAGGATGTGGTGGTCGGCGGCGCCGTCATTCACTCGGCAATTAAATAGACATGATTGATGAAGCGCCTTCTCACCATAGCCGGCTCTGATTCAGGAGGGGGCGCCGGCATTCAGGCAGACCTGAAAACGTTTCATGCTTTTGGCTGTTACGGAATGTCTGCACTAACGGCCGTTACGGCTCAAAATACATGCGGTGTTCAGAGAATCGTTATTTTGGAAGCACCATTCGTCGTGCAACAAATGGAATCGGTTCTCAGTGATATCGGTGCGGATGCGGTCAAACTTGGTATGCTGGCTAACGGTGAAATTGTTGCAGCGGTCGCAAAAATGTTGCGAGACTATCAGGTCATGAATCTTGTGGTTGACCCGGTGCTGTATTCTACCGGTGGAAATGCGTTATTGGAGGTGGAAGCGCTGACTGCTTTTGTGCAACAAATCGTTCCGCTGGCAACGGTTTTAACACCCAATATTCCTGAAGCTGAGATGTTATCTGGAATAACCATTCGAAATCTTGATGATATGAAAAAAGCTGCAGCTCGCCTAGGGCAATTGGGTGCGGCAAATGTTCTCGTGAAGGGTGGCCACCGTGAAGATGACGCCACGGATATTTTATTTGACGGACGCGGCTACACGGAGTTTTTTGCAGAACGCGTAAAGTCAAACAATACGCATGGAACGGGTTGCACGTACGCCGCGGCTATTGCCGCCAATCTTGCTTTGGGGAAAAAGATGCCTGAAGCAATTTCCATTTCAAAGAAGTTTGTCACGGCAGCTATTCGTAAAAGTTTGAATTTTGGCAAAGGAAAAGGGCCGTTAAATCATTGTGTAAGCCCGGAGGAAATGAACTGATCCTATTTGTGTGAATTATTCCCAGCGCGGCGAAGCCGCAAAATTGTTAGCCACTGATTAACAAAGATTGACACGGATAAAAGTAGTTTCGAATATTAGAATAGTACGGTAAATATGCAAAAATAAGATTAGACATCAAAAAATCGGAGTTCCATGCGACTTTCCCTTTCAGAGATTGCAACCATTTCCCTGTTTTCCGCACTGGCTTATGCCGGCGGTTATTTGCTGATTGCAGTCCCCAATATTGAAATCTTCACGGCCATTGTTTTTATTTCCGGTGTTTTTCTGGGATCGCGAAATGGTGCAATTGTGGGGGTTATTGCGCAAACACTTTATTCTATTTTCAATCCGTACGGAATGTCTCCTTTGCCTCTAATGCTGGCGCAAATAATGAATCGAGCCCTTGTGGGTTGGTTTGGCGGCTGGGTTGGCCAGAAAAACGTAACCGGGGAAAGCACATTGAAAATAGCGATTCAGTTTGGAGCCGCTGGATTGTTTCTAACCTTGTTATACGATCTCATGGCATTTTTAAGTTTTCAGTGGATGTCCGGATTTTCATTCCAACAAATGCAGGCGAGCTTTGCAATGGGGGTACCTTTTTATCTCATTCACAGCCTGGGGAATACGGCGATATTTGCACTGGCAGTACCTGTGGTTCTGAAAACCATCCATAAAACGTCTGGCTTAAAAAAGGTGAATGTCCATTGAAACGACATGCGCCGCAGGCTTTCCGGTTTCTCATTTTTATGTCCACGATGCTCTGTCTGTCATCTGCTTTTGCGCAGGATTCGACAACGGTCAGGCCTGCTCAGGTTGCTGAAACTGCGAGCATAAATCAGGATTCAACGCGTTTGGCCGCACAACCGTTCTGGCATAGTACACTCAATGAAACCAAAGAACTCATTGCTGAGGATATTCAGGATTTCACGCTGACTTTACCGGGCATTCAGGCGCTGGATATGGGTAGTATCGGTCAGCTTTCACCGCTGATTGCACATGGGGCTTTGCCGCAAGAGAGCGGATTATTGTTGAATGGCCTGCCATTTTTAGACCCGATTCTAAGTTACACCAATCCCATGGCTATTCCCATAAATCTCGTGTCATCATCATCTTTTCTCGGTCCGGGGTCCTTTGCACCATTCGGTTTTCAGTCCATCGGCGGCACGTTGGATGTGCAAACATTCCCAATCGAACCCAATCACCCGTATTCAAAAGTATTTTATCGCGTTGGCGACTGGGGCTACAGCGATCTGGGAGTATTGTTTGTCATTCCGCTTTCGCGGAAAATGCAGGTCACTATAAGCGGCAACCGCCAGGAATTCGATGGGTTTCTTGCTACGGGGCAGGATCACACCGGTACGAGAATGCAGGCGGAACTTCTTTATCATCCCAAAAACGATGTCACGTTTGGCTATACTTTTTACCGCAGCCGGGATAAAAATGAAATTCCCGCCCCCATGGCTCCTGCATTTATTCCGCTGCCCGCAAATGCGCGCAGGGAGGAGTTCCGGTTCGAACACCGATTTAAGGTGCAATCAGGTGATTTGCTGAGAACGAAGAAACGTTTTCAGGCAAACGTGGTCATTTCCAATCTGCGCGAGACATCCTTTTCGGGAACCACCGCTCTTTTTAAAAATCGCAATCTCATGTTCAGTGGTGCTGTTCAACAGGACTTTCTCCTAAAACGGCATCATTTGGCGTTTGGAGGAACCGCTCAGAACCATAAACTGACAGGGAAGGAATTAGGCGACCACTCTGATATTTTTAGTTACGGCTTTGTTCGTGATGAGCTGCTGTTAGGACAAAAATGGCGACTGGGTTTCCAGGCAAGAGTTGAAAAGCACGATGCTTATGCGGCTGCCTTTACACCTGCGGCGCATTTGGTTTATAAAACAGGTGATTTTACACAGTTTTATGCAGGAGGGCAGCGGGCAAAACGCTACCCGGGTTTCGCCGAGCGTTTCTGGCCAGGCCAAACATTTCATGGAAATCCCGATTTGAAAGAGGAAACGTCACACAGTACCGAAGTCGGTTTTAAAAAAACAAAGGGAAATAACTTACTACAAATTTCTGTTTTCCAAAACAGAATGAGCGACTGGATTACCACCGCACAAGTCGACTCGACTTCCGGACCGGTTAATAGCGGGGTGCGGAACATACGCGGGGCTGATGCAAAACTCATCTGGAAGTATGCTGCCGGAGGACAGGCTGGGTTCGTCGGTTCTTATCTGCATGTGAATGAAAATGCCTTGAACAAACAACTTCTGGTACCGGAATGGTCATTTTACAGTTTTTTGGAATACGGGCATTCATTTTTTGATAAATATGTTTTTATTAAGGTCAGACTTGACGGTCGGTTTTTTGGAAAACGCACCGGTCTGAGTTATGTGAACGATCCAAATTTTGGCGACTATGTGCAGCTCAACTCCGATTTTGTGGTTGACGGGAAGATCTCTTTAATCTTTAAAGATGCGAAAATCGTCATCGCACAGGAAAATATGTTTGATCGAGTGTATCAGTTGACGCCGGGATTTTTAATGCCCATCAGGAACATCCGATTCGGCGTGGAGTGGGAGTTCTGGGATTAGTGGAGGTTGATGGAACCGCCACTCTCATCCGGCGGTTGTTCTTGTATGTCAACTCAAGCGCCCGGCTTGTTCCCAAACTCCGGTTTGGGAACACACTTGTCTTAGAAACTTTGTTTCTCTATCTAAATTGGTTCATCGAAACAGAATTTCTCTACAACCCCGTGGGGTTGTCTAAAAAACTTGCAAAGGGACTGTAACGCGACATTTATGTCGTCGACCTTGAGGCGAATTTCCCGACATAAATGTCGAGCTACATATTTCTATTGCCTCTTTTTGGACAGCCCCACGAGCATGTGGCGCTTTTTTGTTTTGATATTACCATGTTTTGAAAATAATCCTTAAGTTGATGCTTATGGGCGAATGTCTGAAGAGAAATCTGCATTATGTTTGTGTCAGATCTGTCGGCTGCGCACGGCTCGAAATATCCGGCAGAAAACACGGTGCTGTTCGTGATGTACATCGCTTTTTAGTCTGTAAAATTTTTTAGAAAGGAGTGAATAATGACAGAAGAAACCATTTTCAGTAAAATTATCCGCAAGGAAATACCGGCGGATATTGTTTATGAGGATGAACAGGTGACAGCCTTTCGGGACATCAATCCCAAGGCGCCCACTCATGTTCTGATCATTCCGAACTATTGTATCCCGACGGTAAATGATGTTGGGGATGAAGATGAAAAGGTGTTAGGGCACTTGTTTACGGTGGCGGCAAAAATCGCCAAACAGGAGGGCATCGATGAAAGCGGTTACCGTTTGCTCATTAATTGCAATCGGGACAGCGGTCAGGAAGTCTTTCATTTGCACATGCATCTGCTCGGCGGTCGCAACCTTGGGCCCATGCTTGCCAGGTAGAAAATGTCATTTAAAAAAGGAGATGAATCGTGTTCAAAATGAAAAATAGCTTCGCCTTTTGTGTGATGCTTTTAGCGCTGCTGGCATGCAGCAAGTCAGGGGCGCGGCAAAAAGATTCAGCCGCAAACGACGCAAAAAATGCCGGTACAATCGAGCAAAAAACAATTACCTTTAAAGCTCCGGATGGGTTGGATATTACAGCAGACTTGAGCGTGACGCATGCGTTGTCAGCGCCGTTTATCATTCTGTTTCACCAGGCAGGGTGGAGCCGCGGTGAATATCAGGAGATCATGCCGAAGCTTAATGAACTGGGGTTCAACTGCATGGCCGTAGACCTGCGTTCCGGCGGCGGTGTAAACGGGGTTGACAATGAAACTCACAAACGGGCAGTTTCTGCAAAAAAGGGAACCACGTACCTTGACGCGTACCAGGACATGCAGGCGGCACTACAATTTGCTCATGCGAATTACGCAAAAGGTAAGCTCATCGTTTGGGGCAGTTCTTATTCCGCCGCACTGGTACTGAAACTCACCGGTGAAAACGGCAAAATTAGCGATGGCGTTCTCGCTTTTTCTCCCGGAGAGTATTTTACGAAATTGGGACAAAGCGGAACCTTCATTACCGACGCGGCAAAGAAGATCACCTGTCCGGTATTTATTACCTCGGCAAATGGCGAACAGCAGAACTGGCAATCTATCTTCAACGCCATTCCATCCGGGAAGAAGCAAAGCTTCATTCCGGAGACCCGGGGCAACCACGGCTCCCGCGCATTGTGGGCAAAATTCGCTGACAGCAATGACTACTGGCAACATGTGACGACATTTTTGACAACCTATTTTCTGAAACCGCAAAAGTAGTTTTTATGACCCGATATGCTTCTTTGTCCTGGCCTTTCATAAAACGGCTTGTGCTTCTTTTTTGTTTAAATGGGTTCGCCTGCTACGGCGGTGCAAATGTGCGCTACGAGGCGCCGCCGGATGCAAAATACCGTATCATGGGTGAGGGTAGGCTTTCGGTGCATGAGCTGGCGGCCTTCCTGATGCAGCATAATCGATCCGTGAGCCGTTCACGCGCGCGTGAATTGGCGCGAACCTATCGCAGCGAAGCCGGAAAAGAGGGGGTCAATTATGATGTCGCCTTTGCCCAAATGTGCCTCGAAACCGGCTTCCTCAAGTTTGGTGGCGACACGTCATCCGACCAAAACAATTTTGCCGGCATCGGTGCCGATGGCAGCGGCCCCGGTGATCGCTTTCCTTCCATGAAGATTGGCGTCCGGGCACACATTCAACATTTAAAAGCCTACGCCAGCACGCGTCGTTTGAACCAGCGCAAAGTTGATCCACGCTTCGATCACGTCAAACGCGGCAGCGCTACCACGATTTTTGATCTTTCGCAGCGCTGGTCGGTACTGCCGGATTACGGCCAGCGCATCAAAACCATTCTGGACCGAATGTATGCACG
>CAYVXE010000038.1:32060-35389 GCA_964455375.1 uncultured Calditrichaceae bacterium
TCTCCGGCTGCTGCCGGCTCTGAATGACATAGTGACAGGGGCGATTTTTTTCTTGGTCCAAGATTTCTATTTTGGAACATAATTTCCGGAAAGTTTCAACTTCGAATGACCATAGGGACTGTGCAAAAATGTTAATTGCTTAAAGCGCTCAGTTATTGGCTTAGCAACAATTGTAAATTCTCTGCGCTCTTTGCGAGAGTTGCATTATCTGTCACTGCCTTTTCGGTGTCCTCCGGTGTTTGATGTAATGTACACGCAGGGTAGAGGTAGGTGCCAACGCATCAATGGTTTTGTTACAGGCAAAAGGTCGCACTCGCAGGCTAAAACCTACGCTACAGCATTTACTCCTCTCCTGTCACCTTGAGCGGAACGTAGTGGAGCCGAAAGGTCTGATGCATAAAACGATTTCAGAACACGGAATATCAAATGTCTATTTTAGAGGAATCGTTAAAAGTAACAAAAATAAAGCAATTTTTTTATTGAATATAATGGATAAAAATACGTTCTTTAAATGTCTTCTGTTCTTTAAATAAACCACGCACCTATAAACCTCCATTCCGGGGAGAATGGTTTTACAGCAATGCTAAGATTTTAGAAGGTTACAGCATGCGAATCAAACTCTCGTTACGGCCATTCGACCAACATTCCTCCATTCCAATAAATTATCAGTACCCGCTATCTGCTGCAATTTATAAAATTCTGCAAAAAGCTTCACCTGAATATGCCGCTTTTTTACACGATAAAGGGTATTCCGCCGTCAGCGGCAGATTGATGAAACTGTTTACCTTTTCAAAACTATGGATTCCAGGCGGTCACCGCAAAGGCGCCATGCTGGTGGGCAGGACCGGCACATGGAGTCTGCAGGTAGGGAGCCCTATGTTGGAGGAATTTGTCCAGCATTTTGTCCTCGGATTGTTTGAAACCACGGAAATGACCATCGCTTCGCAAGGTGTGCGGGCAACGTTTCGCGTAGAACAGGTGGAGACGTTGCCGACACCGGAATTCCACGAAAAAATGCGCTTCAAGTGTATGTCCCCCATAACGGCCAGTACCAAGCAGGAGCGGGATGGCAGGCCGCAAACTTACTACTACCGGCCGGATGACCCGGAGCTGTCCGACGCTCTCCGAAACAATGTGTTGGAAAAGTACAAGATTATTCACGGCAGTTTACCGGAAAATTCAGCGTTTCTATTTCGAATTGAAGCGACAGACAAGCCGAAATCGAAGCTCATCGCCATCAAGGAGGGAACACGGGAGGAAACAAAAGTATCCTGCTTTGAGACCTATTTTACGCTGGAGGGAAGTCCTGAACTCATGCAGACCGCCTGGGAGTGTGGTCTCGGGGAACGCGGGTCGCAGGGGTTCGGCATGATAAAAGAAGCTGACCTTCTTTGAGAAGGTTAGCTTCTTGTAAAATAAAAAAAATCTTAAAACACAAGAGGAAAAAGTGTCAAAACCGAAATTCATTTGTGGAAACTATTACCACATCCTCAATCGTGGTAATAATAAACAGAGAATTTTTTTCGAGCGTGAAAACTATCTTTTCTTTCTTCGACGCCTGAAAGCGGGGCTGCAAAAATATGGCACGGAACTTATTTGCTACTGCCTTATGCCGAATCATTTTCACCTTATTCTAAAGGAGGTTATTGAAAGAGGTATTTCGAACCTGATGCTTGCATTGCAAACCTCCCATGCCAAAGCGATCAATAAACAGTATGATAGAGCAGGTCACCTGTTTCAAGGAACGTTCAAGAGTATTCACATCGACCGGAATGAATATTTACTGCACCTCTCGCGTTATATCCACATCAATCCGGTTGAGGCAGGCTTGTCGAAAAGTCCGGAAGATTGGGAATTCTCCAGCTTTAGAGACTATATTGGTTTAAGAAGTGGTACTTTGATAAAGGCTGAAATCATCCTGTCCCAGTTTTCGGAGAGAGACGCCTACAGGAAATTCGTCGTGGATTACAAAGATGATGAGAACATAAAAGGCTTCACACTGGAGTGAATTCTTTCGTCAGATGGTGACCTTCTTCAAGAAGGTTACCGTCTGATTACTTGGCCACAGACGCTAACCATTAGTGAAATGGTCAGCGTCAAGCAAGATGGTGACTTTTTTCAAAAAGATTGCCATCTGAAAAGAGTGACCTCCAGAAGCTAACTTTCAGAAGCTGTTTTAGAAGCTGACCTTCTTTGAGAAGGTTAGCTTCTGATACTAAAACCAAAAACACAAAAGAGGTTGTAATATGTTAAGGGAAATCATCAACTTTACTCGGTCATTGAGTCCGGATTCATTCAAATTGAATCTTCAACCGAAGGAAGGACTTCATATTCAAATCGAACTTGACGAAACCGGGCAATTACTACGGCATGAAAGTAGATTCTTTCGGCAAGGAGACGAGGTTACGTTGTTTCTTCAAGACTGTCTCATCCGTCAGCAAGGCGCAGTAAGCGCTGACTCTCCCAAGTTGAATAAGGCGCTGGATTCAAAAAAGAAGATCCACTCTTGTTCGCCATTTTGTGTGGCATTTAAAGTGATGGCAATCGATGAGATTCAGGACAGATTAGAAGATTACTTCCTGGCTACACTGGAGTATTGCGAAAGCGACCCTCATAGGAAGCTATGTGAGTGTTTTCGGGATTATTGTTTAGATAGTCTCATCAATTTGGTCAAAGAACGATTACAAGAAGTCGAGAATGAACCAATCAATGGTAACTCTGTGAACGTTCTGGGCAAACATTACATTTATGTGTATTTACGAAATGCTGGTGTCGAGGATTGTCGCATAACACATGGGACGTATATCGCCAAGCGTGTTTTCAACAAGGAAGAATTCAACCAGGAAATCGGCAACGTCACCTATGGCGTCAGCGACTATCTCACCGGTTACAACACCAAGAAACCGTTCCTGCAACATCATACCGCCACATTCAGCATAAATAGCAGGGTAACTAGTGACGATGCATTGCAATTGTTTAGTTTCTCTCAACTGAAGGCGAATAGGCAACTCCCGAACCCTCTTCCCATTTTCATCGAGAGAGAGGAACTGAATGATGAAGTCGTTAAGATTTTTAACAGAGACGCAGAGCGCAAAGTTAATTACTCGGAGATCATCCGGTCGGTTTATGACAGGACGCGAGATCTCGGCAATTACTATCTTTTGAACATTCAGGGTAAGACTGTTAAAGATCTTGACTTTGTTTCTTCATTTCTATTCCACTTAGAAAGGCCAATGAAAATTCAAGGGATTTTTACAACTAAAGGAGATCTCGCCAACGAACAAGTGGATGACATTTTCGAATTTGGAAAAAAAATTGTTCATAAAATC